>JBBTDS010000704.1:0-36234 GCA_038060875.1 Acidobacteriota bacterium | reverse complement strand
CCGACGGCGGTGAGGGCGGCTTTCAGGGCTTCGCCGGCGTGAATGCCGGCGCCGGCCGCGGCGGCGAAGAGGATCGCCGGCGGGGTCTCGATGGCGGCGACAAAAACCGCCTGTGGTTGTGCGGTGAAGCTCTGGGCCAGCGCGCGCAGCTCGTCGTCGATTGCGCCAGAAGGAAGCCGCCGCACGACCCGCCGCCGCCCGGCGACGTCCGGCGGCGTCGCCTCGTAGAGTTCGCGGCCCTTGAAGCGGGCCAGTTCCACCGCCAGCTTCCGCCGCGCTCGCTCGGCCGCCTGGAGCGCTTCGGACTGCGCGGCCACCAACTGCGGCGCCTCGTCCAGCGGGGCCGTAAGGACGCGGGCGACGCGGGAGAGCGCGTCTAAGTCGGCCCGGGCGCGGCGCACCGCGCGAGAGCCGCAAACGAACTCGATCCGCGCACAGCCGTGCGCCTTGTCCAGCCGGCGAATCAGGATGGGACCGATCTCGCCGGTGGCGCGGACGTGAGTGCCGCCGCAGGCGCTGCGGTCCAGTCCCTCGATGGTGACGATCCGCAGCGGGCCCTCGCGCTCGGACGCCCGGCGCAGGTCCAGGTCCGCGCCGGCCTGCTCGCAGGCGATCCGGACGGGGCGGTTCTCGAAGACCAGCGCATTGGCGCGCGCCTCGGCGGCCATCACTTGCGCCGGATCGAGCGACGCCGCCGTCACGTCGATGGTGGAGACCTCGGCGCCCAGATGAAAGCCGACCGTCTGCGCCTGGAACAGATCGACCAGCACAGCCGACAGCAGGTGCTGCCCGCTGTGCTGCTGCATGTGATCGAAGCGGCGCGGCCAGTCGATGCGGCAAGCGACTTCGTCGCCAGTCACCGGAGCGGCGGTGACGTGCGCGATCCGCTCGTCCTCCTCAACCACTTCGAGGACCGCGACGCCGGCAATCACACCCAGGTCGTGAGGCTGGCCGCCCGAGGCGGGATAGAAAGCGGTCTGATCGAGATAGAGGCGGCGGCCGTCCGCGCTTCGCTCAACGACGCGCCCCCGGAACTCAGCGAGGTAGCAGTCGTCGTAGTACAGGCGCGCGGTCACGCATTACTCCCTGAAGGTCCAGGTTGAGCGCCGCGTCACACCGGGTTGAGATGCGCCACGGGAACTGTCTCCGTCCTCTCGGGCATCCGCTTGCCCGTGCTGATTTCATGGACTGCATGGAGAATATCCGCGCTATAGTATCTGTTTCCGCAACGATCACAGACGCCGATTACCACATTTTCCAGGATGATGAACCCGTTCTTGTGTTTGAACGACTCCCGCTCGACAGTCCGCGGCTTCACCGTGCCTTCGCAGTGCTCACAGCGATACCCGTACACAGCCTGCACCCGGCTTGCCCGCAGACTCATAGGATAGAACAAGCCTGGGGCCGCGCGGTCTTCAGACCCACTCCAGCGCGCCCTTCTTCCACGCCCAGAAGTAGCCGACGATCAGGATCAGGAGAAACACCGCCACCTCGGCCACTCCGAACCAGCCGAGCTGCTTGTAGTAAACCGCCCAGGGAAACAGGAAGATCGTTTCCACGTCGAAGATGACGAACAGAATGGCGATGATGTAGAAGCGCACCGTGTAACGGCCGCGGGAATCCGAAGCCGCCCGGATGCCGCACTCGTAGGCCTCCAGCTTGACCTCCCCCGGCGCCGAAGGACGCACCAGCTTCGCCGCCATGAGCGCCACGATGGGAAAGGCAAGCGCGGCCACGGCGAAGATGAAGATCGGCAGGTAGCCTTCGGGCATAGCATCAGGATAGCAGGTAGTCGGGAGTGGGGAGTGGGGGCTACCGCCCCGAAGTGAAGCCGTGTGGGCGCCGTCTCTTATTATTGAGCCTTCTCCAGAAACCGATACAGCTTCAGGCAAAACTCTCCCCGAGTGACGACGGCATCCGCCCCGGCCGCGGGACGCCGCGCGCGGGCCGGAAGGCCGCCTGTATCCGTTGGGCCATGAGCCGGAGACCCAAAGCGAGCCAACGTCGCCGCCAATCGCAGGCTGATGGTGGGCAGGCCAAGGCCCGTGAACTCCTTTAGGGACGGCAGCAGCCCTCACCGGGCCGAACACATACCGGGCAATGTGGCCTGGTGGGTCAAGGAGCTGATCACGCCCGGTTCCACCGCGGCCAACGTGGGGAGGAACGTTCGCCTGTGCCTGGAAGGTTCCTTCATTGCCAGGCGCGGGATAGTCGTTCGGCCAGTTCGCGCCGGGTCACCGGGCCGTTGCGCCTCTTATCGAGTTGCGGCAGCGGCGCCGGCAGTTTGTCCTCCCGCCAGTCCGACCAGTAGAAGGGGAGGTCCGGGTGAAACCAGTTGCGGTGATCCGATGCCATCCAGCCGCGCTCGATGGCGGCCATCACCGAGGCTTCCACCGCGGGCCGGCCGTTCTTCAGCGCCGGCTGGCCGAAGAACGCGGCCAGCGCCTGGGCAGCCTCGGCGCGCGTGACCGGTGCGTCCGGCGCAGCGTGCAGATCCGTTTCACCAAGCGGGTAGACACCGCGGATGGCGGCCAGGTGGATGGCCGCGAAGGCCTCATGGCTCACCGGCAGATCGTCGAACCAGACCAGAGGTACGCCGCTTTTCACCAGCTCCTTCTGGACCTCGAACGGCTCCGGGAGCGTGCCCTTCGACAACGCCAGACTCGCGATCACCGCCGCCGACTCCCCTGTGTTCCACTCCACCGGATGCAGCCGGAACGCGCCGTTGGTGAGATGCGTGACCCCGAGGTTCTTGGCGGCCGCCAGCAGATTCGAAACGCCCTGCGGGAGGAGCGCGCCCATCGGAATCTGGAACGGGCGCGGCATCATCATCCGCCCGCGTTCGTTGGCGCCGCACGGGTGGATGTCTACCATGTAGAATGCTGTGCCGACGGAGTCGGCGCACCAGCGCGCGCGGGCGCCCGTCTGGTGCTCCGCCACGATGTCCTGCTCCAGCACGGTGGCGCGGGCTTTGATGCGCCGCGACTCGCGGATGTACGGATACTTTGAGAGCCCGTCCTCTGTCCCCATAACGTCGGGCCGCAGCACCAGTTCCGGGTAACCGTTGCCCTGGCGGTCGTCTCGTGCAAGATCCGTCTGCAACCAATACAGAAAGCTGAGAGAGAGCCGTTTGGCCTGCTGCAACACGCGGGCGAAAGCTTCCGGTGTCCGATCCAGCAGCGACTCGTCGTGATAATCTTGCCGTGGCCAGTTGATGAGCGCCACCTCGGGCGGGCTGGAGGGGCCGGCGAAGTTCTTGCGGGCCAACAGGCGCCGCCAGGCAAAGAACGGACGCGGCGACTGATTGTTGGGAATCGGCGGATCTTCGCCGAACATCGAGTACTGTACGGGGCCCTTCCAGCCAAGCTCCGGCGCGTAGCTGAGGCGGAAGCTGAACGGCTGGCCGTCACGGAAGCGCTCGTAGTCCGGCGGCTTTGCGATGCGCGCTTGCGCGCCGGGCCGGTGTTCGATGGCGAACGGGTAAGTGAAGCTCTGCACGCAGGCGGGGTTTTCCTGCTCGGCTGCATGCGGCTCGCCGGTGTCGCGCCGGGCCTCGGAACCTACGACGTACGGCACCTTAGCCAGCGGGAGCAGGTCGCCGAGTTCGGTTGCATCCAGCACGAAGCGCGGCCGGATGCGCACGAACTGGTTCTTGTCGAACTGCCAGGCCAGCGCGGAGCGGATCACCCCGGCGGCGAGTTCGAGATCCACGATCTCGGTGCGCAAAAGAAGGCGGATCCGCGCGTGGTGTGGCGCAAGCATCGCTTCCAGCGCCTGAACGCCTACTCCAGGCTCGAAGCACAGGGGTGAGACGTAGCAGCCGCCCGGGTTGAAGTCGGCCAGACCGGCGACCGCGGGCGCAAGAGTGTACTTGCGCCGATAGTGCTCGCGGATGCGGTGGCGGAACTCGTAGTAAGTGCGTGTGCCGCCCGCGAACTCGATGAAGCGGTTCTCGTCCAGGGCTGACACACCGCCGGCGGTCGCCTGTCCTCCGATCCAGTCGGTCGGATCAGTGAGGCACACTGTGTGGCCGCGCAATGCGCCGCGGAGTGCTGCCCCTACCCCACCCATGCCGGCGCCGGCGATCAGTAATTCACAGTGGACTTCCGGCAACTGCGCCGGAGGCGTCACGCTGCGCACCCACTGCGCCACATCGCCGCTGGCGCGCACGGCCTGGACATCAACGACCTGGTACTGGCGGCTTTGGGCCGCGGCCGAGGCGGCAAGCGCCAGAAACGCGGCCACTCTAAGCACGGTAGCGGATCTCCAGCATCGGCGTCGGGATCTCCCTGCCGCCCTGGTGAATGCTGTCGATGGCGAAGGCCAGCGCTCCGGTGGTGAGCAACGTGCGCTCCACCGGGTTGGGCAGCTTCTTATGGATCACCAGGTCCTCGAAGTTGCGCACCATGAAGCCCCAGTGCCCGTGAAGCTGGAACTGGATGCGGCAGTCGGTGGCGAGGATGTTCCGCGGGCCCGTGGTGAATCCGGCGAACACCCAGCTCCGCAGCAGCCCGTTGCAGATCAGCACGCGGCCCTTGAGCCCACCGCGGTAGTTGAGCACGAACAACACCGGCTCCTTCACCAGATCCTCCGGCTTGCCCGGCACCCGCGACGGCGTGCGGGCGAGCGCCGCATCGAACAGCTCCCGCCACCAGACGCCTTGCTCGCCAAGTTCCCAGACCTTGGCGCCCTGGAAACCCTGGACGGAGGCAATGCCGGTTTCGCCGCCCTTGCGTTTCTCGACGATCGCCTGGAGAGCTTCGAGGCAGTGGAAGCCGTACCCATCGGTCTCGCCGAATCCCACAACGAGGGCCTGGTCCAGCTCCATGTTCGGGGTGAGTTCCAGCGGCGGGACGCGCCAGGCCAGCGAGACGGTCGAGCCGGCCATCAGCGGAATCTTCATCTCCCGTGCCGTGTCGTACATCCATTTCGCCTTGTCCCAGGAGTAGGAGAAGTGCTTGTCCACAAAGATCGGCGCGACGTGGCCGTCCTCCTTCATGACATTCACAACCTGTTCGAAGAGCTCCTTGCGGGGGTACAGCTTCTGCCCTTTCTCATTGTTGGGATAGTTGCCGTGCTCGCCGATGATGCATACGCCGTCAATGTCAGTCTTCTTCCCGCCGGCGCGAACGGCTTCGGCGATACTCGGATAGATCCGGAAGCCGTACTCGTCGGCCAAGTCGCGCGCCATGTCGGTCGGAGGGAACTGATCCACGTACATGGATACGAGGTCGAGCCGCGGGTGGCAGGTTTTCTTGTTGAGCCGGTAACCCTGGATCAGGCGCATCATGAACACGTCGCCGTGCGAATTTGGCGTAAAGATGGTGAGGATCGCGGCGACGCGCGGCTTGCGCCCGGCGGCTGCGCTGCCGAGCGCAACTGCGGGAAGGGTGAGAAAGGCTCTGCGATGCATGGCTTGTCCTTTTGATTAAAAGATCAGCTTCAGCGCAAGTTGGACAATCCGGGCGTCGCGCGCCGAGGTGATCGTCCCGAACGTGGCGCCGCGGTTGCGTCCGTCAGCGCCGGCGACGAACGTGGCGTTGGGCGCGAGGAAGTTCGCGTGATTGAGCAGGTTGAACGCCTCGGCGCGGAACTGGAGACTGACACGCTCGTGGATGCGGGTGTTCTTGATCAGCGAGAAGTCGATATTCCGAAGGCCTGGGCTGCGAACGTCGGGGAGCGTGCGTCCCAGGTCGCCGTAGGTAAAGTCCGGCGGGTTGACGAACTGGGTCGTGTCAAACCAGCGCTCAATCCCTGGTCTTTCGAGCTTCGCGCTGCGCCCGGTGGAGTTAGGCCGTGTAGCCAAAAAGTTGTTCGCGCCACGGACGACGATTGGGAGACCGCTCTGCAAGGTCAGTACACCGTTGGCCTGCCAGCCGCCGGCCAACTGCCGAGCGATCGCGTGCGAAGGGTTCCACCGCCTGCCGGGACCGATGGGCAATTCGTACACGCCCGAGAACACGAAGCGCCCGGCCGAATCAGTTGAGTCTACGGCGCGCTCGGAGCGCCGATCGTACTTGCCGTCCTGATAATCGAGGATGTTCACCTGCTCGGTGCCGGCCTGCGAATAGCCGAAGATGCCGTCGGAGATGGCCTTGCCAAAGGTGTAGGAGGCCAGCAGCACGAGACCTTTCGACATGCGTCGCTCGAGGTTGATCAGGAACGAGTGATAGATCGAACTGGCCATGCGCGGCGTGATGACGCTGATGTTGCCGTAGTAGGGGAACGGGCGTAGGAGTTGCTGGCGGGTGATGGTTGCGGCGCCGAAGGCGCCGGCAACGCGGCCCGAGTATGGGTTGTCGACGCGGTCGTTGAGGGAGCGGCCGAGCGACAGGTGCTGGGGGGCGAGCTGGTTGTAGTCGTAGTTGCCCGCCCCGAGCTTCGTGCCTTTGTTGCCTGAATAGCCTGTCTCTACAAGGAAACCGCCCGGAAGCTGGTGCTGCACGGTGAAGGTGAACTGCTGCGAATACGGCGTGCGCGAAACCGCTTCGTCGAACGACACGTTCTGCGAGATGAACGCGCTGGGGCCCAGGGCTGCCCCGGCGGGTTGGGTGACCGGGAAGGGGAAGCCGGACGAGAACTGGAAGGCGGGGAAGTCGAGGTTGCCGCCTGTGGGCTGATAGGTGGTGGAGGAGCGGAAGCCGAAGGCGGAGAACAGGCGCGCATAGATGAACGTGAGCGGGTAGTAGATCCCGTAGCCGCCCCGGAGCACCGTGCGCGAGTTGCCGAACATGTCAAAGGCAAAGCCGATTCTGGGAGAGAAGTCGTTGTGATCGGGGTCGATTGGGCGGCGGCCGAAGTCGCGGCCAGCGTATTCCATGCGTCCAGGCAGGCCGGTCTCAGGGTTGACGGCGGCGCCGTTGAAGCGGGTGATGCCGTTGTTCCGCTCGGCCGCCAGCTGCTGGTAGTCGTAGCGGAACCCGATGTTTAGCGTAAGACGACGGCTGATTTTCCAATCATCCTGGAAGAAGTATGCCTGCGCGTAAGCGAGATAAGAAAGACCCAGGTTGGCTTCCGCGCTTGCGGTCGCTGCGGCGCCGAGCACGAAGCTGGCCAGTCCGGAGCCGGTGCCAGCGAGGCGCTGGGGGTTAGCGGTAAGGCGGGAGTTGAAGTTGAAAGTTCCCGAGCAGGCGCTGCAGGAGTTGGAGTGAGAAATGAGGCGGCGGATCTCGGCGCCAAACTTGAGCGCGTGTTTGCCGCGGAGGTGGGTCAGGCTGTCGCCCAACTGGAAGGTGTCCATGGCGTTGGTGCCCTGGAAGCCAGCGAAGCCGCCGGGGAAGGCTTGCACCTCGGGAATGACGACGCGCGGGATCGTGATGTCGGGGACCGAGGCGGGCAAGCCGAGTTGTCGGCCGAGGTTCTTGCCCGCTCCGGCCCCGGCGAAGGGGAAGTACTGTCGGGCGACGTTGAAGCGGAAGTCGTGGATGAGAGCGGAGGAGAAGAAGTGCGAGTCGCCGAACGAGAAGTTGCGGTTGGTGTAGTCGTCCTGGCGTAGCCTTGCCTCCGGCGCCGAGAAGTAACTTTCGCCGGTAGCGCCGTTGTCATCTTTGTGGTTCCAGAGCAGGTAGCGGAAAAAGGCCAGGTTCTTGGCTGTGAAACGGTGGTCGATCTTGATGGCGAGCTGGCGAGCGTCGCGGGCCGCGCTCAGGTTGGCCCGGTAGTTGTTGGAGTTGGTGAAGGCGTTGGTGGGAGTGCGGTTGGGGAGCGGAAAGTAATTGACGATGTTTTGCGCGACGCCATCCAGCCGCCCGGAAGGGATGCGGTTGCTGGGGAACACATCGCGAACGAAGCCCGAGCCGGCGGGGTTGGCGCGAGTGGTTTGCGGATCATGGATGGGGATGGCAACGCCGGCGGCGTCGCGCAGGAGCGAGAAATCGCCGCGGCGCTCAGCTTCGGTGGGGACGGTGCCGATGGTGGTGTAGTAGCGGCGAAACTTCCACTCTTCCAAGTTGAAGAAGAAGAAGGTATGGTCGCGGCGCACGGGGCCGCCAACAGCGCCGCCGTACTGGTTGTAGCGGAAGGGCGCGCGGCTGGCGGCGAAGAAGTTGCGCGAGTCGAGTTTGTCGTTGCGCAGGAACTCGTAGAGGCTCCCATGGAACTGGTTTGTTCCCGACTTGGTCACCATGTTGACCACACCGCCGGCCGTGTAGCCGTACTCGGCCGACATCACCCCGCTCTGAACCTTGAACTCCTGCACGCTGTCAACCCCGGGATTGACGTTGGTGTCCCCGGCGCGGGCATTAATGTTGGTGGCACCGTCGATGGTGATGTTGTTCATGCCGGCGGGGCCGCCGTTGACCGAGAACGCCGTGATCAGCAGTCCGCGATCGGCAAAGCCGTGGGCGGAGACGGCGTGAGAGCGGACGTTCGGGGTCAGGATGACCAGGGCCATCGCCGAGCGGCCATTAATCGGCAGGCTGGTCATGCGTTGGTTCTCGATCACTTTGCCCACCGTGGCGCTGGCTGTGTCCACCAGCGGAGCAGCCTCGCGCACTTCCAGCGTCTCGACTACGTTGCCGATTTCAAGCTGAAAGTCGAGCCTGGTGCTGTCGTCCACCTGCAGCAGGAGCGTGCGCACCGCGCGGCGGAATCCTTGCAGTTCCACCTCAACGCGGTACTCGCCCACCGGCAGCCCGGGCATCTGGTACAGGCCGCTGGCCGTCGTCGAGCCCTTGAAGACCGTCCCGGTTGGTACGTGGGTGATGAGAACCGCGGCACCGGACACGGCCGCCCCGCTCGGGTCGGTCACGTTGCCCAAGACCGAGGCGCGCCCAATCTGAGCCTTGGCGGGCACGGTCACGAGCAACGCGAAGAACAGAGAACATAAGAGGCGAAACATACGTTGGACCTCCGCGGGCCGCTGGGCGTCTCTCCCATGCCCCGCCATCTTCCTGGCCGGGCTTTCCATCTTGGACTCGCGGCTCGGCTCAGTTGAGTATTGACCGAAATTTCCATTTTGACTCCCGGACAGGTCAAATGTACACCCCACCCCCCCGCGGTCAACCCCGCAGCACGGCCTTCAGTGGGTAGTGGGCGGTGGAGAGGCTGTGGAAAGCTACCGCCCCGAAGCGAAGCCGTGGTCGTAGCGGCCTTCCAGCACCCCGTCGATGTGCATCGACAGGAAGAGGTCATCGGGCTTGCCGTAGAGCGCGTAGACGTGGCGCGTGTGCAGATAGGCGGCGGGCATGCGCGCGTAGAAGGACAGCCGCCGCGGCGCCAGCAGCGCGGCCGCCTCGGGCAGGTCGGTGTAGCGCAGCACGTTCAGGAAGATGGGCCCCTCGACGTGGCTGGAGGGCGGATCGATGAGCATCACCTGGTGAAGGCGCGGCTCCAGAATGGCCGCGTAGAGCCCGAGCACACCGGCGACACCCTGGCCAAGCACCAGGATGCGGTCGGGATCGACACCCGGCTGCTTCCGCAATACCTCCAGGCCCAGCAGTACGTCGGCCAGCCGCATGGAATCGACCGTCTGGCCCACGTGCATCGCGTTGCGCAGCGTGGCCCTCCAAAAACTCTTCTCCCAGGGAACTTCGCCGGCGCCGCGCGGGTAGAGGGCCAGTTGCACGTGGCCGCCGGTGCGCGGCCCGCGCAACAGTTGGAAAATCGTCTGGGCGTCTTCGCCATCGGAGGCCACGTAGAGGAGCGCGGGCAAGGGCTTGTCCGGCTTGGCCGGCCGGCGCAGCAGCGCGCGCAGCGGCACGCCCCCGGCCGGTACGATTTCGAGTTCCTCCTTGCCAGACTGCCGGAGAGTCCATTCATCCGGCTTCTCCGGTAGGGCGCCGAAGACGTTGGCCCGCAACAGCGCCAGCAACTCCTTGCGCCGCGCCTCCCACTTGCCGAGGCTGGCATAACGCGGCGACGGCCGGCCGGCGGTGAGGATCTCGTGAACGCGGAAGTTCCGCGCGGCGGCCGGCGGCTTGCCGCCGAACACAGCGAGGCTCTCGCCAGGCGCGTTGGTGTAGTCCATCGCCAGCTTGCGTTCGGGCGTGTTCTTCAGATAGCGGTCGAACCAGCGGATGGCCTGCTCGCGGAGGTAGTCGGAGTCCTGGTGGGCGGTGTCAACCTCGATGTTCCGGAAGTCGTCCGCCCGCCCGTAGGCGCGGTAGAGGGCGCCGACCTTCTCTTCGAACTCCTTATAGCCGGCCACCGGGAAGAGCGCATCCTTGCGGCCGTGAGCCATCAGCAACGGGCGCGGCGCGATCAGCGCGCCCTGGTGGATCATGTCGTGGCCGAAGGTGTTGATGAGGAACATGCAATCGCAGTGCAGCCGCTGCGTGTTCTCGCGCACGTTGGCGGCGTAAGTGCTGATGCCCATCACCGGCACGGCCGCCTTGACGCGGGGATCAACGGCGGCGGTGAACCAGCTCATGGCGGCCCCGCCGGAGCGGCCGGTCATGCCGATGCGCGCGGCGTCCACCTCGGGCCGGGTTTCCAGGTAATCGATGGCGCGCATGGCGTTCCAGACCTCGACGCCGGCCGGCGTGTAGCCGCGCGAGTACCAGTCGGGCATCTCCTGCCCGGTGAGACCGTGATGCATGGCGTAAAGCTCGGCGATCTGGATGGGGTCGAGAATGATGGCCACGTAGCCGTTGCGGGCCAGCGAGATGCCGTGCCGCTGATACTCGGCCTTGGCGCCGTAGGGCGAGTGGGAGTGGCCGCAGACGTAGACGATCGCGGGCAGGCGCCCCTCGCGCTGCTTGGGCACGTAGAGGTTAGCGGTGACGTAAAAGTCCGGCAGGCTCTGAAAGGCGATCTTCTCCACCGTGTACTCGCCTTTGTCCAGGACGCCGGCCGCCTGGACGCGCAACGGGGTGCGCGGCGGCCAGGGGAGCAGCCCGAGCATGTGGCGCGTCTCCTCCAGGCGGCGCGCTCGCAGTTTCTCCCAGGTCTCCACCGAGCGGATCTCTTCGGCGGCGCGGTCGGTGATGGCCCGCGCCTCCCGCACCAGGTACGCTGTGACCTGCTGCTTGCTCTCCTGCATGCGGCGCCAGGGGGCGTCATCAGGCTGAGCTGGCAAAGGAAGAGGCAGTGCAATCGCAAGGAGGCAGACGGCGGTTCTCACAGAGGCGATTATGTCACAGGCGGCGCCCGCGGCTCAGGTACAATAGAGTACCTGATGCCAGTCAAGAGTCAGGGCGCGAACGACCTGGTCCAGACCCTGGAGGACCAGTCGCTGCGCGATCAGCGGGAGCGGGCGCTGGAAGCGCTTGAGGCTTTCGCGCAGCGTCACCGCCAGCTCTTCGAGCGCAATGTGGCCGGCGTCTACCGCGCCACCCTGGATGGCCGCCTGCTGGAGTGCAATGAAGCCTGCGCGCGGATCTTTGGCTTCTCCTCGGCCGAGGAGCTGTTGCGCTGCCGCACGGTGGATTTCTACGTCGATCCGGCCGACCGGGACCGGTTCATCCGCCAGATCCTCCAGACGCGCACGCTGACCAACTTCGAAGTACGGCTGCGGCGCAAGGACGGCAGCCCGCTGTGGATCCTGGAGAACGTGACCCTGGTGGAGGATGCGCTGGGCGATCCCACGCTGCTGGAAGGGACGCTGGTAGACATCACCGAACTCAAGCAGGCCGAAGCGAAGGCGCGCCGTCTCAACCGGCTGCACGCGGTGCTGAGCCAGCTCAACCAGGCGGTGGTGCGGACCGAGGACCGCGACCGGCTCCTCCAGGAGGTATGCCGCATCGCCGTCGAGCAGGGCCTGTTCCGGATGGCCTGGTTCGGACTGCTGGATGAACAGACCGGGCGGGTGGCGCCGGTGGCGCACGCGGGGGTCGAGGATGGCTACCTCGACAACATCCGCATCTCGGTCAACGACGAGCCGGAGGGCTGGGGCCCGACCGGGAGGGCGCTGCGCCAGGGCCGCGCCTTCATCTGCAACGATATCGAGCGCGAACCCTGCATGCTGCCGTGGCGGGCCGAAGCCGTCCGCCGCGGCTACCGCTCTTCGGCTTCCTTTCCGATCCGTTTGGAAGACCGTGTCATCGGCGCCTTCAACCTCTACGCCGCTGAGCCGGGTTTCTTCGATGAGGAGAATGCGGACCTGCTGGAGGAAGTGGCCGCCGACGTTTCCTTCGCCGTGGAGAGCATGGAGCGCAATCTCCAGCGCCAGCGTGCCGAAGCGGCCCTGCGGGAGAGCGAGGAAAGATACCGTCGCATGGTCGAGACCGCCGCCGAAGGCATCTGGATCATCGACGCGGACCACCGGACCACCTTCGTTAATCCGGCGATGGCCGCCATGCTGGGCTACACGGTCGAGGAGATGACCGGCCAGCCGGTGTTTGCCTTCCTGGACGAGGAAGCGGCTGCGCAGGCCAGGGAGAACCTGCCCCCGCGCAGCCAGGGAACGCACTCCGACATGGACGTCAGGCTGAAGCGGCGGGACGGCGCCGATCTGTGGGCCATCGTCCGCACTACCCCGCTGTCGGATAGCCAGGGCCGCTATGCCGGCCTCCTGGGGATGTTCACCGACATCACCGAGCGCAAGCGAACCGAAGAGGAGCGGGCGCAGTTGCTGGCCCGCGCCGAGGCGGCCCGCGCCCAGGTGAAAGCGGAAGCGCGGTTCCGCGAGCTGATGGAGGCGGCGCCCGACGCCATCTTTCAGATCGACCGCCAGGGCCGGATCGTGCTGCTCAACAAGGCGGCCGAGCGGATCTTCGGATACCAGCGGGAGGAGCTGCTCGGCAAGTCGGTGGAGACCCTGATCCCGGTCCGCTACCGCGAGCGGCACGCCGGCTTCCGCACCGGCTGCCTATCCTATCCGCTCCTGCGCACGATGGACACGGTAGCCGACCCGCGCGCCCGCCGCAAAGACGGCAGTGAGATCTCGGTGGACATCGATCTCAGCCCGGTGGAAACCGAGGAGGGTGCGTTGTTCACCTGCATCATCCGGGACGTCACCGAGCGGAAGCTGCTGGAGGACCAGCTCCGCCAGTCGCAGAAGATGGAGGCGCTGGGGCGGCTGGCCGGCGGCGTGGCCCATGACTTCAACAACCTGCTCACCATCATCGGCGGCTACGGCCAGATGGTGCTGGACAGCCTCCGGCCCAAGGACCCGCTGCGCAAGGACATGGAGCCGATCATGGAGGCCGCCTACCGGGCCACCACGCTGTCGCGCCAGTTACTCACCTTCAGCCGCCACCAGGTGTTCCAGCCCAAGGTGCTGGACTTGAACCGGGTGGTGAGCCGGATGAACAAGATGCTCCGGCGCGTGATCGGCGAGGACATCGAGCTGTCGGTGGCCTTGAAACCCGGCCTCCGTCGGGTGCGAACCGATCCGGGACAGCTCGGCCAGGTGATCATGAACCTGGTGGTCAACGCCCGCGACGCCATGCCCGCCGGGGGGAAGCTGACGATTACTACCGAGGAGCTCGAGCTGGGAAAAGAGCGCCCCGGTCCGCCCAATGTCAACCCGGGCCGCTACGTGCTGCTCACCGTCAGTGACACCGGCACGGGCATGGACGCACAAACCAGGAGCCGAATCTTCGAGCCGTTCTTCACCACCAAGGAGAAGGGAAAGGGAACCGGCCTGGGTCTCTCGACCGTTTACGGCATCGTCAAGCAGAGCGGCGGCGAGATCCGCGTGGAGAGCGAGCCCGGTCAGGGCGCCACCTTCCAGATTTACTTCCCGGTCGCGCGCGAAGGATCCAAGCCGCGCGAGCTGCGAACCGCTTTGCGCGGGCCGCAGAGAGGCACCGAGACGATCTTGCTCGCCGAGGATGAACAGGAAGTCCGCGATATGGCCTCGGACATGTTGCGCCGGCAGGGCTACACCGTGCTGACCGCCGACGACGGCGCCGAGGCGTTGGAGATCTGGGACCGGCAGCAGGAATCGATACAGATGCTGGTCACCGACGTCATCATGCCACGGGTGGGCGGCCGCGAGCTGGCGGAACGGCTGCGCCAGTCGCGTCCGAATCTGCCGGTGCTGTACATCTCCGGCTACACCGACGAAGTGATCGCCCGCCACGGCATCCTGGACTCGGACGCCGGCTTCCTTCAGAAGCCCTTCACGCAGGCGGAGTTGGGCCGCAAGGTGCGCGCCGCGCTGGACACGGCCGCCGGACGCTGACGCGGGACCGGCGCCAGCCTCGTGGCGCACGCTTCAGCGTGCCGCTGCGGGCTTCAGCCCGCAGCTACGCCACCGCGCCAGCCGCGCCGATCAACGAGCGCACCACGTCGAGCGCCGCGTCGTAGTCCGGGAAGTCGGTCACTTCCTGGACGTACTGGGCGTGACGGATCACGTTGGCCGGATCGATCACGAAAATCGCCCGGCTCTCCAACCGCAGGTCCTTGATCAGCGTCCCGTAGGCGACACCGAACGAACCCTGGCGGTGGTCGGAGAGCATCTTGACCCGGTCCACGCCGAAGGCGCCGCACCAACGTTTCTGGGCGAAAGGCAGATCCACGCTGATGGTGTAAATGTCCACACCAGCGAGCCGGGCCGCCTCTTCATTGAACCGGCGCGTCTGGGCGTCACAGACCGGCGTATCCAGCGACGGGACCACGCTGAAGATGCGCACCGTGTTGCCGGTGCCGGCTAGCGTGACCGGCTTCAGACCAGTGTCCACGCATTCGAAGTCGGGCGCCTGGTCGCCGACCTTGAGTTCGGGCCCGATTACGGCCAGGGGGTTGCCCTTGAGAGTAACTGCTCCTGCCCTTTGCATTTTTGCCTCCAGTGAACCGCCTCGCCAGCCTCGCGGCCGGGCGGGATCGCGAAATTAAGATTCTCTCATATTCGACAGCTTGGAGCGCCCGCCGATCCGAACGCCGCCAGCATCGCCGGCAGGCTCTCCGGGGCGTTCGACAGGCGCCAGGCGAAGGCGCCGAGCGTTCGCTCCGCCGCCTGACGGAAGTCCTGGCGACCGGTCATCTCAGCCAACCGCAACAGATTCAGCACCGCCACCGAGTTGCCGGAAGGCTCGGCGCCGTCGTGGTCGTCCTTCATCCGCAGCACCAGGTTGCCGTCCCCGGCCGCCGTGCTGAAGAAGCCGCCGTTCTCCTTGTCTTCAAACAGCTCGATCTGGGTCTCGGTCAGCTTTACTGCCAGGTCCTGGTCGTGCGCCTCGTGAAGATCGAGCAGGCCCTGGACAAAGAACGCGTAATCGTCCAGAAAGGCCGGGATGGTGGCTTCGCCGTCACGGTAGCGCCGCAGCAGCCGTTCGCCCGCGGAGAGGTGCTGCACGATGAAATCGCGGGCGCGCCGGGCCGCCTCCAGATACCGCGGTTCTTCCAGCACCTGCCCCGCCTTGGCGAAGGCCGAGATCATGAGACCGTTCCAGGCGGTGAGGATCTTGTCGTCGCGGTGGGGCCGCATGCGCTTAGACCGCTCGGCCAGCAGCTTCTGCCGGCCCTCGCGGAGCGCCGCATGGACCTCCTCGACCGGCCTGCCGGCGTGCGCGGCGGTCTCTTCCACCTCGCGGGCCTCGTGGAGGATGTTCTGCCCGGCGAACTCGCCGTGCGGGTCGTCGTGTACGTTGCCTTTCCCGGCGACGCCGCAGTGATGACAGAACCATTCCCCCTCCGGCTGTCCAAGCGCCTGCTCGATCTCCGTTCGCGTCCACACGTAAAAGGCGCCTTCGCGCTTCGCTCCGGGATGGGCGGGGTCGATCGCGCTGTCGGCGTCTTCGGCGGAGTAGAAGCCGCCTTCGTCATGCGTCAGATCCCGCAGGACGTAGTCGAGGGTACGCCGGGCGACCTCGGCGTAGAACTGCTCCCCCGTGACCTGGAACGCCTCCAGATAGGCGATGGCGAGCTGGGCTTGATCGTAGAGCATCTTCTCGAAGTGAGGCACGAACCAACGCTCGTCCACCGAGTAGCGGTGGAAGCCGCCGCCGAGATGGTCGTGTATCCCGCCCAGCGCCATCCGCAGCAACGTAGCCAGCGCCATGTCCAGTGCCTCGCGGTTGCAGCGGTAGTGGTGGTAGCGAAACAGGAAGTGGAGCACCGAAGGCTGCGGGAATTTCGGCGCGCCGCCGAAACCGCCGTGCAGCGGATCGAAGCCACGGCGAAACACGTTGAAGCCGGCTTCCAGCACCAACTCATCCAGCCGGGCTGCTGCCGGCGCCGCCTCGGCGTAGCGCCGCAGTTGCTTCAGCACCGTGCTGCTGGAAGCCACGATTTTCTCGCGGTCGAGCCGCCAGGCTTCCGCGATGCGCTCGAGCAGGTAACGAAGCCCCAATTGGCCCCCTCGGTCGTCAGGCGGGAAATACGTCCCCCCGAGGAACGGCTTCAGCTCCGGCGTCAGGAACACCGACATGGGCCACCCGCCTGAACCGGTGGCGGCCTGCACGAAGGTCATGTAGATGCGGTCCACGTCGGGCCGCTCTTCGCGGTCCACCTTGATGGACACAAAGTGGCGGTTGAGCAGCGCGGCGATCTCCTGGTCTTCGAAGGATTCGCGCTCCATCACGTGGCACCAGTGGCAGGTCGAGTAACCGACCGAGAGAAAGACGGGCTTGTCTTCCTCGCGCGCCTTACGGAAGGCGTCGTCGCCCCACGGATACCAGTCCACCGGATTGTGCGCGTGCTGGAGGAGGTACGGACTCTTCTCGTGAATCAGACGGTTGGCGTGCATCCCAGTGGCGCCCCCTTCCTTCTATTATGGAACGCCGGGGCCACCGGGCGCACGCATCTATTGCACCTTGAGCCGCACCTTTCGTTCGAAGTAGTTGCCCAGCATTCCTTCGGCCGGCTTCGCCTTGACCGAGTCGCCACGGGTGAGCATCACTTGCAGCTCCACTTCGGCGTCGGCGGCATCGTCTCCGGCGCGCACAGTCATCGGCAAGGCGGTGACGTGCGCGCCCGGATAGGCGTCCACCGGATCGCCCACCACACGGCAAGACATCGGAAGGTTGACCGCCCACCCTGGCGCGAACTTGTTCAGCGAGCCGGCTTCGGCGATTCGCTTCGGGTCCACATACAGCCACGCATTGCGATAGGGGGCCGGGCCGGTCTTCCCTGCCCGCCAGCCGATGACCGTGATTACCGTCTTCAAATCGCCGCGTTTGGCCGAAATCACGAATGTGCCGTCCGCCTGCCGCAGCGACTTGCCGGTGGCCTTGTCGAGGATGTCAACGATGACGCTCGCGGTCTCCTTCCACGGCCCGTTGTTCGGGTGGCAGGCCACGCAGTTACGCGACTGTCCGAGAATGCCAACGGCGGGCGGATAGGCGAACGCCGTCACCGCCAGAAACACTGACACTGCGAACCCGGGAATTTTCATCACGCCCCTCCTTACTTCGTTCCCGCGCCCAGCCGGGCCGGCTCGGGCAGGTAGCCCTCGGCTCGCAAGCGCTCCAGGATGGGCGCCAGTTGCCCCCGGGCCTCGTCCGGCATCGGCCCGACCGGGCGCCGGCAGCGCCCGCCGGCCAGCCCGGCCATGTTCATCGCCTCCTTCACCACCGAAGGGAAGGTGGCCAGGCCGAAAGCCTGCCGCAGCGGCTCGACCAGCGCCTGCAAGTGCTGCGCCTCCTCCAGGTTGCCGGCCCGGAAGGCGTGGTACAGGTCCACGAAGGCGCGCGGCACAACGTTGGCGCAGGCCGTCACCGCGCCCACCGAACCGCGCTTCAGCCCTTCTAGGATCATGTGATCGCGGCCGATGAAGACCGCCAGTCCGGCCGCGACGTACTCCGGAATCAGATCGAGCTTGCCGCTGGAGTCCTTCAGCCCGGCGAAGTTGTCCTGGGCCTCGGCCACCCGCCGCAGGATGGCCGGCGTCAGCTCCACGCCGGTACGCTCGGGAATGTTGTAAGCGAGCACGGGCAGGCGCACGCTGCGGCAGACTTCGGCGTAGTGTTCCACCAGCTCGTCCGCCGAGGGCCGGAGATAGTAAGGCGTGATGACCACGATGTAGTCCACGCCGTCGGCCTCGGCCATTCGCGCCAGCCGGACCGTCGTCTGGGTCGTGACCGCGCCCACGTTGGCGTAGACCGGCACGCGGCCGGCCGCGGTTTGCGCGCAGAAGCGCGTGGCTACCGCGCGCTCTTCTTCGTCCAAGGCGAAGAACTCGCCCTGGCCGCCGATTACGAACAGGCCGTGCACGCCGCTCGCGATCAGCATCTCGATGTGTTGCTGCCAGGCGGTGTAGTCGATCCGCTCGTCGTCACGGAACGGCGTGACGACGGCGGGGACGATGCCTTCTAGCGCTCCGGCCATGCCCAACATTGTAGCCCACCCTCGCGCCGTGCGCTATCATAGGGCCGCAGCCATGAACTACTATCAGCAGAACCACGCCGTGTTCCTGGAGGGACTGAAGGCCTTCCTTCGCATCCCCAGCATAAGCACGCTGCCGGCGCACACCGCCGACGTTCGCCGCGCAGCCGAGTTTGTACGCGCCGAGCTCGCCGCCGCCGGACTGAACAACGCCGAGCTGATCGAAGGCTCCGGCCACCCGCTGGTCTATGCCGAGTGGCTCGGCGCTCCGGGCAGACCCACACTGCTGCTCTATGGTCACTACGACGTGCAGCCTGTCGAGCCGCTGGAGGAATGGAAGTCGGCGCCGTTCGAGCCGGACATCCGCGGCGACAACATCTACGCCCGCGGCGCCTGCGACGACAAGGGCCAGACCTACATCCTCATCAAGGCGGTCGAGGGCCTGCTCAAGACGCGGGGGAGCCTGCCGGTGAATGTCAGATTCCTCATCGAGGGCGAGGAAGAGTCGGGCGGCGAGCACATCGCGAGCTACGTGGCCAGCCGGCCGCCGCGGCTGGCCGCCGACGCCGCCGTCATCTGCGACACCGAGATGTTCGCCCCGGAGCTGCCGACGATCTGCGTGGGCCTGCGCGGCATCGTCTACGGTGAGATCCACGTCCAGGGGGCCGATCACGACTTGCATTCGGGCATGTACGGCGGCGCGGCGCCCAACCCCATCCAGGCCATCGCCGAGATCCTGTGCGCGTTGAAGGACCGGCAAGGGCACATCCTGATCCCGGGCTTCTATGACCGTGTCGTTCCGCCCAGCCAGAAGGAGAAGGACGCCTGGGCGCGCCTGCCGTTCGATGAGCAGGAGTACCGCGAGAAAGAGATGGGCGCGCGAGAGCTGACCGGTGAGCCGGAGTATCCGGTGCTGGAGCGCGTATGGGCGCGGCCCACGCTGGAGGTGCACGGCATTCGCGGCGGCTTCACCGGCGAGGGGGCCAAGACGGTCATCCCCGCCCGCGCCGTCGCCAAGGTGAGCATGCGCCTGGTGGCCGACCAGCGCCCGGAAGAGGCAGCGGGACAACTTCAGTGCGCGGTGGCGGGCGCCTGCCCCAAGGGCGTGAGCGCGGAATTCAAGGTCCTGCACGCCGCCGGCCCGTCGCTGGTGGACCCGGACAGCCGCTTCATCCGCGCGGCCGCCGAGGCGATGCAGGAGGTCTTCGGCAAGGAGACGGTCTACATCCGCTCCGGCGGCTCCATCCCCATCGTCGGCGTCTTCCAGCAGCACCTCGGCATCCCCAGCGTGCTGATGGGTTTTGGACTGCCCGACGACAACCTGCACGCCCCCAACGAGAAGTTCCACCTGCCGAACTTCTACCGCGGCATCGAAGCGGCGGCCCGCTTCCTGGAAAAAGTAGGGTAGGCCTCCCGGCCTGCCGGGTGGGGTAGGCCTCCCGCCTTGCCCCCGCTACCGCGGCCGGCCGGACAGCGTCCGCACGTGCGCGGCCAGCGCGGCCAGCTCGCGGTCGCTGAACCGGCCACCCCAACCGGGCATCAGCGGCGATTTCCCGCGTGCGGCGCCGCCAAACTTGATCACGGCAAGAAGATTGTCGTCACTTAGCGAACTCATATAGGCGGCGTCGGTGTGGTCGCGCGGAGGCTGGGCGAGATTAGGACTGTTCAGCCCGAAGCCGTCCCCGGCGGCGCCGTGGCAGTAGACGCAGACTTCGGCGTAAAGCCGGGCGCCGGCCTGCACCAGGCGGGACGTGCGAATCGCCGGCTGTGCCTTAGCCTCGCCGCCGGGGACCGCCCGTGAGCCGGCCGGCCGCAGCCACCAGGCTGCCGGCAGCGCCAAGGCCGCGGCAAGGAAGATGATGCGCCAGCGCCGGCTCATGCGGTCACCTCGCGGCCCGCAGGCGGCGCTCGCCCGCGCCGGCGATCAAGAAGGCGGCCACCGCCCGCGCCTCCTCGTCGCTCATGTTGTATTGCGGCTCCTTCACGTTCGGTACCAGCTTGGCCGACCCCTTCAACCAGGCCACTAACCAGCCTTCGGTCAGGCGCTGGCCGATGTTGGTCAGCTCGGGACCGATGGCCCCTCCCTCCAAGCCGAGCTGGTGACACGCCTGGCAGGCGAACTTCTCGTGGTAGAGCCGCCGGCCCTCGGATGCCAGAGTTGGGGTGAGTTCGGAGGGCGCGAACGCCCGCTCTGGAATGCTCCCGTTCACCAGCACCTGCTTCATGTAGACCACGATGGTTTCGATCTCGTCCTCGCTGAGGTAGAACTTCGGCATGCGCTCCTGCATGTACAGGCGCAGCGTCTGCGGGTTCTTCAGGAAACCGGCCAGCCACTCGCGCCGCACCCGGCTGCCTTCGTAAGTAAGGTCCGGCGCCAGCGTGCCGCCGCGTCCGCGGATGCTGTGGCACACGAGGCAGTTCAGGTCTTCCACCAGCCGGCCGAACGCTCCCTCCGGCACGTATGTGCTGGCCGGTTTCTGCGGGGCGCGGTAGCCGGCGGGGACGCCCTCGTCGGAGAGGCTGCGCAGGAACACGGCCAGCGCCGTCACTTCCTCCTCGCTGAAACCGTAGTCGGGCATCTTGAGGGTTTCGCGGAACACCCGCGGCGATTTCAGTTTCGTCCGCGTCCACGCAAACCAGTCCTTGGGAATCCCTTTCAGGGTGCCGAAGTCAAGCCGCTCGACGCCCTTGTCGGCGTAGGAATTCAGCTCCGCGCCGACCTTGGCGGCCTTTTCGAACCCGGGAATGTCGTGACAGCCATAGCAGCCATAGTTGTGGACCAGGGCGCGCCCCTGGGCCGGGTCGCCGCCCGCTTCGGGCTGTCCGGCGGTTGCGCGCTGCGGCCACTCAGCGTCCTGGAACCGGTTAAGCATGTAGGCCGCCAGGGCGCGGGCGTCCTGTTCGCGGAAACGGTAGCGGGGCATTTTGCTGTTGGCCGCATGTCGTTTCGGTTGCTGCAAGAACTCCAGCAGCCATCCCGGCTGGACCTTGCCGGCGATGCGGCTCAGCTCCGGCGCCAGCGTTCCCCCGCGGCCCTCCACCGAATGACAGCTTATGCAGCGCGCATCCGAGAAGATCTTCTTGCCGGCCGCAATCGCCCGCTCGTCGGAAGGCAGCCGGACTTCAGGGCCCGGCGCCGGGGCGCGAAGAGACGCCAGGAACGCGCCCAGCGAGGCGATCTCCTGCTCGCCGAGCACGAAATTCGGCATGCGCGTCCGCGGCAAGTAGTCCCTGGGATTCTTGAGCCACCGCGCCAGCCAGTGCCGATAGACCTTGTCCCCGACGCGACTGAGGTCCGGGCCGACTTTTTCGACCGGCCGCAGGCCTTCCACATCGTGGCAGGCGTTGCAGCCGGCTTCGCTGAAGAGCTTTCGTCCGTCGGCCAGGGCTGGCTCGAAGCGCAGCTCTTCATCACGGTGGCACTTGCCGCAGGCGCCGCCGAGATAGGGATTCGGAATCAGCGGCGCGGACCAGTGGGCGACGCGGCCGTGGGCCGCTCGCATCGTGGTGGCGCGCGGCTGGCCGCCGTGGCAAAGCGCGCAGCCGAATCTCTCCAGCGGGTGGTCCTCCAGGTAGAAGACAGGATGGCGGCGCCGGGTGGCCGGCCCGCTGTTAAACAGGTCCCGCGTCTCGCCGGCGTGGCAGGTGGTACAGCGGTCCGCCTGAGTGCCTCCGTCGAGAAGGACCTGCTTGATCTCCAGCGGACGCCCACGAATCTTGGCCAGATCGGCGGCCAGCTTTCTTCGTTCGGCCGTGACCTGGCCCAGTTTCTGTTCCACCGCGTTGATCTCGGCGGTGAAGGCGGCCACCCTGGCGGCTTGCTCGTCCGCCTGGCGCCTGGCCTCATCCCGTTTTGCCGTGATCTGCGCCACCGCCACGCGGGCGGCCTCAAGTTTCTTTCGCAATGCCACGAGAGCGGGACCCTCGGCAGCCAGGATGTAATCGCGCTCCAGCCCCTGGTAGTCGGCGCGCAGTTTTTCGAGGCGGTCTTGGGCTTTCTCGAAGCGGTCCTCCAGCTCGCGCAGCGCTGCCAGGGATTCCTGGCGTCGGCGCTGAACTTCCGGACTCTCCAGACGCGCCCGCAGCCGGCTGCGCTCGCGTTCCAGAGCGGCGAGTTCCGCTCTGGCCTCGGGCCTCCGCAACCGCTCTTCGGCGCGGGCGAAGTCGGACCTTAACCGCTCTTCCTCCATCCCGTTGAAGCTCCGCTGGTAGGTCTTCCACTCGGGCGTGACCTCCTGGTAGACGACCAGAATGAAGAGCGCCAGCAACGCCACACCGGAGACAGCCGACCAGAGCCGGATCACGCGGCCACCCCCGGTTTGTAGGGCGCCATGGTGATCGCCTCCCACGGACATTCCCTGGCGCAGATGACGCACCCGATGCAGTCCTCCTCGACGACCTCACAGACGGGATTGACGCCCGGCGAGGCCGGGTCCGGCAGCAGCAGAATGCAATCGACCGGGCAGAAGACGATGCAGACTTCGCAGCCCGAACACCGGTCCACGTCCACCACCGCCACGCTTGCCGGGATCTTCTTGCGTCGCGGCCCAACTGCCGCGGCGCCGCTCATATGTTGAACCACGGGGTCACCAGCACGTAGTGCACGTTGAAGAGTAGCCGCAGGGCCATCTTGACCGGCAGGGCGAGCATCGCCAGCAGGGAGAACATCACCGCCAGGTACTGGCCGCGGCTCATCCCCGCGAACAGCGCCGGCTTGAGCAGCCTGGGCAGCAGCATCCCGCCGCCGAAGAAGCCCCCGACACTGAGCAGCCCGGCCCAGAGCGGGAAACTCCACGTCTTTTCGTAGAGCGGCTTGGCGACCTCCCAGCTTTCCCACGGCCAGTACCAGCCCCAGCCCGGCCCGCGGAAATACTGCCCGATCAAGATGAGCGCGACCCAGAGCAAGAAACCGAACAGGAAGACGGAGATCGTGTACGGGCGAACGCGAAAGCCGTAAACTCCGATCCCGCCCGCGGTGGGATCCACGTAAGGAATCAGCATCAGCCCGACGATGATCATGCCCGGCAGAACAACCCCCGCGATCCAGGAATCGAAGTACACGAGCATCTCCTGCAAGCCGACGAAATACCAGGGCGCCTTGGCCGGGTTAGGGGTGTTGCTCGCGCTGGCGATTTCTTCCAGCGGGGCGTCCACCACGATCGACCAGGCCACCAGCGCGGCCAGCACCACCACCATCGCCAGGTACTCCCGCGCCACCAGGTGCGGCCAGACGCTCGCTTTGGCCGGGCTTTCCGCCGGCGGGCCCGGATCGACCGGCGAGGAAAAGCGGTCCTTGCGCACCCGCCAGAAATGGACCGCCAGGAAAACGGCCGCGACCAGCGGCAGCGCCAGGCAGTGCAGCACATAGAAGCGCAGCATCGCGTTCTGGCCCACCGCGCGCCCGCCCAGGATCATAAAGCGCAGGTCGTTTTCATAATTCACCAGCGAGAATGGTCCCTCGGCGCCCAGCAGCGGCGTGGCCGTCGCCATGTTGGTGCCGACGGTGATGGCCCAGAACGCAATCTGATCCCAGGGCAGCAGGTAACCGGAAAAGCTGAGCAGCAGCGTGCTGACCAGCAGGATCACGCCGACCGCCCAGTTGAACTGCCGCGGTTTCTTGTAGGCGCCGGTGAGAAACACCCGCAGCATGTGCAGCCAGACCGTGATGACCATGGCGTGCGCCGCCCAGCGGTGCAGGTTGCGCAGGAAGAGGCCGAAGGGCACGACGAACTCCAGGTCTTTCATGTCGTCGTAAGCCCGGCGCGTGTCCGGCACGTAATAGAACATCAGCAACACGCCGGTGACCGTGAGAACCAGAAACAGCAGGAACGAGATGCCGCCCAGGCCCCAGGTGTAGGAAAACCGCAGCGCGGCACGGGGCAGTTCCAGCGGGTGCAGGTGTAGAAATACGTTGGTCAGGATGGTGAGGTTTCGGTTCCTGGCGGTGCCCGAGTAACCGTGGCGGAAGATCGACTTGTAGAGTTCGGACTCCTTGACGCGGCTCTTCAGACCCATGGCTGTACCCCGCCGTCAGATCGCCAGGAACGACTCGGGGTGGCCCCACTCGCCGTTTTCCGAGCGGAAGACGCGGCTCGTGTCCACCAGGATCTGGCCGTCATCGGCCAGGGCAATGCGAAAACGCTCCAGCGGGCGCGGCGCCGGTCCCTCGAAATTGACGCCGCTCGCATAGAACCCGCTGCCGTGGCATGGGCACTTGAACTTCTGTTCCGATTCGACCCAGTTCGGCGTGCAACCCAGGTGGGTGCACTTAGCCGAGAGCGCGTACAGCCCCTGCTCGGCGCGGATGATCCAGACCCGGTGTTTCCGCTTCCAGCGCTCGCTCACCTCGCCGACGCCGTAATCCTCGGGGAAACCGGCTTTGAAAGTCTGGGTGGCCTCGAAGAGCACCTTGGGGTAGAGGAGCCGGATCGAGGCCACCACCACGCCCCCGACAGCCGTCAGAAAGGCGCCCCAGGCCAGCTTGCCTAAGAGGTCGCGGCGCGGGATCCAGATTCCGTCATAGCGCTCCTGGTCCCGCGGGACGGGGCGGTTCTTCGGGGCTGCCTTGCTTGCCCTTTCTGAGTCTGTCGTCATATAGCATCCTCCCCAGGATGGCGGCGGTCCAGACCACCAGAACGATCAGCGGAATGGTCGCCTCATGCATGGCCCTGGCCCAGTTACTTCAGCGTGAGTTGGAGTTCGGCGGCCGCTCCTTTCGGCACCGTTACCTCGGCGGTCACCGGCTTTTTCTTCTCGTGCCAGGTCTTGAGGGTGTACTTGCCCGGCGGCACGTCCTTAATCTCAAAGCTGCCGTCCTTGCGGCTCACCGCGAAATAAGGCGTCTCGACCACGATCACGTAGGCCGACATCTCGGCGTGTACGTTACACAGCAAAGCCACCTCGCCCGGCTTGTCGAACGTGACCGCGCGCGAAACCCCGCGCGGATAAGTCCCGAGGTTGAAGCGCTTGGGCGGCGAGGGCGAGAAGACGTTGTGGCGGACCTCGTCGCTGTTCGGGAAGCCAACCGTCGTCCCGGCGAGCACCGGCAGCACGCGGGGGACAAAAGTCAGATTGACCTGATCCAGGATGACCGTCTCCTTCGGCGGGGCGAAGGTCTTCCCCGGGATTTTGTCCAGGTAAACGGCCACGTCGGCGGAATCCCGCGCGCCGGCGACCTTCACGGTCCCGCGGATGCCCTCCGCCCAGGCGGGCGAAAGACACAATAGCCCGGCTGCAATCAGCTTGGTCATGTTCCTCAGTAGGCGAAGTCCAGCCGGAACTGCATGCGCGAGTCGTTGCCGGAGTCATACCGCCGGTAATCCCGCAACGGGTCGCCGGTTTTGTTGGCACTGACCACGCCCTCGATCGAGAGCCGTACGTTGGCCCGGATCATGATCGAGCCGTGCGTGGTGACGCGGTAGAACGCCTTGCCGAAATTGGGGTTGAGGTTTTCAAAGCGGATGGCCGGAATCAACCACGGCACCGCGACGTAGCGCGCCTCGACCAGGGTGATCAACTCGTCGAAGTTGCGCGAGACGTTCTGAATCTTGTCGCGGTTCAACTGGATCCCGGCCAGGATGTTGCCCCTGCCGACGTAGGCGTCGAGCTTGGCGCCGGCGCGGTGGAACGTGTTGCCGTCGCGCTGCAACGCCTCCCGGCCGTCGCGGGTGACCAGCGTGGGAGCGATACCGCGGTAGTAGAAGGCGCCGAGGGTCGCTGAATTGTCCACGAAGTTATCCGCTTGTTTCAGTTCCTCCGCCGCGCCGCCGCCCAGCACCCCCATGCCGCCGATCTTGTAGTTCAGTCCGCCGTAGAAGTCCTTGTCGGAGTTGTTCTCGGTATTGGTGCGGCCGGCGGCGGTCAGGGCCGACTGAAACCGGCTGTTGAAGGCGGCCACGCCGTAAGCGGCGGCCCCGGAGGGCGTGCCGGCGTCGCGTCCGTTCACGACGCCGGCGAACCACTCCACGCCGCCCTTATTACCGGGGCCTTCGGCGCTGCCCCACACCTCCAGGCCCCGCTGGTTCGGCGACAGGGAGAACGAGTTTCCCGTGGGCGGCATTCCGTAGCGGTTGCTGAGAAAGTCGCTGACGCGCATCATCCGCAGCCGCGTCGGCGTGAGCACGGCCCGCGGCTCAAACAGGCCGGCCGTCACGTTGATCTTGTTGCTGGAGTGGTTGTACTGGAAGAACGCGCGCGGCAGGGCGGCGCCAAAGCCGGTCGGTACCGTGCCGCCGTCGATGACCTCCAGTTCGGCGAAGAACGACAACGACTCGCCCAGCGTGCCTGCCCCGAGCACATAGAGCTCGTTGAGGCCGTCGAATTCGTTGGTGATGGCCGCGCTCGGATTCACCTTGAACTGCGAGCTGAGCCAAAAGCTGGCCACGGTGGCGCCGGGGATGTCGGACGGCCAGAGAGACTCAGGGTATACCTGCTTCCAGGCCGGCGCCCCCAGGCTGACCGGCCGTTCCTTGATGAACTTGTCCTCGCCGCCGGGCATCCGGTAGCCGCGGTTCTTATAGGCCTTCCCGAACGCGTTCAGCACCGGATAGGCGACGTGGCAGGTTGAGCAACTGGTCTGGTATTTCCGGGCGAAGGCCGGGATGGCCCGGGCTTCGGGCGGAAACAGCGCAACGAGACTAAGCAGGAAACACGATGTTACGACTAGTCCACTGGCTTTCTTCATGGGTCACTCCCGCCGCTTGCCAGAAGCAACTTGGTTGCCAGTCACGGGAAAGGCCCGTTTTCAAAGACTTAACCGCTAAGGCGCGGGCGGCGCGGCCAGGAGGGCCATTACCCGAATGAGGCAGGGCCCGGCTCGGGAACGCAAGAAATGGCTGGATTACTCGCAGTCACACCGATGTGACAGTGTCACAAGAATGTTCACTTCCGGAACTCAGGGGCGCGCAGGCCGTGCCTGGCCAGCAGACGGTGCAGCGCGCTCCGCTTCATGCCCGCCCGGCGCGCCGCTTCCGAAGCGTTGCCGCCGGTCTCGACCAGCAGATCGCGCAGATAGGCCCGCTCGAACTCACGCACCATCTTCTCTTTGGCCTGCCGGAAAGAGCCCGCAAGGGAGGACCCGGGGCCACGGATGGCCCCGAGAATTTGGTCCGGAAGATCCAAGGGAGTGATTTGGCCGGCCTCAGTCAACGAGACGGCCCGTTGGATCGTATTCCTCAATTCCCTCACGTTGCCGGGCCAGTGATACTTCTCCAGCACCAGCATCGCGGCGCTGGAGATGCCTTGCAGATGTTTGCCGCTGTCCTTGGAGAAGCACTTCAGAAAGTGATTGGCCAGCGCGGCGATGTCCGAGGCCCGCTCCCGTAAAGGGGGCAACTCGATGGAAACGACGTTGAGCCGGTAGAACAGATCCTCGCGGAAGGTCCCCTGCCGCACCATCTCCTCCAGCTTGCGGTTGGTGGCGGCGATCACCCGTGTGTCCAGCTCGAGCAGCGTCCGGCCACCCACGCGGCGGAACTGACGCTCCTGCAAGACGCGCAACAGCTTGGCCTGCATATTCGGGGAAAGGTCGCCGATCTCATCGAGGAACAGCGTGCCGCGGGCGGCCGACTCAAGCAGGCCGCGCCGGCTGGCCGTCGCCCCGGTGAAGGCGCCCTTCTCGTAGCCGAACATCTCGCTCTCCAGGAGATTCTCGGGCAGCGAAGCGCAGTCGATGGGCACGAAAGGCGCCTCCGAACGCCGGCTGGCGGCGTGGATGGCGCGGGCGATCAACTCCTTGCCAGTTCCGCTCTCGCCGCGCACCAGCACATTGGCCTCGGCCGGCGCCACCTTGCGCACCACGTCGAGCACGGCGGCCATCGACGGGCTGGCGCCGACGATCTCATCGAAATGGGTGGCCTCGCGCAGCCGGCGTTGCAGCTCACGGTTCTCCTCGACCAGCCGCCGGTGCTCCAGCCCGCGCTCGGCGGCCACCTCCAGTTGGGCCATCGAAAACGGCTTGGGAAGGTAGTCAAAAGCGCCCTCCCGAACCGCGTCCACGGCCGTGTCGATCGTTCCGTAGGCGGTGATCAGCAGGACGGCCAGGTCCGGATGGATCTGCCTGGCCTCCCGGAGCACCGAGATGCCGTCGCGGTCGGGCAGCCGCAGGTCCACGATGGCCAGATCGAACGGCTGCTGGCGCAGCATCTCCAGCGCCGTCGTCCCGTCCGGCGCCACCGAGACCGCGTGGCCCTTGCGCGCCAGGATCTTGCGGCAGGTTTCCCGCATGTCCGGCTCGTCGTCAACGATCAGAATCCGCTTGGCATCCATGGGGTCATCTCTTGACGGGCAGCAGCACGATGAACGTGGATCCCCGGCCCGCCGCGCTTTCCACCTGGATCTCGCCGCCGTGGTCCCGTATGATACCGTAGCTGACGGCCAAGCCCAACCCCGTGCCTTGGCCGGCTTTCTTGGTAGTGAAAAACGGGTCGAAGATCTTACGCAGGCGCTCTTCGGGAATCCCGCACCCCGTATCGGAGATCTTCACGAAGGCGGTGTGGGAGTCTCGCAATTCGGTGGTCACGCTCAGCGTGCCTCCCTGCGGCATCGCGCCAATCGCGTTGTTCAGGATGTTGACGAAGACCTGCCCCAGCCGGTCCGGATCGGCCTCCAGCGGCGGCAGGCCCTGGGCGAAACGGCGGTGTAAGGTGATGCCCGCGGTCTGGCACTGCGGGCCGACCAGGGCGAGGTTGCGCTCCACCACTTCATTGAGATCGATCTTGCGCACCTGCAACGGCGAGGGGCGCGCGAAGGTCAGCAAGCCGCGGACGATCTCCGAGATCCGCCGCGCCTGCTGCCGCACCACCTCGACGCCCTCAACCAGCTCTCCGCCGATGCCCTCCTGCCTGGCCACCGCCAGCATATAATCGGTGCGCGCCAGAATGACCCCGGCCGGGTTGTTGATCTCATGCGCCACCCCGCCGGCCAGTTCACCCACCGAGGCCAGCTTGGCGGCTTGCAGAAGCTGGCGGTTGGCGCGGTCGATCTCCTCGTACTGGCTTTGGATAGTCCGGTTCGCGTCCCGCACAGTAAGGCTGATCAGCATCCCGGAGACGAGAACCAGCAGCGTAAACGCACCGAAGATGCTGCGGATCTGCCCCCCGATCGCGGCGTCGATCGTCGTCAGCGTTTCGTCCAGCTCCACTCTTCCGATCGTCTGTTCCCGGTCGTAGATGGACAGCACGACCAGCGTGCTGACGCGCTCCCCGCGGAGGAAGCGCACCTTCTCGCCGGCCGGCCCGTCCCCCGCGCGGTCCACGCTTTGATCCACCTCGCCCGCCTTGTTGATGCTCATTTCCAACCGCGCGCCGTGCAGAAACAGGCGCACCACCCGCAGGTCCGGTATCAGGCCGAATTCCGAGACGACCTTTCGGACGATCTCCGGACTGTTGAAGATTTCTTCGGCGGAGTGCCCACGCCGGTGGTAGTACAAGGCATGACCGCGCAGAAACTCCGAGAACTCCTCCAGGCGCGTCTGCTCAAAGGCCAGGAACTGCCTGCGCTCGGCGTGGGTCATCACCAGCACCAGCAGGGTGGCCACCACAATGAAAATCAGGTTCAGCCGGACAAAGACCTGTAGGTGGAGGCTGCGCGTTCTGCGCTCGACCAGCAACGCGAACAGCACCAGGCTGGCCAGCATGAGGATCTTTTCGGCGCTCCAAAGCCGCCCGCGCCACGCCTCGCCGGCGATTCCCTGGCCCGCGCGGCACGCCATGGAGACCAAGACCGCCAGCGGCGGCCAGACCGCAAACCAGCCTTGCCGTTCCCTTCGGTGGAAACCCAGCCACACGACCACCGCCAGCAGGATCAGGTTGATCTGCGCGGCTGCCGGCTCGCCGGCCCAGGCGGGAAAAGCCAGCAGTCTCAAGTGGCCGCCAGCCGCCCGTGGAAGGTACGCCACAAGCAGGGAAAGGAACGCCAGCGTCTCCAGCGCCTGTACCGCGAGGTGGAGCCCGCGAAAATGAGCGCTCGTCTCCGGGCCGGAAAGTTCCAGGTAGGCGTCAACACTGGCCAGCAGCAGGTGGCTCGACAGCAGAAAGAAGACCAGCGCCAGAACGCCGAAGGCCGGCGGCGCGGTCCCACGTTGGCGCTCCCTCCAAAGCGTGACGCAGAGCACCAGAAACACCAGGCCGGACAACAAGAGCTGGACCAGCGAAAGGATCAGCGCGTTTTCGAGGCTGGGGCCAAACATCCACTCCTCCCCCTGGACACAGATTAACGCCAAGTCCGGTCGGAATGAGGGAGCCCGTGAGTGCGCCGGGCTTTCGCCTCGCCATCGAGGCCGTCTCAGCAGCAGCCGCCGCGAGCCGCGGCGTCTTCAGATTGGCCGGATCGCCCGAACCTCGATCATCCTTTGCTTCGCATCGAGGACGCCGCTGACCTCCACCCGCCGCGCGGCGAAGGCTGCGGGACCGGTCTGGTCGCTCAGCGTGTAGAGCCGCCGGCCGTCGTACAGCGCGTACCGGACCTTGTTGTCCAGCCGGACGCAGGTTCTCACGCACTCGCCGGCCTGGGCGTCCTTGTGGTCGCCTCGGCAGAGTGTGTCCGTGATGAGGCCGGTGAAGGTGCGGGCGCGCTCGGGAAACAGCGCCCGGGCCGCCGTAGAGACCGCTTTCTGTACCAGGAAGGAATAACCGATTACCGCGCAGAGGATGAGCGCCATCACGCCCCAGGCCGGCCACAGGCGTGGCGCGGGAGCTGGCGCCAGGCGGTTGAGCGCCAGACGGGCCTTGACGCGGCTTGCCATCGCCAGGCTCGCCAGGGCCGCTTCCCCGTGCGGGTCGAAGTCGAAGAACCGCCGCCGCAAGGCGAACGCAGCGATGGCGTTCGCGGCCCCGTCCAGATCGACCTCGTCGAGGTGGACCACAAAATCGCATGACGACTCTGCCGCCCAACCGGCCTTCTCCAGCGACCGGAGCCACTTCGCGTCGCGCCGGTCGGTGCTGCGAATCAAGTCCAGCGCTTCCGTACGCCCCAGTTTTAGCGCCTCGCAGGCCCGGGTGATTCTGAGTTCCAACGGGGCCACAAGGCGGACCCGCAGCACCCGGCCGACTCCAGCCGGCAACAACGGCCCGGCCTGGCCGTGGTAGACGACTCCCCGAGTTAACGCCTCCTCAGCGAGCGCTGCCCGGAGCTGATTCAAGTGCGCGCGTCGCCTGCCTTTGAAGCGGGCAAGAAACCCGCCGGCCCGTGGAAGAGCCGCTCTTAACTGCCGCTGGGGAGTGCCCCAGGCGCTTGCCCGCTCCACCAGCACGTCATCGTCCACGCAGACGGCTCCCAGATTCCTCGCCACCCGCTCGGCCAGCTCACGCCGGCCGCTGTAACAACCGCCCGAAACGATTACGATGGGCACAACCCTCCCTCCCGCCGGCTCTATTGCACCTGAGTGGCCAAGCCGTTATTGCCACTGTTGATACACTCTGACGGCGCACCGGCGCCCCCGCCCGAGCGGCCCATTGGCTCATTTCGGGCACGCCCCGTGTGCCCGCTGTGCGTTGTGCGGCAGACGAAGCCTGCCTCGCCGGTCTACAATCGTCCTTGTATGGTTGTTGAGATCGAGGGCGTGCCGCTGCACCTGGCCCATCCGGACGAGATCCCCATCCGCTGGGTGGGGCAGGAGGAAGTGATGCGGCAGTTGCTGGCCGCCTGGATGGTGATCGCCCCGCAGGACCTGCCGATGATCCCGCGGCTGAGTTGTCGAGCCTCCAGACGGCCCGGCTCCCTGGGGGCAGTGAGGAGGGGACTTACGCATAGACCCAGTACTGTTCGTCCGAGATCAAGACAGGGCTGAGCACCGAAGCGATGAGATCGCGGGAGCTGGCGTTTAGGTCCCCGCGCGCCTCCGACCGGAGCCCCAACAGTGCTCACCTGAAAACTGCCACAGATATACAATGGAAGGGATGGCTGATCGGGTGGTCATGACGCGATGGCTGCGCGGCCGCGCGCCAGGACGCGAGTTCGATATCGCCTTTTGGCAGGCGGCCGGCCCAACCCGAATCTTCGAAGCCGCCTGGGACCTGGTCCTAACCGCCGCCGCGGTGCGGGGCATCGATGAAGGTCAACTCCGACTTCAGAGATCTGTTCCACGAATTAAACGCGGCCGGCGTGCGCTACCTGATCGTGGGCGGCTACGCGGTGATGGTCTACACGGAACCTCGCTACACGAAGGGCCTGGACCTGTGGCTTGAGCCAACCGAGCCCAACGCCCGGAAGTTGCTGGCCGCACTGGAGCGCTTTGGCGCCCCTACCGCCAACCTCAGTCCCACCGATTTTACGACACCGGAGTTTTTCTTCCAGATTGGAGTTGAACCGGTTCGCGCCGACATCATGACCTCGGTCCCGGGGCTTGAGTTCCTTCCAGCGTGGGAACGAAAGGTGGTGGTGGACTTTGGCGGCGAATCCGCGCCGGTGCTTTGCCGCGCGGACGTGCTCGCCTCGAAGATAGCCGCTGGCAGAATCCGCGACCGCCGGGACATCAAGAAGCTGGGCCACCGCTGAGACCAGCCGGCTGACCGCGCCTTACCCGCCGGGCTAGAATGAACTGTGTATGGTTGTTGAGATCGAGGGCGTGCCGCTGCACCTGGCGCATCCGGACGAGATCCCCATCCGCTGGGTGGGCCAGGAGGAAGTGATGCGGCATTTGTTGGCCGCCTGGATGGTGATCGGCCCGCAGGACTTGCCGATGAGCCCGCGGCTGATCGGCAAGCCCGGCGTCGGCAAGACCACGCTGGCCTACGCGGCCGCCAAGCGCCTGGGCCGCGAAGCCTACATCATGCAGGCCACCGTCGATACCCGCCCCGAGGACCTGCTGGTGCAGCCGGTCATCGAGGGCGCGGCCAGGCTGCGCTACGTCGCCTCGCCGCTGCTCACCGCCGTCATCCGCGGCGGCGTGGCCATCCTGGACGAGGGCAACCGCATGAGCGAGAAGAGCTGGGCCAGCCTGGCCCCGCTCCTGGACAACCGCCGCTACGTGGAATCGGTCGTCGCCGGCATCAAGGTCCATGCGCACCCGCAGTTCCGCCTGGTCACCACCATGAACGACGACGCCTCTACATTCGATCTGCCCGAGTACATCCACTCCCGCCTCCAGCCGCAGATCCTCATCGACTTCCCCGAGCGCGACGAAGAATACCAGATCCTGAAAGAGAACCTCCCGTTCGGCGAAGAGCGCATCCTCCAGTACGTCACCGACTTTCTCCAGCAGGCGCACGCCGCCGATGAGCGGTACACGGTGCGGGACGGCATCAACATCGCCCGCTTCGCCATGAAGCTGAAGAGCACGGCCATGGAACAGGCCCACGAAACACGCGCGCTGGAAACGGCCATCCTGGAGATCCTGGGCGAGGAGGCGCTGCGCTATGTCCCCCGGCTCCGAACCGTCGAGTGAGCTGTTCGATCCCGGCAGCCTGCGCCGCGGCCGCTTCCTCTATGTCCCTGTAGCGCCAGGGCGGCTGGAGTTCGCCATCCAGGTGCGGCAGCGCATCCTCGCGGAGAAGCCCCAGGTGGTCGCGGTCGAGCTGCCGGTGACGCTCCAGGACGCGTACCTGCGCGCGGTGGAGCGGCTGCCGCAGATCACCGTGCTGCTCTATCCCGACGAGAAGGAAGAGGACCGCTCCGTGTACGTGCCGGTCGAGCCGGCCGACCCGTTCACCGAGGCGATCCGCAGCGGGCTGGACGTCGGCGCAGAGATCGTGTTCACCGACCCCGATCTCGGCGAGCGCCCGCACCTGCCCGACCGCTATCCCGACCCGTACTCGGTCGCGCGGATCGGCCTGGATAAGTATGTCGAGGCCTACCGCGTCCACCCGCAGCCGCGTACCGGCGCGACCGCCGAGCACGCCGCCGGCATCGCCTGGAAGCTCCAGGGCGCCGACCCGCTGGCCCGCGTGGTGGTGGTCGTCTCGCTCAACCTGCTCGATCCCGTGCTCGACGCGATCGAGGAGCCGCAGCAGCCGCCGCGGCGCCGCTGGAAGCGCGGCGAAGTCGAGCTGCTGAACCCGCACCCCGACTGCCTGGCCGAGGTCACCGCCGAGTATCCCTACCTCCAGTACCGCTACGAGCGGTTCCGAACGCTGCTGACGGACCCCGAGCTGGTGGACCGCCGCCGCGTCCAGCTCGCCGTTCTCCACGATGCCGAGAAGAGCTACGAGACGAACACCGGGGACAAGGTCGCGCACTGGCAGAGGCGCCTGCTCGGCCGCTACACGCGCAACCTCGCGCTGGCCGGCGGGGATTTGGTGGCCGGCCTCTTCGACCTGACCGTGGCCGCCCGCTCGATCGTGGACGACAACTACGCCTGGGAGGTCTGGGACACGGCCAACCAGTACCCGCCGCAGAAGACCGAGAGCGATCTGCCCACGGTGAACATCTCGGGCGAGGAGGTGTGGATCGACACCCGCCGGGTGCGGCTGCGGCGGAGGCTTCCCCGCCCCAAGCAGCGGCTGCGGCCGCTCGGCCTGAAGGCGCGCAAGAAAGAGAAGTTCCCCGGCGAGTGGGCGCGCCAGTTCCAGGGCAACGCCATCTGCTCCTACCCGCCCGAGGACATCGTGGTCGAGGACTTCGGCCGCTTCCTCAAGCGGAAGGCCAAGAGCACCTTCTCCGAGGAGCGCTCGCGCACGGAGCCGTTCACCACCTCGCTGCTCGATGGCATCGACCTGCGCGAGACGATCCGCAACTGGCACGAGAGCAAGATCTACGTGCGGCAGTTGCACAAGATCGCCGGCGAGGTCGGCTCGGTGGTGGTCATCTTCGACGAGGACCGCGACGACCGTTACCACTGGCTGACCACCTGGCTGGGCGAGCACCAGAACGAATCGGACATGGCCTTTTACTCGACCAATCCGCTCGAGCACCAGGTTGGGCCCGGCATCGGGCGGGCCGAGTACGGCGGGTTCCTGCTGAGCCTGCCGCCGCGGCGGATGATCGACGTGTGGACCGACCCCGACTACGAGTTCGCTACGACTAAGCCGGAGCGGCTGCTGCTGGCCGGCCTCGATTACTCGATCTACCGCTACGTGGTCTACGTGGCGGCCAAGCCACCGCGCTCGATCTTCCGCTCGATCGCCTGGCGGTTCGGCCGGACCATCCTCTACATCCCCGTCGGCCAGCTCTCCTCGCAGAAGCTCAAGAAGCTCCGCGTCGTGCACGTGCTCGACAGCTACGAGCGGCGCAAGGAGGCGAAGGAATACATTTGGTAGTGGGGGTTACGCCGGCTGGCAAGATATGACAAAAACTGTCAAACTGTTTAGAATGGGGTGGAAGGCGGTAGGCGCATGAATGTTTCCTTGACCCCGGAGCTGGAACGGCTCGTCAGCAAGAAGGTCAGCAGCGGGATGTACCAGACCGCCAGCGAAGTGGTCCGGGACGCGTTGCGCCTGCTCAAGGAGAGGGATCAGCAGAAAGCCGCCGAACTCCGCCAGAACCTGCAACGGGCCATGGCTCAGGTGGAGCGGGGTGAGTACCTGGACTACGATGACGCGGGCCTGAAAACCTTGGCGCGGCAGGTCAAGGCGCGGGGCCGGCGCAGGCTCAGGGAAGCTGGCGGGGCCGGCCCGCGATGAAGAGAATCCGCCTCTCCCGCCAGGCGCGGGCGGATCTCGACGACATCTGGCTCTACGTGGCGCGGGACCGGGGGCCGGAAACCGCCGACGCCGTCATCGATGCCATCACTGAGCGCTTTTTGCTCATCGCCCAGATGCCGCGGGCGGGGTGCCGGCGCGATGAGTTGGCACCCGGCCTGCGCAGTTTTCCAGCCGACCAGCACGTCATCTACTACACCCGGCGCCCGTCCGGTGTCGTCATACTGCGTGTCCTGCACGGCGGTCGAGATGCGCCTACGGTCTTCAGCAGGTCCTGAGGGCACAAGGCCGGGGTGTGGCGCTGATAGACCTCACGGACCTGACAGCTCAAACCGGTCCGCGGGCGATGCGAGACGCCCGAAACCCAGCGGAGGTACGAGCAGGTTCACCCCCGCCGCCTCGTAGTACAGCGGCAGCAGCTTCAGCGCCTCCTCCAGCGGCCTGACCTGGCCCGTTGCGCGTCGATCAGCCTGGACCTGCGCCATCCGGCGCTGCCTTTGAACCACTAGCC
>JBBTDS010000703.1:0-8825 GCA_038060875.1 Acidobacteriota bacterium | reverse complement strand
AGGAGTCGCCGGGCGGCTTTTGCCCCGCGGGGTCGCGCCACCCGCGCATGCTCTTCCCTCAGACGATCTGCTCTTTGCCGGGGTCCCAGCGCACGGTGCGGCGCTGCCGATAGCTGTCCACGGCCATGCGGCAGGCGATCGAGACGCGGAATCCCAGGTCGAAGGGACAGTTGGGTTCCTGGCCGGTGCGGATGCAGTCGAGGAAGTTCTGCATGTGAGCTTGCGGGGGAGTCGGGGTCTTGCCCACCAGCTCGGTTCCTTCCGGCCGGTTCGCTTTCTGGGGAAGGCACCGAATCCCGCGTTGGGTGGTAATGGTCCCGTCGGTGCCCAGCACATCCACACCAGTGCCGAAATGGTTGTTCCCGAAACCCGAGGTCCAGTTGAACAGCAGTTCTTCCGGATGCTCCATGGCCACGCACATGGTGTCGGGAACTTCGCGCCCGTCCTTCCACAGGTACACGCCTCCCACGGCGGTCACCGCGTTGGGGATCCGAAGGTCCAGCACCTTATACCAGGAGGCGAGTTGGTGGCACATGTTCTCGTAGAAGTTTCCCCCCGCATAGTCCCAGAAGAATCGCCAGTTGATGTAGCGGTTGGGGTCGAAGGGCCGTGGCGGCGCCTCACCCAGGAAGGACTTCCAAATGATGTTCTCCTCGGTCATGTCCGGCAATACTGGCCGCGACCACTGCGGCTTGCCGTGCGGCGTGTTGCGGTAGTGATGGGCGTGCAGTTCGGTGATCTTGCCCAGGTAGCCGCCGCGGACGAAGTTCCTGGCATCGGTGAGCGAGCCCGAGGAGCAGCCCCCGTGGCCGATTTGAACCGCCCGCTTTCCCGCTCTTTGATGGGCGGCGCGCATCCGCTTGGCGTGCTCCACCGTGAAGGCCATGGTCTTTTCCTGGTAAACGTGCTTGCCGGCATCCATAGCCGCGACGAAGTGCTCGCAGTGCAGATGCTGGGGCGTGGCGATGAGCACCGCGTCGACGCTTTTGTCTTCGAGCAGGTAGCGGTAGTCCAGGTACGTCTTGGCGGTGGGAACCAGCTTCGTGGCTTCCTCGAGCCGTCTGGTGTAAACGTCGGCAAAGGCCACGAATTCGTTGTTCGGGCATTCGAGGGCCATGCGAATGAGGGCCTGTCCCTGCTGGCCCGGCCCGATCATGCCCAGCCGGATGCGGTCGCTGGCGCCGCCCGCGGGCGAACGCACCGCCATGGTTCCGGCCACTCCGGCCACGGATGTCACAAACCTACGACGCGTGTTCACAAGTCCACTCCTTTGCCGCTCACCGGCTCAGCGACTTGGCGACCAACTGCTCCCAAATTCCGCGCTGCTCGATAAGCGCCCCAACACGGTCCGGGACCTTGGTGCTGGCCTCCAGCAGCCACCACCCCTGCCAGCCGGCGTCGATCAACAGATCGGTCTGAAGCTGATAGGGAAAGTCCCCGCGGTTGAGTTCGTGCATGTGCAGCGTATCCCCGAGAAGAGGCTTGATCAGTTCGCAGCGGCGGGCGAAGTCGGGGCCGTCTCCGGCATAGCCGTTGAGTTTTATGCGGACGTTAGGCTGATCCACGCCGTCCATGATCTTCCGGAGCGTCACCAGATCTCCCGCCGAGCCGTGGTTTTCCAGCCGTATCATCTGCCCGTAATCGGCCGCGTACTTGCCCAGAATGTTGAGGGCGCGGCTGATCTGCTCGATGGTCTTCTCCTGGGGGACCTCTTTGTGAAAATCGTTGGGAAAGACCCGCACGCCGCGGCTGCCGACGTCCTGGCTGAGCTTGACGTGGCCCTTGGCGCTCTCGATGGCCGCATTCAGTTTCGCCGTGTCGGGCCAGTCGAAACGCTCTGCGGAGGCGATCCCGACCAGCGCGACCGGGCTATCGGCAAATCGCTTCTTCACCTCGCGGCGCTGCGCGCCGGAGAGCGACAGTTCCACGCCGTGGGCGTACTTGGCGCTGGTGCGCAGTTCGACGCCGAAGGCCTTGGCCTGGGTACAGTTGGCGATCAGCGTGGGGATATCCCAGTCGCTGCCCCACTGGTACGATGTAAATCCGAAGCGCATCTTGGAAATGCGCTTGGAGGGCGCGGCGGCGGCGCAGCGCAGAGACATCAGGCCTGCGCCGGCCTGGATGCCGCGGGAAAACAACCGCCGGCGAGTGAGTATTTCCATTTCGTGTGCTCCTTCCTGTGTCGGACTCCATTCTAATACGATAAGCTGGCGCTCGTCCTACCTCACAGCCCCAGCAGTTGACAGGCTCCATTGCTTCGTTTACCATCGGCATGGAGGTGAGCATGGGCAAACGTGTTCTCGTGTCTTTTGCCATTTTGTGGGTGCTGGGTATGCCGCAGGCAGGCCAGGCGCAGGTGCTCTATGGCTCCATCGTCGGCAACGTCAAGGATGCCAGCGACGCCGTTGTCGTTGGCGCCAGGGTGGTGATCACTCACGGCGAGACCAAGCAGTCCCGCGAGGAAACGACCAACGTGATGGGAGGCTACAGCTTCCCGACGCTCCCGCCCGGCACCTATGGTCTGAGGGTCACCAAGGAGGGATTCGCCACCTTCACGCAAACCGGAGTCTTTGTTACCGTCAACAACGTGAGCCGTATCGATGTGAGCCTGAACGTCGGTGCGGTCACCGAGTCGGTGACGGTGATCGGCCTGGCGGCCGCGCTGCAAACCGACCGCGCGGAAGTGCGGACCGAGATGAGCAGCGCGCAGGTGGAAGCTCTTCCCACGTCGCTGGGGCGGAACTACCAGCAGCTTCTGGTGATGGTGCCCGGTTTCAGCCCGCCTCGAAACGAGAATTCGGTTCCCTCCAACCCGTCCCGCGCTCTGGGCTTCAACGTCAACGGCATGAGTTACAGCATCAACAGCACCAGAATTGACGGCGCCCAATCCATCAACGTCTGGCTGCCGCACGAGGCGGCCTACGTGCCCACGCTGGAGTCCATCGAGACCGTGACCACTGCCACCAACAGCTTTGACGCCGAGACCGGCCTGGCCGGCGGGGCCGCCATCTACGTGCAGACCAAGGGCGGCACCAATGAAGTGCACGGGGCGGTGTTTCAAAATCACAGCAACCAGCACCTGAAGGCGAAGCCCTTCTTCATCCCGCCGGGGGCGGTGAAACCCAAACTGGTCTATAACGAGTTCGGCGGGGCGGTGGGCGGACCGATTAAAAGAGAAAAGCTCTTCTACTTCGTCAGCTTCGAGAGGACCAACGACCGCGAAGCCGCGGCGTTGTACACCACGGTGCCCACGGCCGCCATCAAGAGCGGCAACATGTCCGGCTCCTCGAATCCGATCTACGATCCCCTGACGGGGGACGCGACCGGGGCCGGCCGGACCCCTCTCCCCGACAAGCTCGTGCCGGCCTCGCGGATCAGCAGGATCACCAGGACACTTTCAGACAAGACTCCGCTGCCCAACGTGCCTGGCGATCCCTTGACGCAAAACTACTATGCGACCGCGAGTTACGTCTTTGACCGTAACCGGCTGGACGCCAAGGCGAACTGGAATGCCGGCAAACTGACGATGTTCGGCCGCCTCGGCTTTCTGCGCTACAACATGTCCAACCCGCCGGCATTCGGCGAGACGGGCGGGCCGGAAACCTCGAGCGCGGGCGGCAACCCGGGCACGGGGTGGGGCGATACCTACACGGTAACGGTGGCTGGCACCTACCTGATCACCCAGCGGTTCATCGTGGACGCCTACTTTGGCTGGACGAGCCTGGGCACGAATATTGACACCCCGGGCGTCGAGGAGCAGCAAGGACTGAAGCTGGGGATCCCCGGCACCAACGGTCCGGCAAGATATCAGGGCGGCTGGCCGAAGTTTTCAGTAAGCAACTACGACGACTTGGGCACGCCGGGGGCCTATCTTCCCTACTACCGGACGGATCCTTCAAAGAATTACGTCGCCAACTTCAACTGGGTGAAGGGTTCGCACGACATTCGCTTCGGGGTGGATGTTTCCTACCAGGCGATGAACCACATTCAAGCTGAGGGCGGAGCCGGGATCGGCGCCGGCATGGGCGGGTTCACGTTCACGGGCGGCCCGACGATCGTGCGCGGCGGTCCCACCTCGAACCAGTTCAACAGTTACGCCACGTTTCTGCTGGGCCTGCCGACCAGCGTGGGGAAGAACGTCATTACCAGCAAAGACGACAAAGTCACCACGCGGGCCTGGCAGTACAGCTCGTATTTCCGCGACCGCTGGAACCTGACACCGGCCCTGACGCTGTCCTTGGGAGTGCGCTGGGAATATTTCCCCGTGCCCACGCGCGCGGAAACGGGTCTGGGGTTTTACGATTTCCAGAACAACACGGTGCGGGTGTGCGGCTATGGGTCGGTGCCCGACGGCTGTGGCGTGGACGTAGGCAAGTTCCGGTTGCTCCCCCGGGTGGGCGTGGCTTATCGCGCCTCCCGCACCTTCGTGATCCGCGCGGGCTACGGCATCACCAACGATCCCTGGTCTCTGTCGCGGGGATTCCGCACCAACTACCCGGCCATGTTGAGCCTAGCCTACGAAGGCGCCAACTCCTACCAGCCGTTCGGCCGAATCGAGGACGGTATCCCGGCGGTTCAGATTCCGGACCTGGCCAACGGCATCGTTGCGGTGCCCAGAACATACGCGGTGAACAGCCTGCCTCAGAAGTTCAAGCGCGGCTACATCCAGTCCTGGAATTTCACTTTGCAGAAGGAGCTTCGGTACGGATTCACGGCCCAGGCTGGCTATGTGGCGACGCGCTCCGTTGCCACGATGAGTCCGGTCGATCTGAACGCGGGCCAAGTCCCCGGTCTCGGCAACGCGGGCCGGCCCCTGTTCGGGAAGTTTGGCCGGACCACGACGTCGCAAATGATTATGCCAGTTGGCACCAACATGTACGACTCGCTCCAAAGCAGGCTGGAGCGCCGCTTCTCGCAAGGACTCCAGCTCGGAGCCGCCTACACCTGGTCAAAGGTCATCGGCTATACCCAGGATTCGGGCTCGCCTTCGGTTCAGGCCCTCCCGTACTTCGCCTTGAACCGGGTCGTGCGCGGATTCGATCGCACGCACAACCTTCAGATCACGGGGATGTGGGAACTGCCCTTCGGCCAAAAGAAGCGCTTTGCCGCCAACAGCCGGACAGCTTCGGCGATCCTGGGCGGGTGGCGCATCAACACGCTGGCCTCCTTCATGAGCGGGACACCGTTCACGGTGAGCTCATCGGGCACTTCGTTGGATATGCCGGGAAGCTCCCAGCGGGCCGACCTGGTCAAATCCGAGGTGAAGATCCTGGGCGGCGCGGGGAGGGGCCAATCGTTTTTCGATCCCTTCGCTTTCACAGCCGTCCGGGAGGCGCGCTTCGGCACGGCCGGATTCAACCGCTTGCGCGGGCCGGGGATCGTGAACTGGAACTTTGGCTTGGCCCGCGCGTTTTCACTGACTGAGCGGGTCGGCCTCCAGTTCAAGATGGAGGCATTCAACTTCAGCAACACGCCGCACTTTTCCAATCCCGGCGGGAACGTCTCGAATATGGTGCAGAACGCGGACGGGACCATTCGGAACCTGGGTGGTTATACCGAGATCACGGGTGTGACCAACACGGGGCGGGACGGCATCGACGAGCGGATGTTCCGCTTCGGGCTGCGGATCAGTTTCTAACAACAGCCGCGATGGCGGCCCCCAGCGGCGCGTCCCTGGCTGGCGCCCGGCCGCCTCTTGTCAGGTCAAGGATGTCAGGGATGATTCAAAAGGAGACTTCTTATGGGGAAATGCCAATTCTTGATGGTGGCTGCCGCTTGCGGCGCGGCCCTGCTGGCGATCTCGTGCGGCCAGGAGCGGGCCGAAATCAAAGCCGCCGCCCAGGCCAAAGAAACAGTCAGGGATGCCGAGTGGCTCAAGGCGAGGTACGGCGCCTGGGGCGGCCCGGGCGTCCGCGCGGCGCCTGGCCCCATGGACGCCGTGGAACTCAAGGACTACGCGCCCAAGCCCTCGCTGGCGGTCCCGGAGACCCCGGTCCTGAAGGCGCGCTATCCGGCCGTGGACGTTCACGCGCACGTGCTGGCGAAAACCCCGCGGGAGGTCGGCGACTGGGTGCGCACCATGGACGAAGTTGGCGTCGAGACCTCGGTGGTCCTTACCGGCGCCATCGGCGCGGAGTTTGACAAGCTGGCGGTGCTCTATCTGAAGGCGTATCCCACGCGCTTCCAGCTCTACTGCGGCATGGACCGGCGCGACATCGACAAACCGGACTACCCGGAGCGCGCCGCTGCCGAGCTGGCCCGCTGCTACCAGCAAGGCGCACGCGGCGTCGGCGAAATCACCGACAAGGGCACTGGCCTCACCAGGGACTCCAAGCTCCCGCCCGACAAGCGCCTCCATCCGGACGACCCCAGGCTGGACTTGTTCTGGCGGAAGTGCGCCGAGCTGAAGATGCCCATCAACCTGCACGTCGCCGATCACCCGTCGTGCTGGAAGCCGCTGGATGTTTACCAGGAACGCACTCCTGACTACCAGCACTTCAACCAGTACGGCACGGATGTTTCGAGCTGGGAGGAGCTGATCGCCATCCGGAACCGCTTGCTGGCCAGGCATCCCAAGACCATCTTCATCGCCTGCCATCTGGGCAACCAAGGACACGATCTCGCCATGCTGTCCAGCGAGCTGGACAAGTATCCGAACCTCTACCTCGACATTTCCGCCCGGGATTACGAAGTGGGGCGAGCGCCCAAGGCCGCGGTGAAGTTCCTCACCAGGCACAGAAACCGGGTGCTCTTTGGCACCGACATGGGCCGCGAGAAGCGGATGTTCACCGCCTGGTGGCGGCTCTTCGAAAGCGGAGACGAATTCATGCCCGGCCGCGTCTGGTGGCGGTACTATGGGCTCGAACTCCCCGCGCCCGTATTGGAGAGCCTGTACCGCGGCAATGCCAGGCGAATCCTGAACTGGGCTAAGATGTAGGGGGTCAGGGATTGGCGCAAGGAGAGCCTATGGACCGAAGATATTTTCTTATGAGTGCGGCGGCTTCGGCCGGGCTGCGCGCCAGCGCGCAGCGCAGTCCGAGCGACACGGTTCGAGTCGCCTGCGTTGGCTTTCACGGGCAGGGAAAAGCCCATCTGGAAGGCTATTTGAAAACCCCGAATGTGGAGATCGCAGCGCTGTGCGACGTGGACGAGTCGGTGCTCGAGCAGGGCTGCAAGACCATCGAGGCCGCGGGCCGCAAGCGGCCCACCGGTTATACGGATCTGCGGAAACTGCTCGAGGACAAGTCCATCGACGCCATTTCGATGGCGACCCCGAACCACCAGCACACCCTGCAAACCATCTGGGGTTGCCAGGCGGGCAAGGATGTCTACGTCGAGAAGCCCTGTTCGTACAACGTTTTCGAGAGCCAGCAGATCGTCGCGGCCGCCCGGAAATACAACCGCATGGTACAGCACGGGACCGGCGCCTCGGGGTCGCTGCACGAAGCCAGGAAAGTGATGGCCGAGGGCGTGATCGGCGAGGTCTACATGGCGCGCGGGCTGTGCTTCAAGCGGCGGGACACCATCGGACGCGCCCCGGTAGAGCCGGTGCCAGCCGGGGTCCACTACGACCTGTGGCTCGGGCCCGCGCCGAAGCGCGAGTTCACCCGGAACCGCTTCCACTATAACTTCCACTGGTTCTGGGATTACGGTAACGGCGACTTCGGGAACCAGGGCAGTCACCAGATGCACGCCGCCCGTTGGGCGCTGGGGGTCAAGTATCCGACCAGGATCAGCGCCATCGGAGGCCATTTCCTGTTCGACGATGACCAGGAGACGCCCAACACCATGGTGGCGACCTATGAGTACAACCATGAAGGCAAGAAGAAGATGCTGGTCTTCGAGGTGCGCCACTGGCTGACGAACACGGAAGCGGACATGGCGTCCAAGTCGGACCCGATGGCCGGGCCCGCGGCCGGCGCGCCCCAAACGGTCGGCAACATCTTCTATGGCAGCAAAGGCTACCTGGTGACCCGCCGCGGCTTCCAGACGTTTCTCGGCCCGGAACAAGCGCCCGGACCCGCGCCGCGGCAGACCGAGCGCGGCAGTGCCTTCGCGAATTTCGTCGAGGTGGTGCGCAGCCGCAAGCGCGAGGACTTGAAGGCGGAGATTGAAGAAGGCGCCATTTCGATGGTGTCGCTGCACCTGGGGAACATCTCCTACCGGCTCGGCCGCACGCTGCACTTCGACCCCGCCACCATGCGCTGCATCGGCGACGACGAAGCCAACGCCATGTTCACCCGGAAGCAGTACCGGGCCCCGTTCGTAGTGCCGAAGCTCGCTTAAGGCGGCCCGTCGTGTTCGCCCGGCCCGGAACGGAGGGCCGGCCAGGGCGCTCACTCAACGGCCCCACAATCTTTCCCCAAACTTTTCAACACGCTTCGCCTCGCAAAGCCATCTCCAGCCCAAACGCCCTTAAACACGGACTCCGCGCCCGCGCCTTCATGCGCGACGCCTCCGGCTACAACGCCTTCGCCCGCCTCTCCTGCTACGAAATGCGCCTCGAGCGTTCCTTCTACCGCGCCCTCCGCGAACTCGAACGCCTCCGCGCAAACCGTGCCTCCTCTGCCCCCACACCGTGACCCAGCTTCCGTCTTCCCGTCTCATTCTGCACCAATGGACCCGTTCGCTGGGCGGCGCACCTTACGCCGACTGGCAGCGCGCCCTCTGCTACACTGGCGGTAGGCGGGTGCCGCCCGCGCCACTCCCCGGTCGTCCAATGGCAGGACAGCGGCCTTTGGAGCCGTGAATCGCGGTTCGAATCCATGCCGGGGAGCCATAGTCTGGGAGGTTGCGCATTTGCTCTGTCAGCACGTTGCAGGTCT
>JBBTDS010000702.1:0-1609 GCA_038060875.1 Acidobacteriota bacterium | reverse complement strand
GCGCCAAGTCCGGCGATCCCGGACATGGCCCGCACTTTCAACTCACGCAGAAGATCGGCGGCAAGACTGCTACGCAAAACCTTCCCTCTCTGGCCGCCGTCCGCAAGGCGGAAGCCGAGATCGGCGAGTTTCGCAAGTTTCAAACCTTGACCAGCGAATTGGTTGGTGTCAATCGAGGAATCTGCCGTTCGCGGCCCATCGAGCAGACCGAACAGACGCCGCAGGAAAAAAAACGGCCGAAGCCATCCGCCAGGAAATCGCGCGCGAAGTAGACCAACTGTTGCGCGTCATCTTCAACGCTCGCCGTAAGACGGGCCGTCTCGATCTGGAAGCCATCGAGATGGCGGTGCGCTCGGCCATGCATCAGGCCGGAGCAGCAGCGCTAACCGAACTCCTGCAATTCCCAGCCCCGGCCGCCGACCAGCGGCGCCTTCCTTGTTCTTGCGGCCAGCCAGCTCACTACCGGGAGTTGCGCTCCAAGCCAGTTCTCACGGCGGTGGGCCAGGTGGAAGTATCGCGTCCCTACTACCTGTGTTCGCACTGCCATGCCGGCCAGTTCCCGGCCGATGTCGAACTGGACATCGAAAACACCGAGTTCTCTCCTGGGGTGCGCCGCATGGAGGCTCTGGTGGGTCAGGATGCTCCTTTCGAGCATGGGCGCCGGCAGATGAAACTGCTCGCCGATCTGGAGGTGACCACCAAGGCCGTGGAGCGGACGGCGGAGGCCATCGGAGAGGATATCGCCGCGCGCGAGCAGGCAGAGATCCAGCGGGCCATGCAGTTGGATCTACCAATGATCGCAGGAGAACCGATTCCCATCCTGTATGTGCAACTGGACGGGACGGGAGTGCCGGTAGTGAAAAAGGAAACCGTGGGCCGGCCGGGCAAGACGGAAGGGCAACCCGCCCACACGCGGGAGGCCAAGTTGGGATGTGTATTCACGCAAACGAAATGGGATGAGGAAGGCTACGCCATCCGCGACCCCGATTCGACCACCTACGTGGGCGCGATTGAAACGGCGGAAGAATTTGGCAAGCGCCTCTATTTGGAAGCCTGGAAGCGCGGTTGGAACCGGGCGGCAAAGAAGGTCGTGATGGGCGATGGAGCCGAATGGATCTGGAACATTGCCGCGCAACACTTCCCTGGTGCGATTGAGATTGTCGATCTCTTTCACGCCCGCCAACACCTGTGGGACCTGGCGCGAAAACTGTACCCGAACCAAGAGGCCGAGCAGAGACGCTGGATGATGATTCATCAGGACATGCTGGATGAAGGGAAGATCGAGAAACTAGCGGGCTCCCTCCACTCAATCGATTCGTCCAACCCCGAACTGGCCAAGACGGTTCGTACCGAGGCCGAATACTTTGCGAAAAACGCTGCCCGCATGCGTTATCCCGAGTTCCGCCGTCAGCACTTGTTTGTCGGCACGGGAGTTATGGAAGCTGGCTGTAAGACCGTGATCGGCTCCCGTCTGAAGAAGTCCGGCATGTTCTGGACTGTTCGCGGCGCCAACGCCATCGTGGCTCTGCGTTGCTGCCACCTCAGTGGCCGGTTTGAGGATTACTGGGAGGGGCGCCGGGCTTGACTTCCACTTCTATGTCGCGCACCC
>JBBTDS010000701.1:1353-6303 GCA_038060875.1 Acidobacteriota bacterium | reverse complement strand
GTGGGGTGAGCGTCCACGCTTGCGAGCCGGCTCTCAAGCCGGCTTATATGCCGAGGACCAGCGATAGTCGTCCGCTCGGGCCGCCACGCCAGCCGTTACCGGGTTGTTCTCAATGTAGGTCACGATGCGCTGGAATTCGCTGTCGTTGCGCACCCAATGGTCGTACGATTCTCGTTGCCCAAATGGCTCGCCGGTCCGCCCCAGAATCTTGTTCGCTGCCCGAGCGGTAAAACCCTTCAGCGATTGCTGGAGCTTGCTGGCCGCGACCAGCGGCGTCAGCAATACGTGTACGTGGTTCGCCATCACCACCCAAGCATGCAGTTGATAGTGCTCCAATCGCTGCTGCCCAAACTGGAGGGAATCGACGACGAGCTGGGCGATGTCTTCTCGACGAAGCCAAGCCGGGCCGTGGCCGGCCCGGTCTAGGTATCGATCGAGGCGCACGAACACCCGCCCGCTGGTGAGGCCCTCCCGCCCGAAGTAGCGGTTCGGCGGAAGCGTCCCATGGAGCCGCCAGGTGAGGAATAGGGGTTGTCCTCCCGGTTGCCAATGCGGGAGGCGGCGTCGATACAGGCTCACAACAAATAGTGGTGCAGCCCGGATGAACTTCTCTGGCCCTGCCACAAGCCGGTTCGAAAACCGGCTCGCAAACCTGGGGGTTCACCCCACGAAATGGAGAAACTCCAGGGACAGCCAGTCCTGCCTGTCATTCACGCCTCCCGCGCCACCGCTACCACGTCGCTGAACAGACCGTAAGCCGTCTGCTCCACCGCCGGCGAGAGCGAGATCACGCCGATGGTCCCCATCAGGTCGGTGTCGAGCAGCAGCAGGTTCGAGGTGCCGCGGACCGAAGCCAGCAGGTCGTCCTGCGGCAGCACCTCGGCCCGGACCCGCAGCCGCACGCCGGCTGGCGTCCGCCGCGCCCGGCTGACCAGCCGCACGGTCTTCCCCTTGGCCCCCAGCGCCATCACCCGTTCCGGCGTCAGCCGCGTGATTCCACGGGTGTCAACCGCCTGCGGCGTGACCCGCGCATCCATTAGCACGTTGGCCAGCGCCGCCGTCTTGGCGGCCGCATCCCAACCGTCTATGTCGAAGCTCGGGTCGGCCTCGGTGATGCCCATGCGCCGCGCCCGCTCCACGCCTTCGGCCAGCGAGAAGCCCTCCCTCAGCGCCTCCAGCACCACGGTCGTGGTCGAGTTCAGCACCCCGCTGAAGCCACGCAGCTCGGCGCCCGGCAGCGTCGCCCGCATCAGGTTGAACACCGGCGCCCCGTCCATCACCGTCGCTTCGAAGCGAAACTGGACCCCGGCGCGCTCGGCCTCCTCGCGCAGCGCGGCGTAGGCAATGGCGATCGGCCCCTTGTTGGCCGTCACCACGTGCAACCGCCGCGCGAAGGCGGCCCGGATGTGCGAGATGGCCGGCTCGCCGGTGGAGGGGTTCAGTGGACTGATCTCCAGGACCACCTCGGCCTTCACCTTGTCCAGGAACTCCTCCGCCGAGGCCGCCTGCGGGCCGAAGGCCGGCGCCAGCGGCAGCCCCTTATCGTCTACGGCTGTGCCATGGCGGGCAGTGTGAATCCCGGTGATCCGGAAGGGGAACGCGGAGCGCTTGCGCTCCAGCAGCCGGGCGAACGCGCGGCCCACATGGCCGTAACCGATCAAGGCCAGCTTCATTCTCCCATCACCTTGACGATCACCCGCTTCGGGCGCCGCCCGTCGAACTCGGCGTAATAGACCTGCTGCCAGGGGCCGAAGTCCAACCGGCCGGCGGTCACCGGGACCACCACCTGATGGTGAACCAGGAGACTCTTCAGGTGCGAATCGCCGTTGCTCTCGCCGGTCTGGTGGTGCCGGTAGTTTGGGCCTGAAGGGGCCAGCTTCTCCAGCCACTCGTCGATGTCGGCCAGCAACCCTTCCTCGGCATCGTTCACCCACACCCCGGCGGTGATGTGCATGGCCGAGACCAGGATCATCCCCTCGCGAATCCCGCTCTTCTGAAGAGCGGCCTCCACCTGCGGAGTGATATTGACGTACTCCCGGTGCTTTCGCGTGTTGAACGTCAGATACTCGGTGTGAGATCGCATCACGCCGATCATACAGCACCCGCGGGGTGGGCCGGGCCGGCCCCGGCCCGCCGCTTGACACCGCCTGCCGGCACGCGTCAGACTCTGTGATGTGGGGTCTAATTTCCCGACACGAGCGCACAATTGAGATTCGCCACCGGCTTTTTCTTCCTCTTCATCACAGGATTTCTGGCCGGGCAGGAGCCGCCCGCCGGTACTCAGCAGACCGAGCCGCCGTCACCCCCCGAATACAGCGGCCCGGCGATCCTCAGCCGGGGCGGCGGTCCGCTTCCGGGCGGGTCCACCGAACTGCTGAGGCTGCGGCCCTACGCCAGCGTAACAACCGTCTACGACACCGGCCTCACCGGCATCTTCACCGACACGCAGGGCCGCCTGCCGGCTGGCGACGCCGTCGGCGCCCAGGTCTCTTTCGGGGCCATCGGCTACCACACCTGGAAACGGACGGAGCTGGGCATGACCTACCACGGGGCCCTGCGCCACTACTCCCGCCAGACTTACTACGACGGATTGGAGCAGGAGCTGGGTCTAAACCTCACCCACCGGGTCACGCGCCGGGTCGCGATCACCCTGAATGAGGCGGCCGCCAGCCGCCAGCGGGGCTACTACGGGATGGCCGGCGGCCAGTATTACAGCGACAGCTTCAACGCGCTGGCCGAGAACATGCTGTTCGACACCCGCACCTTCCTGCTCAGCAGTACGGCGCGAGTGACCTTCCAGAAGAGCCACCGTCTCTCGTTCAGCATGTCGGGAACGGGCGCCCTGATGGAGCCTCGTTCGCGCGCCCTGAGCGGCGTCCGCTCCGCACAGGCGCAGGGCGACATCGCTTACCGCCTGAGCCGCGAGCAGACCATCGCGGGCGATTATAGCTACCTGCATTTGAATTACCCCGGCGCGTTCGGCAGCGCCGACATCCACGGCACGGCCGTCGTCTACAGCAGGCAACTGAGCCGGCGGTGGGAGTTGGGCCTCGCGTTCGGCGGCTATCGCGTGGAGACCCTTCGCCTCCAGCGAGTCGCTATCGACCCCGTGATCGCCGCCATCATCGGCCAGGGCACGGGCGTGGAAGCTTTTCACCGCATCACCTACATTCCGCGCGCCGATGTGAGGTTCAGCTACCGCTTCCGGGCCTCCAGCCTGGCTGCCCGCTACGAGCGCGGCCTGGCCCCTGGCAATGGACTCTACCTCACTTCAAGCTCCGAATCCGCCGGCCTTGAGTACAGCTACACCGGCTTGCGGCGGCTCCATTTCGCCGCCAGCGGCGGCAATTCGCGCTATTCCAGCCTGGCCCAGACCATCGGCCGGCTCCGCACGTACCGCGCTGGAGCGGGCATGACCTACAAACTCTCCGGGCCCCTGTCGCTGGTGGCGCGGATCGACGGCCGCCGCTTCAACATCCGGGGCGCGGGATTCGAGCGCACCTACTATCGCGCCAGCGTGGGCGTCGCCTTCAGCCCCGGCGATGTTCCGCTGGCCCTGTGGTGAACATCGGCTGTCGCCTGGCCCGCTTAGGTCACAGACCAGCCCGCCAGCGCCGCGCCGACCTGGGCGGCGAAATCCGCCCCCGACTCCAGCCACAGCCGCCGCGTGCGGACCGGCATGCACTTCTCCAGCTCGCCGGCCAGGCGCACCACGCTTTGCAGGTTCGATTGCGCCATCCTGGCCGCCTGCGGCAGACCGGGCTGCGGAACGAATTGCGTATCCACCCCCAGCTCGATCCGCAGGTGGTCGCCCTCGTCGTTGGCGAACTCCGGTCCGTAGCAGGCGAGCGTTACCCGCGAGGGCAGCAGCTTCCACTCGCCCGCGCAGCTCCACAGATCCCACCACCCCTCGACCATATAGGCGCAGTCGGCGTGCTCGAAGTCCCGCGCCGCTTCCAGCACCGCTTCCACATCCGGGACTCCGCCGTAGGCCTGCTCCAGCAACGGCGGCTCCACCTCCTCGATGGCGTAAACCTTCAGCCTCGCGATCGCCGGCCGCAGCCGCGAGAACGGAAACGCGCGCAACAGTTGCTCGAAGCGGCCCAGCATGCCGCGCTCGTCAAAGCCGCGAATCCAGACCGAAAGATAGAACCTGTCCGGCATCTCACAGTCTCGTCAGCGCCTGGAACGCAATCGCCAGGCCGAGCACGGTGACCACGCCGGCGCTGGCCGCCGGCAGCCTGCGCATCCATCTTCCCTCACCGCCGAGGCGCCGTACCAGCGGCCCGGCCATCACCATCAACACTCCAATGGCGATCAGCACCGCGGCCAGCCCCAAGCTGAACGCCGCCAGGATCGCCAGGCCCAGGCCGATCCGCCGCAACGAGATCGAGATCAGCAACACCACCAGCGCCTCCGGACAAGGGACCATCCCGCCCGAGACGCCCAGCGAGAGCAGGCTTCCCCGCCCCGGCCCCGCGTCGTGCCGATGGCCGTGCTCGTGGTCGTGAGCGTGCCCCAGGCGTCTCCACAGCAGCCAGCCGCCGATCGCTGCCACCAGCAGCCCGCTCAGCAGAGTCAGCCAGGGATAGACGCGGTCGAGCGATACCTGCTGCGACGCGTAAAGGGTGACCACCCCGAGCGCGAAGACCATCGCCGTGTGGGTGACGGTGACCACGCCGCCCAGGTAGACCGCATCCACCACCCTCCCCCGGCTGCCAACCAGGTACGCGGCCACTATCGCCTTGCCGTGGCCGGGCGTCAGCGCGTGCGCCGCACCGAGGAAGAACGCGACTCCCAGCGCGGTGGCCAGCACCGCCGGATCGGAAGCCGGCCTCCCCAGCAGCGCCTCCAGCCGCGAGCGCTCCTGGAGCAAAAGCCAAAGCGCCGTGCTCACCCCGCCAGCTCCCGCACCGCGGCGCTCACCCCGCCACCTCCCGCACCGCGGCG
>JBBTDS010000701.1:0-1253 GCA_038060875.1 Acidobacteriota bacterium | reverse complement strand
TCACCCCGCCACCTCCCGCACCGCGGCGATCACTTGCTCGAGTTCCTCGGGCGAATTGTAGACGTGCGGGCAGAGCCGCAGGCCTTCGGAGTCCCCCGACGCCGTCATCGCAATCGCGATCCGGCGCCGCTGCCAAAGCGCATCGTAGGCCGCCCGTGTGCGGCCGTTGCGCAAGGCGACCTTGATGACGCCCCCGGAAAGCTCCGGCTCGTGATTGGTCTTCAGTGTCAAGCCGGGGATCTGGGCGAATCCCCGCTTGAGATGCGTCGCCAGCGCGCGCACGCGGGCCTCGACGTTCTTCATGCCGATCAGGTTGAGAAAGTCCACCGCCGCTTCGAAAGCCACCACGCGGGCGTCGTCCCGCTGGCCGAGCGTCTCGAACTTGCGCGCGCCCTTGAGGGTATCGGACCAGCCGGCGCTCACCACCGCCGGCCAGAGCCTCGGGATCCGGTCCGCCCGCACGTAGAGAAGCCCCGCCTCCAGCGGGCCCATCGGCCACTTGTGCGCGCTGGCGGCGTAAGAATCGCAGCCGATCTCGCGGAGGCTGAAATCCAGCGCGCCCAGGGTCTGCGCCCCGTCCAGATGCATCCAGATGTCCCGTTTGCGGGCCAGCTCGGCGATCTGCCGCGCCGGATACAGAATGCCGGTGGTATTGGTGACGTGGGTGACGGCAATCACCCGCGTGCGCGGGGTGATCGCCTTCTCGAAGGCGGCCAGCAGCTCGTCCTGGCTCCGCGGCGGCACCGGCACCGGCAGGCTCTTGATGAGGAACCCCTCGCGGCGGGCGCGGACCTTCCAGGCGTGGTTGTTGGAGGGATGGTTGTGGTCGGTGATCAGGACCTCGTCGCCCGGCTTCAGGTCGATGCCGCGGATCACCACGTTGTTGCCCTCGCTGGTGTTGCGCAGGATGGCGATCTCGTCCGGCGTCACCCGCACCAGCTCGGCCAGCTTGGCGCGCGCCCGCTCCCACAGCGGTCCGTATTTATCGCGATTCTGGAAGGAGGGATTGGCGTGGAAGTCGCGCAGGAACTCCCAGTGCCGGTCCATCACCGGCCGTGAGGCGGGGCAGACGTTGGCCGCGTTGAGGTAGATCAGCCCCGCTTCCAGCGGGAACTGGCGCTTGACCAGCCGCCAGTAAGCTTCATCAGTCTGGGCGGGCGCTGCTCGCAGCACGCTGGCCAACGCCGCCCCCAAGAACTCGCGTCGCCGAAAACCGGGACAGTAACCCATGTCCCCATTCTCGCCCAGTCGCG
>JBBTDS010000700.1:0-2104 GCA_038060875.1 Acidobacteriota bacterium | reverse complement strand
TCCGTGGGTATGGATACCTTTGGCTCCCGGCTTGCTGGGGTTGATCATCCGGCCAGCCGAGCTCGATTCATGGTTGCTCCTAGCCCTGGGACTCGGCGTTGGCGTCGTCATTTGGGTGCGCCGGAGGAATGCATTGCGGCGCCGGTGGCAGGAGGCGCACCTCGCCAGATGGAGACGAATCTCCGAGCTTGAGAACTTGGAGAGGCTCCTGCGAAGCGACGCGCCAGGATCGGGTTCCAGCTCCTCCCCGATTTCAGGCTAGGTTGGCGTACTCGCACTTGGGATTCAGAGCGCTGAAGGGGGCTACAGGTTTACCACGGCGAGATCTCGTGTGCTCGTCAGGAAGGCGCTCCGGGGAATCCAATCAAGCGGCGCCCCCTGCTCGGGGATAAGGGAAGGAAGAAGGAGGAAAGGCGTCGGGAATTCTAGTTGTCGTTGACCGGGAAAAATAGTTGACCCCGGACACGCCCAGTTGTGGGTTGGGAACGTCGCTCACCACCACGTAGCAGCCCGCCAGTTGCATGGCCCGGTCGATGGCTGGCTGGTTGCGTTCCAGTATCACGGTCCGTCCTTCCAAGCGCAGTTGGACCGGCCCGGTGAGCTTATGGCGAGCCACCCAGAGCTGCAAGTTCCGCGGAACCGCTTCGGGAGGGCGGTAGTCGGTTCAGGGCCGCACCGTCGGGTACTCGATGCCGAGCTGCTCGAGATACGTCTTGTACTTGGTGGGGTCGTAGCGCAGCTTGCGCAGCTCGGGGCGGAAGCGCTCCATCTTCTCGCGGTTGAGGTCGATCGGGGCGGTGGTCCCCTCGGGGGTCAGAGACTTCCACTGGGTGGTCTTGGTCTGCTCGGCGAAGTAGTCTTTGGCGGCCTTGAGAACGTCGGGGTTGAGCAGCAGGTCGAGCGCGGTGAGCGCCTGCGCCTTGGCGCCGGCGGTCGAGCCCTTGTGCGCGATCGGAGTGGCCATGGCGATCGCGGCGGACCAGTGATGCCCGGTCATGCCGGGGATGTTGGCGGGGTAGCGCAGCACCACGGTGGGCAAATTCCAGGCGACCTCGGCGATGTCGTCGGAGCCGCCGCCAGTGCGCTCGCCAGAGGGCGCCCGCAGCTCGTTGATCTCCTTGCTCAGTCCCTGCACCTTCGCCTTCAGCTCGGTCTGGGCGGCGCGGGCCATCTTGTCGTCCGCCTCGGACCACTCGGGCATGCCGACGCGCTTGATGTTGGCGTGCAGCGTCTCGGCCAGCGGCTTGTTGAAGTGGCCGGGCCAGGTGGAGGCGAGCACGCGCTCGGTCATGGTGGTATCGGTCATCTGCGCGGCGCCGGCGGCGATGCGGCCGCCGATCTCGTGCAGCTCGCGGATGCGGTCGTAATCCAACTCGCGGAAGAAGTACCACACGGTGGCCTTGGGCGGCACGACGTTGGGCTGGTCGCCGCCGGCGACGATGACGTAGTGCGAGCGGTGCTCGGGGCGCAGGTGCTCGCGGCGGAAGTTCCAGCCGACGTTCATCAGCTCGACGCCGTCGAGCGCGCTGCGACCCGCCCACGGCGCGCCGGCCGAGTGGGCGCTGCGCCCCAGGAAGGTGTACTGGGTCGAGACCAGCCCCGAGCCGCCAGTGCCGTACGCGGTCGCGAAGTCACTGGAGATGTGGCAGCTAAGCATCGCGTCCACGTCCTTGAACAGGCCGGCCAGCACCATGTAGGTGCGGCTGGCCAGCAGCTCCTCGGCCACGCCGGGATAGACGCGGATGGTGCCGGGAATCTTGTACCGCTCCATTAGCTGCTTGACCACGATGGCGGCGGTGACCTGGACGGCCTGTCCCGAGTTGTGCCCTTCGCCGTGGCCCGGGCCGTTGGCGATGAGCGGGGCGTGGTAGGCGACGCCGGGCTTCTGCGAGGTCTCCGGCAGCCCGTCGATGTCGGCCATGAAGCCGATGACCGGCTTGCCCGAGCCCCAACTGGCGACGAAGGCGGTGGGCATGCCGGCCACCCCGCGGGTCACCTGGAAGCCGTGCTTCTCCAGGACGCCGGTGAGGTAGGCCGAGGTCTCCAGCTCCTGGAAGCCCAGCTCGGCGAAGCTGAAAACGGAGTCCACGATCTGCTGGGTGAG
>JBBTDS010000699.1:0-6872 GCA_038060875.1 Acidobacteriota bacterium | reverse complement strand
AGCCCCCGCTCGACCGTCGGCACCATCACCGAGATCTACGACTACCTCCGGCTGTGGAAGGTTGCCTCATCCTCTGCACTGCCCCGGTTTCCGCCCCGCTAACGAATGGCGATCGTGACGTTTTGCTGCGCGTTGTCGTTCTGCCCGATTCGGAGCACCAGCGGCTGAGGTCCCGAGCCGACGCCATCCGGGACGACGGCGTTGACTTGAAGCAATGCCCAGACTTCCTGGTAGGCCACGGTGCCGCCGTAGAGGACTCTCGCCGGCTGACCGCCGATGGTCAGCGATACCGGCTGGGCCGTGAAAGCCGTAGGTTGCAGGCTAATGTTAATGTCGCTCTGAGGAAGCGGAGTCCACACTCCCGCCCCGGTGGCGTACAACTCAAAGGCCGTGCCCGGCGAAGCGGGATTATCCGCGCTGTTGTAGGAGAACGTACGGTCGGGGCCCAACTGGCGGATGGCGGCTTGGCCGCTCCCGCTTTGCGTCGCCGTAAAGATACCCGGAGAGGTGTCCAGCAACGGCATCGTGAAAGCGCTCGACAACACGTCGAAGCGGTTGACCACCACCTCCACACTCTTCTGCCCGGCCAGCGCGTAGGGAACGAGACCATTGATCTGGCTGGGGCTCACGTACAGAAGCGGCGCCGCGATGCCGTTGAAGGTGACCTTCGTGTTACCGAGAGTGGTCGGATATGAGGCCGTGACATCGTACGTCGCCGAGAGCGTCGGCGTGGGAAGATACCACGGAGAGGCGAATGCCAGGTACGATCCCAAAATCGATACCATGGCGCCCGGCGAGATGAACGGCTGGAGAGAAGCGGTGTTGACCACTGACTGGATGGCCGGCGGCGGCTGAGGAGGCATCACGAACTGGACGAAACCGTTGACGGTTTTGGGCGGGTCCTGGTCCACCGTGGTGAAGTGCACCGTCAGGCTATAATTCCCACTGCCGGGCCGCATAAGGGACACTACGCTCGGGTTGAGGCCGATTTGAACCGCGCTGGGCGTCGTCCCGCTGGTCGGGACCACCACGATGAAATTGGGAGGATTGCCCACGGAAGGCGTCACGCCCGTATATCTCCACTTCACGTTCTTGCCCTCGTGGTCAATCAGGTCGAACCGGCGATAATCGGGGATTCGGATGGGGTTCGGGCCGGTGATGATAAACTCCGCCGAAGCGGACTGTATCCCGAATGCAAGAATGGCCCAGCAAAGGCACCTCATGTACGGATCTCCTTCGTCACTGCTCAGTGCCCGTCACGGTGAACCTGATCGGAGCCACCTGTTGCCCGGACGGCACGGTAAAGGGAATCACCGTAGCGGCGGTGCGCGCCAGTGGAAGCGCGTTGGCGTCATTGACCCGAAAGAAGGAGCTGCGCACAACGAGTTTTAGGGGTGTGTCAAACGGAATCACGACTTGATGGTTCCTTCCCGCTGAATCCTCGGAGACGACCGGAGCCAGCCGGAACACGTACCCCGCGCTGCCGATGCCCACAAGCAGCCGCGCGCCGGGCGTCTTTCCCTCATGCCGGGACAACAACTGGCCGGCATCGTCCACCCGAATCCGCAACGGGACTCCCCTCTTCATCACTATCGTAGCGTTGGCGGTCGGACTGGCATTGGAGAGCGATACCGCAGGCGATGGGAGGCCCCACTCGCACGGGCTCAGCCACGCGCTATTCGGCACGCGGGCGCAGAAAACATACCTCCCGGCCGGCAGCGAATCAAACCGGAACGTGCCGGCTGCGCCTGTGGTGGCGTCCCAGTCGGTCTTTTGAAGCCTGCTTTTGAAAGTTTGCTCTACCAGCCGCATCGTCACACTCCCGCCGGCGATCGGAGTGGCGTCCTCACCCGCCAGATTTCCACTGATGATTCCATTCCTCAGTGGGGCTTGCTGCGCTAGGCAGGGCCATAGCGTGACCAAGAGAAGCGTGCACGGTTTTTTCATGGTTTCCCCTCTATTGTTCGACGTTCCACCAATATCCCCAATATTTCCATACGCCCCCGAAATCGCCCTCGCTGAGGCCGTTTCCACTCTGGGTGTACGTATAGATGTGGTACTTGGAGGCGGGACTAGCCGGGAAATCAATGTCCAGCGTCAGGTCCACTACATACTCCGCCGGCTGCGCCTGCGAAGGCGGAACGGTTTTCCAGGAAGACGAAGACGCCGCGTGGATTGTGCAGTTCGGGTTGAGAGAGCCAGGGCCGCCGACGTCGGTTCCCCCTGCGCCGACGACTGAAGTCAGACTTAATGGGAAGGTGAAGCCGGCGTTGGCGTCGTCCAGGTAAAGCAGATTGGCCACCGGGTCGTAGGCGAAGTGGCACATCCCGGCGCCGTTCGGGCCGCCCTGGCCGTTGCCGTCGTCTCCCAACAGGCTGAAGACACCATGAATTGCCCACATGTTGCTCGCGCCGTCGTGGTCGCTGGCCCGGAATGTGAACAGCGCCCGGGGGCTCCCTTTCTTTGTGCCTGGAGGGTTGGCGAACTTTTCGAAACAGCGCGGCGGGACCGGCCAAAGTGGATGGGCAGGGGATGGCGAAACGTCCACCGGAAGAGCGCGGGGCCGGGGCACCGGGTTCCTCGGTGGTTGCAAGCTGTACCCGTCTGGTGGGGAGTAGTTATACAGTCCCACGAAGCGCTCAAGCCAGACAGGGACGACACGGTACGGAGTGGTATCCGATGTAACGCTCACGCTGCGCAGCCGGGCGGTACTTGTAGGGTTCTGGTCCTGAAAATGAACTCCGTAAGCCTGAGTCTGGCCAGCGGGGTTGTCGGGAGTGTTGCCGCTGACCGTTACGTTATCGGTATCACGCGGAACCGGATGGCAAGCGGTCGCAGGAAAGCTCGTCACTACCTTGATCCCGCCGGTATTCACGGCCCAGCCGTTGTCTTGGATGTGATTGCCGGTAATCGTGGCCGTGAGAAGGCTGTGTGCGCCAACACCCTCAACTCCATAGCCGGATATTGTATTCCCGCTCACGACAATGTTCCTGCCGTATAGCTCCAAGGCGTCGGTCTGATCGTAGGAGCTGGGGCCAGTCATCGTATTTCCGGAGACCTGCACCTTATCCGCGCACCAATCGCCCTGCACAGTTCCGCCCGCGAGGTTGCCGACGCGAGGCAGAATGTAGTTATTTTCGAAGGTATTGTTCCGCAGCGCCAGCCATCGCACAGCGCCGCCGCCCATAACGCCGGTCTTGTTCCCCCTGAAGCCGTTGGTTGCGCCTCCGTTGTTTTCTATGCGTATGTTACGGGGCGCGAAGAGGGCCGGATCGTCTCTGAATTCGTAGGGGTTGTGGTCCCGATAGCTGTCGCAGTACCTGGTGTGATACTCCACACCGTTTGCGCCATAGACGATCCCCGTCACCTCGGAGTTGTTGATCGCGCTGTCATGAATGTAAATATCGTTGACCTTCTTCCCTGTGGTTGCATTCGCGTAGAGGGAGAGCGCGTGCCCGGCTGCGTCCTCCAGGTCCACGTTCGCGAGGGTGAGGCTGTAAGGGCCCGTGTAGTTGAACGGATCGGGATTGGTGGTATTCAGGCCCGTATCCGCCTGGAGCACCGGTAGATCTTCGCATATGAAGTCCGTAGGAAGCGGAACGTTAGGCGGCGTCTTTCGCTCGACCATGTTGCCACATTCGGTCTGCACGCGCGGGCAAAGGCTAGCGCCCGCGGTCAGAGTGCTGCTTCCACAGATCGTGAGATTCTGAATCGTGATTCCGCAGGAGATCGGATTGCCGGAGATGCAGGTCCCAGACGGAGGGGTAGGGGCGTTCACCGAGACGATCGGGCCCGTAAATGCAGTACCGCGCACCAGCTTTGTTTGGCGGCGATCGCCGGTTTCGCCCGTGATGGTGAAGGCTGTCTGGGTCCCCGCGAAGGCGGCGGTCAAGCGGCTGACCTCAATGGTCGCGGTAACGGTGTGCGGTTGTCCGTCCGCCCGGGTTGCCAGCGTGCAGGTGCTGCTGGTTGATGGATAAATGCACTTCTTGAGCGCCTCAACCGGGTCGCTGAAGAAGTTGGCGGTGTAGGTGGTAGGGGTCGAAGAAGCGGTGATCGTCCGCGACATCGGGCCGCTATCACTCCAGTAAGAGAAGTAGTACCACGTACCGCTGAGGCTCTGCTTTAGCGTTGTGCCGATGCTGTACTGTGTGCCCGGCACCCACTGGCGGGTGCAGGGAGAGGTGCAAGGGGCGCCCTCGACGGTCAGTGACAACCCGACGGGGGTGGTGGTGATGACGTGCTGTACGGTGGCCGTGAAATTCGCCGTCACGCTCTTGGGCCCGTTCATGGTCAGGTTCTGCGGCGTGGTAGTCCCGCTCAGGGCGCCGCTGAAGCCGGAGAACACGTAGCCGCTGTTGGCCGTGGCCGAAATCTGGACTTGCGTCCCGCTGTTGCGCCAGGAGGTGGCCGGGCTGATCGTTCCGCCTGCCGCCGGACTCGCGGCCGTCCTCAGGAGGTACTGCGTCGTGAAGGTCGCCGTGTAGGTTGCCGGCGAGGAAGAGGCGGTGATGGTGTGCGTCCGCGCACCCCCATCGGACCATGTCGAAAAAACGTAACGTGTATCGGGAGGCCCGCTGTAGGACCATGCTGTCGAGATTGTGTGGCTCGTGCCCGGGGTCCAGTAGAAGGTGCACGGGGAAGTGCACCCGGCGCCGTCCACCGTCACTGACAGCCCGACGACGGGCGTCGTGGTGATCACGTGCTGCACCTGCCCGAGCGGCGTGAAATTTGCCGTCACGCTCTTCGGGCCGTTCATGGTCAGATTCTGCGGGCTACCCCCGGTCAGGTCGCCGCTGAAGCCGGAGAACACATAGCCGCTGTTGGGCGTGGCGGAAACCGAGACCACGGCCCCGCTGTTGTACCAGCCGCTGGCCGGGCTGATCGTTCCACCCGCCGGCGGACTGGCGGCCGTCGTCAGGTAGTACTGCGTGGTGAAGTTGGCCGTGTAGGTTGCCGGCGAGGAAGAGGCAGTGATGGTGTGCGAGATCGCGCCCGCGTCCGACCAGCTTGCAAAGACGTACTGGGTACCGGTCGGCCCGGCCTGGGGGCTCGTGGTGGCGATCGTGTGCTGTGTGCCCGCCGTCCACTGGAAAGTGCAGGGGGAAGTGCACCCGACGCCGTCCACCGTGAGGGATCGCCCGACTGGGTTGCTGGTGATCACGTGCTGCACCCCGGGTGTGTTGTAGCTGATCGACAGGTACGGCTTGGTGGAGGCGCCGTTGTCGAAAGAGTAGAAGCTGAACTGGTTGGTGATCGTGTTGCCGGCGGTGTCGATGTAAGGGTCGCAAGGCACGCTCCACTTCAGACCGGCGTAGGCCCCGGCGCCCGTTGGGATGTTCGTGACGTTCGCGAGCGTGAAGGTATGCCAGCCCGTGCTCTTTCCCGTGAGGTCCTGCGGCGCGACGGCGTTTCCGGCGCCCCAGATGTTCCACTCGGTCTGGGTGAGAGGCCAGTTGGCTGACGCATACCAGTCGGCCTGCACGCTGCACCCGGCGCCACCGTAGAGGTTCTGGTTGCCGTCATCAACCGCGGAGGCATTGACGTTGACGCTGGCGCTGGAGATGGTTGCGCCGGAGGGAATCGAGGAGGTGTCGAAACGGATGTAGCTCTGCCGGCTGTACTTGTAACAGATCGGATTGCTGTAGCTGCTGCGGGACCATGCAAAGTTAACCGTGAAGGTCGTGGTGTCGCCCAGGTATTGCGTGACCAGCCCGCCGGGCCAGGCCGGGCAGCCGGAAATCCCGTAGTTGGCGACCTCGGCAAAGGCATCGTCACCCGCGGCGGTGGGATAAAACGACCCGCTCGGGTCGATGACATAAGGGAACGCCTCGGCCGGGAAGTCCGAGTCGTCGCAGGTGAAGCTGACGTTGGCGCCGTTGATCCCCCAGGCCGAGCAGGGCGTCTGGATCCCGTCGGCGCGGACCATGACGCCGCGCGTGAGCCGGAAGCCACTGCCGGTCAGGTGGCCGGTTGACGGATCCACGCTCAGATCGAGCAGGCGTGCCGCCTGCGGGAGGCTGTAGGTCTGCGCCCCCTGCCTGGCGGCAACATCGGCGGTGAGGTCAAACCCTGTCTCGGTCAGCTTCAGCTTCCAGGTCAAGTTCTGGTAGGCAAAGGAGAACGATAAGGCCTGGTCGTAGGCCGGCTGCGGAATGGTAAAGCTGATCGTCTTCCACTGCTTGTCGCTGCGCTGGTGGTAAAGTTCAAACGTCCAGGTCGCCCCCCCCCCGCACGATCCGGGCCTTGACCGGACCGCCCTCCAGCCGCCAGCCGTTGTCCAGCGTCCACAGGGCCGGCTCGATGGGCACGATCTGGCCCGTCTCAGGATCGGTCCAGTTCAGATTCTGGCTGATCAGGGCCAACCGGGCGCCGTCGACCCTGCGAAAATGGACCGAGTGCTCGGTGCGTTTCTCTTCGACCGCGCCCGGGTTCTCCTCCAGGAACTTCTGCTTGAGGGTTTTCGGGGCGTGTATTCTGGTGCGGAGCGTGTCCGGGGGAGGCTGCGCGAAGGCGAGGCTCGCCGCAAGGCCCAGAAAGAACAGCTTGCGCATATCTTCTCCGAGGCGCGGGGAAACCTCGATCGAATTATGGGACGAACGGGCCCGAATGTCAAGGGATTTTTGCTAGGGCTCATCTTATTTCGCGCTTGCCCGGCCCAAATCGATCTTCCCTGCCCCCGGCCCTGTGGCTACGAGCATTAGCTCGCTGCGCCGCGCCGCCTCGACCCGACTCGCCTTTTGCGGGACAATAGAGTGGGTAGCCTTGCTTATATCCCCTTATGCTCGACCGGATCACCGTACACGGGGCGCGCCAGCACAACCTCAAGAACATCGACGTCGAGATCCCCCGCGCGGCCGTCCCCGAGCCGG
>JBBTDS010000698.1:6042-34109 GCA_038060875.1 Acidobacteriota bacterium | reverse complement strand
CCTCGACCCCTTGCCGAACCCTCTCCAACACGGCGTGCAAGTCGCGCGCGACTTCCGACTGTGTCATTCGCACCGTCATCCCGTTCTTGATGATAACTCTCTTCCATCTCCGGCGACCTGGTCCGGCAACGCAACCTGCGGACAGTGTTGCTTGGCCACCCGTTCAATCTGCCGGTCGTGTTCCGCGATCCCCTCGCTCAGCTACTCCACCTCGACCAGCAGCGGCTCGAGCGCCTCTCACAACTCGACCTGCAATCTGGCCTCGCTGAACCTTTTACTGTCAAACCGAAGTTGACAGCACTACGCCAAAGGCGTAGGATGTCCTTGTGTTCACGTTCATCGAGTCGGCTGCTTTTGAGCGCGTGCGCGCTGTCTACCTCGATGACGACGAATACGCCGAGTTGCAGCAGTTCATGATGTGCAACCCGGAAGCGGGCAGGGTGGTCCGGGGTTCTGGCGGCGTGAGGAAACTTCGCTGGCGGCGCGAGGGCAGCGGCAAGCGTGGCGGCTTGCGGGTGATCTACTTCGTGCGCTATCAGCCCAATGAGTTCTGGATGCTGGCACTGTACGCTAAAGCCAGACAGGAGAATGCGCCTGCCCATGTCCTCAAGCAACTGAAGGAGGCGTTCCGACATGAGTAAGAAGCTCACCGGGCGGGCGCTCGCCCGATTCGAGGCTGGGCGCGACATCTGGCGGGAGGTCCTGGACGGCGTGCGCGAAATCAAGGCCGGCCGGGGCAAGCGGATCAAGGTGGAGCCGGGTTCCTCGATCGTGCGAGCGCGGTTGAAATCGGGTCTCACACAGGCACAGTTTGCCGCGTTGCTGGGAGTGTCGAAACGCACGCTGGAGCAGTGGGAGCAGGGCCGCCGCGAACCAAGCGGGGCGGCCAAGACGCTCATCAGAGTGGCAGAACTGCATCCTGAGGTACTGCGCGAAATCGCGGCATAAGCTGCATTACTCCAACCTGGCGTAGCGAAGGCATGCACCCGACCGCCCGGAAGGCGGGCGGTCCACCGTCTTAAGGCGCGGAAGACGGGCGCAACGTGCCGGGCAGACTGTACAGCGGCGCGTGACGCTGCACTCAGGAGGCCCACCGAGGCCGGCGAGGCCTCCAAGCTGCGTCCGACCGAGCCGGCGCCGCAGCAGAAGCTGCCCTTCGAGCCGGTCTCGGCCGACGCGCCGCTGTGCTCGGAGTGCGGCTCGCTGATGACGCGCAACGGAAGCTGCTACAAGTGCCACAACTGCGGCGGCACGAGCGGGTGCAGCTAAGGTGCCGGCACCGAGGCGGCGGCCAGGTTAGGGTCGCGCTCCCGCGCCAGAAGCTCGGCCCCGCTCACCTTCAGCCGCCTGCCGCCGTAAATCGTCTTGAGCCGCCCGAGAAAATCAGGAGGCCGGCCGCCTCGGGCCGGCTCGGGCGGCAGCAATCGGGCGATCACCCGCTTGCGGCGAGTGATCTGAACTTCCTGGCCCGCCTCGAGAAGATTCTCCACGGCGGCAAAGTCATATCGCAGATCCCGCAGAGTGGCTTGTATCACGTGATACATTTTAGCATCACATCAGCCCGCGCAAATAGTCTAGATTGCGGCGCAGGTCGGCGTCCACCGAACCGGAGGGAGACGAGGTCTCGAGATTGGCGTAGCCCCGGAAACCGATGGCGGCGATGGCGGCCAGCACGGCCTTGAAGTCCACCTTGCCCTCGCCCAGATAGCCCTTGTCCTTGAAGTGGAACTGGCAGATACGGTCGCGGCCCAGCCAGCGGATCTCCTTGGGAGCGTCGAATCCGCCCATGTTGGTCGAATTGCCGGCGTCGTAATAGATCTTGAAGGCCCTGGAAGCGACGCGGTCCATCGCCCGCGCGTTGTCCTCGGCCGAGAGCAGATTCTCGAAGCCCAGCACCACCTTGGCGCGTTCAGCTTCGCGGGCCAGGTCCTTGAAAGCGTCGGCGACGTAGTCGATTTCCTGGCGGTTGAGCAGGGAGCACTTGCCGAAGAAGACGGTCATCAGGATGCGCGCTTTCAGCTTGCGGGTGATGTCGATGCCCTTCAGAATCCACTGCCGGGCCAGCGGGTCGCTCTTCAGGCAGTTGACGTGGAGGATGTCGAGATAGGCGGCGTCCAGCGGCAGCTTATGGCGACGCGATTCGGCCAGGTAACGGGCCTGGAGTTCCTCGTCTTCGAGGGGGAGCCGGCCGTCGGCGGCCGCGCGTCCGATGGTGACTTGCAGGCCCTGGAGACCGAAGCCGGCGGCCCTGGCGATTGCCTCGGGCTTGCCGGCCATCCGCAGCACGCCGTCCATAACGCCGAGCTTGAGCCCGGCGGGCCTGGCGGCGGTCATGGCGAGCGCGCCGCCGCCCAGGAAACTTCTTCGCGAGGGCATGATGATCACTCCTTGGCGCCGCCTCAGCGCAGCAGCAGGCGCAAACCCTGCTGCAAGGCGGCGGCGCCGACGGCGCCGGTGAGGGCCGGCCCGAAGGCGGGCAGCGGGCCGCGACGGCGCCACTCGCCGTGGACGGCGTGAAATCCCAAGTAGAGGAAACTGCCGCCGGTCAGGGCAAGCGCGTAGCTCACCCAACTCAAACCCAGCCAGGGATTCAAGACCGATTCGAGGTAGGCCCCCGGCACGGTGGCGCCCTCGGCCACCACGCACCAGGCCAGGGCGGCGGCCCGCGATGGCAGCGCGGCCCGGAGCATGACGCCAAGGGCGATCCCCTCGGGAACCTTGTGCAGCACGATGCCCAGCAGCACCGCCGCCGCCAGACCCTCGGAGCGCTCCTGTCGCGAAGCCGCGATCCCCAGCCCGTCGAGGAAACTGTGCACCGAGGCTGCCAGCACCAGCGGGGTGGCGAAGCCGTGCAACGCCGAGGTGCAGAGCGTGTGCTCGTGGGTGTGGGAGCAGGCCGGGCAGACGGGGTAGACGTATCGGCCCACCGCCCACAGGATGCCTGCACCGGCGGCCAGCAAAACCAGCGCGCCGGCCCAGCGGTGATCGGCAGCCAGCTCGGGCAACACGCCGAAAGCAGCTATGCCCATCAGCAGGCCGCCGCTGAACGGGATCACCCGGCGGGCAGCGTGCGGCGCCGAGGTGAGGCACAGGCCGAGAACGGCGCAGGCGATTCCGATCGCGGCCGAACCGAACGCCGGCGTTCCGATGAGCAACGAGGGCACTCCTCCCGCAGGTTCCTATCTACTTTAGCGGTAAGCTGGAGACGCAGGCAAGCCGCGGCCGGCGCGGCCGAGCATTACTGGCCCAGCGTGAAGCGGACGTCGATCTGGGTGCTGACCTTGACTGGCTGGCCGTTGAGCAGGCTGGGCTCGTAGAGCCACTGCCTGACGGCGTCGAGCGCGGCCTGGCGGAGCAACGGCGGGCCGGTGACTGCCTCCACGCTCTCCACCCGGCCATCGGCTCCAATGATGGCGTCCACGCGCACCACCCCCTGTAGCCGCGCCTGCCGGGCCAGCGGCGGATAAACAGGTGTCCGCCTGCGAATCAGCTTGGCTTCCTGGACCGCCCCGCCGACGCGGATGGCCTGCTGCGCGGCGGGCGGGGCCGGTTCAGTGGCCGCCGGCGCAGGCGGGTTCTCGGTGACCGCCGGCTTGGCTTCCTGTGGCGGAGGAGGCGGCGGCGGCGGCGGGCGCGCCGGGGCCGCGGGCAGGTCCACCTTGGGAAGGCCGGCCGCGGGCGCGAGTTGCTCGGCAGGCTCAAGCTGCGCCAGCGATGCATCGGCAGACCGGCCGGCAGGGAGAATCATCTCCCGCGGCGGTTCGCGGGGCGGGGTCGCGGGAGTGGGTTCGGCATCCGCAGTCGCGGCCGCCTCGGGCGGCACCATGGGTTGGGGCCGGCCAGAAGGCTGGGGGGGCGGAGCGGGCTGCCCACCCGGGAACCGGACGGATTCACTCAGACCGGGGCCGCTGTTCTGGTCCTTGACCTCCATCCGGAAACTGACATCGCTCGAAACCGGCGAGTAGACCAGGCTGCCGGCGCGGAGCAGGGCCAGATCCACCTTCACGTCTTCGCGGCGAGCGCCGTCGCTGATCGACAGCACAGCCTCGCGCGCCGTGCTCAGGCCGGGAGCGTTGCGGTTCCAGCTCAAGACCAACTGGCCGCCGTCGCGCTGGACTTTGAGCGCGAGCGAGGGATTGACCGCCGAGCCGAGATCCGGCGCCGCACCGCGTTTCGGCATCCAGAGCAAGCCGCCGGCGGCCGCCAGCGCCACGGCCACGACGCCGATGCGGAACCGGCGCACCCCGAGGAGCCGCGCCACGGCGGCGAACAATCGCGAGACCAGTGAAGGCACGGCCACGCGGTTCAGGAAGGACGGCACGCGCGGCTGCTCGTGCCGCTCAGGCGCGGGCATTTCCTCGGGAGCCGCTTCCGGCTCCATTGCCGCGGCGGCCACGGGCGGCTCCGGCTCGGGCACTTCGGGGAACCCGTCCAAGAGGGGCGTTTCGAGCAGGGGGGTGGCGGCGGCTTCGACCGGCTCCTGGACGGCGGGCGGTATTGGGGTGCCCCTTGGGCCCGGCGGGGCCACGATCACGGGCTGAGCCGGCGCCGGCGCGGGCGCCGGTGCGGCCGCGGCTGCCGGTGCGGCCGGCGCCGATACGGCCAACTTCGCCAGCTCGGCGCGGCTGAAGGGAAAAGTGAGACGGCTCGCCTGCCGCTCGATTCCACCGCTCTCCCAGACGAAGAACCCCGCCAGGTTGGGCTTGCCGGCCATCGGCTTAACCAGCAGGAACACGTTGTCCGGAGCGGAAAAATACTGGGTCACAATCTCCAGGTCGTCGTCATCCAGGGCGAGGTCCTGGCGAGTGTTGCTGCGGTAATAGCCGACCACCGAGAGCCCGCGGCCGGCCGCGGCCCGGCAGCGCTCCAGCGCCTCCTCGAGGCGGCGCCGGTCGGCGTCGGCCAGCAGGTACAGCGGGCCGCGGCGGTAGTCGCAGGCCACTGCCTCGTAATCCTCAATGACGAGGGTGCGCGGGCCGCCGGCGGCCATCCGGCCGAGCAGAATCCCGCCCACTTCGGAGCCGCGGCTGGTAATGGCGCGGAAGGCCTGGACGGTGTCGCGGTCGAGCCGGTCCACCACGTCCAGGCTCAGCCGGATCGAGACGGGGCCGCCGGGAACCTCCCACAGCCAGGAGTCCGTACCGGAGACCGCCGGCGCCGTAGTTGGGGTGGCTTGGGCCATCGAAACATCCTCCCCTTACCGCGTTTCAAACACACTATAACGCCCTTGATTTTACATCAAAATCATTGATTCTACAAACTGTTTTATTGGGATTGGGAGGGGGCGGGGCCGGCGGCGGCCAGCCGGCGCACCAGCAATCCGGCCGCCGCGCCGGCCAGCACGCCCAGGTTGTTGGCGGCGAAGTCGGCCCATTCGAAGCTCCGGCCCGGGACCAGCCGCTGGGCGAACTCCAGCGCCAGCCCCAGCAGCACGACCGAGGCGGCGGCGGCCAGAGCGCAGCGTGGCCGGGCTATGCCCAGGACCGGCAGGACGGCCAGCGAGGCGTAGGCGAGGAAGTGGACGCCTTTATCGTTTACGGCCGCCGGACCCAGGCCGATGCGCATCAGCAGCCTGCCCGGCAGCAACGAGGTGGCCGCCACGAAAGCGAGGTCGAGCCACCAGATGCACAAGAGGAGGCGGCGTGTGCCCGGGCCCATTTCAGTAGTCCGGTATCTTGACGAACCAGCGGATGAAGCGGGCCACTTCTTCAAACCCTTCCTCACGGTAGAGGTTGTTGCCGGCGTCGTTGTCGGTAAGGCATTCGAGGTGAGCGTGCACGGCGCCCTGCTCCTTCATGTGCTTGAGCATGCCGTGCAGCATCGCGCGCCCGTAGCCGCGGCCCTGGAAGCGCTGGTCCACCGCCAGCAGGTCGATGAAGGCGAGCCGGGCCGCCGGGTCAATGGTCCCGCTGGCCATGGCGACGATCCCGCCGCCGGTCTGGCCGACCAGCACCATCTGGGTGGCGAAGATATGCGTCACGCGCGACTGCCAGCGTTGGCGCCAGTCCCGGCCGTTCAGCGGGCCGAAGCGCTCGTCGGCCTTCTTCATCCAGGTGATCGGCTCGAAGGCGTCGATGATCATTCCTTCCAACATCGTATAGTCCGCGGGGGTGGCGGAGCGGAATGCGAGCGGCATGGCTTATGAAAGAATAGCATTTCATGCGGCGACTAATCGGGATTCTGGCCTGTAGCGCGGCTCTGGTGGCGGGCGAAGAGATCCGCCTTCCGGTGGAGGCCGGCCGCTGGGTGAAGCAGTTGCGGGAGTCCGGCGAAGTGGCGGACGCCGAGGCGGCCACCTTCGCCACGGTGGAGTGCGAGCGCGGGCGGCGCCTGGCGATCGGGCCGTGGCGGGCCGGGGCGACCGGGGCGCGGTTCGAGTACGCGAGCCGCCTGCCGGTGATCAACGGAACCGCGCGCGGCTGGTACAAGACGGCGGGCCTGCTGCCCCGGCAGGCCGCACGCGTCAAGGGCAAGCCGTACTTCGTCGCCTGGTTCGCCGACAACGAGCGCGAGCATCGTGAGCTGCACCGCTACGTCTACTCGCCGAACTGCGCGGCGGCGCCCGGGAAGTTCGTGGAAGGGCGCTACCGCACGATCGCGGCGCTCAACAAAGCCCGGGGGAAGAGCTGCGCCTCGTTCGACGACGCGATACGGCAGAAGCCGGACCCCATGCTGCGAGCCGGCGCGATGTACCAGGACCTTCACCTCTTCCGCCGCGAGCTGCTGCGCCGCTTCAACCATACCGTGCTGGGGGCGCTGCGCGAAGAAGATCCGGAGCGGCTGGACTGGTCCCTATCCCAACGCGGTGGGGACGCAGCAGCAGCGGGCGCGGCAGGCGGCGCTGCAGCGCGTGCACGCGCGAATTGCGGGGAGATAGACCGCCCGCCCGGGAGTATGATGGAGCGGATTGAGGAGAATGCGCCATGACGGATCGTCGGACCTTCCTGAAGAGCAGCTCGTTGGGGGTTGCAGTGGCCGCGCCGGCGAGCGCGAGCCTGCGGGACAAGTTTTTCGGCTGCATCGCCGGCGTTCACATCGGCTCGGCGATGGCCGCGCCGGTGGAGGGCTGGCCGTGGGAGAGGATCGAGAAGGAGCACGGCCTGCTGGAGCGGTTCCTGCCCTACGAGCACTACCGCAACCGCTGGACGCGCGAGCCCGGCACCACCGAGGACGGGGTGGAACGCCAGAGGCTCATGATCACCGCCATCATCGAGAAGCAGGACCGGGTGAACGCGGAGGACGTGCGGCGGATATGGCGGCGCGACATCAAGCCGGAGTCGGCCGGCATGGTCTCGGAGCCGTTCGAGGCGGTGCTGCTGGCGATGGCCAAGAGCGGCATCCCGGCGCGAGACCTGGGCAAGTACTGCGACTACGCCGGGCTGGTCTCGATGGCGCGGTCCTGCCACCCCATCGGCCTGATCAATGCCGGCGACGTCGCCGGGGCGATCGAGGACGTCTACGAGGTGGGCCAGCTCTACCAGACCAGCAACAGCCGCGGTCTCCAGTGGGCGGCGGTCACCGCCGGCGGCATTGCGGCCGCCACCAGGCCGGGCGCGACGGTGGAGAGCGTGCTGGAGGCGATTTTCAAGCACTGCGCCAAGCCGGTGACCGGCGAGATTGACCGCGCGCTGAAGCTCACCGCCGCCTGCAAGGATGTGCGCGAGCTGCGCCAGGCCTTCGACAGTGTGTACGCCGGCCGCGGCATCCCCTATGCGAGCAGCTACGCCAACGAGGTGGTCACCAAGGCGGTCTGCGTGTTCCGCATGGTGCGGGGCCGGCTGCGGGACGCCATCGTGGCCGGCGTCAACATGGGCCGCGACACCGATTGCTGCACCGCCGTCGCCGCCGGCATCAGCGGCGCGCTCAGCGGCGCGGCCGGCTTGCCGGAGGAGTGGGTCAAACAGTCGGATTACGCCACTACCCTGAACAAGTACACCAACTCGCAGCGCACGCTACGCCAGCACTCCGACGGGCTTTACGAAGCGTTCCGGGCGCGGCTGCGGAAGATGAGGGCGTACGCGGAGGAGATGGGGGCCGCGTAGGGCGTCAGCCCAAGATTAAATTAGTGAAAGCGTAGCCTGTCACCGAATTGTCTGCTTCAACAGTTGGTTGACGGTGGCGGGGTTGGCCTGGCCGCGGGTGGCCTTCATGACCTGGCCGACCAGGAAGCCGAGCACGGCGGCCTTGCCCGCCTTGTACTGCTCGACCTGCTTGGGATTGGCCGCCAGCACCTCATCGACGGTCCTGGAGAGCGCGTCCACGTCGCTGATCTGGCGGAGCCCTTCGCGCTCGATGATGGCGCGGGCCGGCTCGCCGCCGGCCATCATCTTGGCGAAGACCTCCTTGGCCATCTTGCCGGAGATCTCGCCTTGGGCGATCAGCGTGATCAGCTCGCCGAGCTGGTCCGGACTGACCGGGGATTCGGTGATCTCCTTGCCTTCGCCCAGCACCCAGTTGGCGGCGGCGCGGGGATCGCCGCAAGCGGCGGCCGCGCGCTCGAAGTAGTCGCCCAGAGCGCGGGTGAGCGTGAGGATCTCGGCGTCGTACTCGCGGAGGCCGTATTGCTCGATGAAGCGGGCGCGCCTGGCGGCGGGCAGCTCGGGCATGGCGGCGCGGATGCGCTCCAGCCATTCGGAGCTGACGCGGAGCGGCAGCAGGTCGGGCTCGGGGAAGTAGCGGTAGTCGTGGGCGTGCTCCTTGCTGCGCATGCCAACCGTCTCGCCGGTATCGGCGTTGTAGAGCCGCGTCTCCTGGATGACGGTTCCGCCGCCCTCGATGACGGCCACCTGCCGCGCGATCTCGTAATCGAGCGCCTGCTTGAGGAACCGGAACGAGTTCAGGTTTTTCACCTCGGCCCTGGTGCCGAACTTCTCCTGGCCGCGCGGGCGAACGGAGACGTTGGCGTCGCAACGGAGGTGGCCCTTTTCCATGTCGCAACTGGAGACCTCGACGTACTGCAACACCAGCTTGAGCTCGTTGAGGTAAGCGTAGGCCTCGTCCGAGGTGCGCAAGTCGGGCTCGCTGACGATCTCGATCAGCGGCGTGCCGCAGCGGTTCAGATCGACGTAGGTGTAGCGGTCGGAATCGCGGAAGCCGTCGTGCAGGCTCTTGCCGGCGTCGTCCTCCAGGTGTACGCGGTTCACGCCGATGCGTTTGGGGACGCCGTTGAGCAGGATCTCCAGGTGGCCGCGCTCGGCCAGCGGCTGGTCGTACTGGCTGATCTGGTAGCCCTTGGGCAGGTCGGGATAGAAGTAGTTCTTGCGCGCGAACTGCGAGGCGGGCTGGTGGACCCGGCAGTTGAGCGCCAGCGCGGCTTTGACGGCCATCTCGACCGCCTGGCGGTTCAAGACCGGCAGCGCGCCGGGCAGGCCCAGGCAGACCGGGCAGACGTTGGTGTTCGGCGGCGCGCCGAAGCTGGTCGGGCAGGCGCAGAAGATCTTCGTCCTGGTGGCCAGTTGGACGTGGACTTCGAGGCCGATCACCGGCTCGTAGGCGGAGGACATCCTGTAACTATATTAGCGAGCGGCGGGCGGGCCGGATGCGATACGCTGAGCGGTTGCGAATGCGGAAGTACGGACTCACAGCCGGCGAGTGGAAGACCCTGCGCGGTCTGGCCACGCCCGAGAAGATCCAGTGGTTCCTGGACTCGAAGATCGGCTACAACAAGGAGCCGGACGGGCCGACGTGCCGCTCGCCGCGCCGCGTGCTGCGCGACCGGGTGGCACACTGCATGGAGGGCGCGCTGTTCGCCGCCGCCGCGCTGCGGGTGCTGGGCTTCCCGCCTTTGCTGCTCGATCTGGAAGCGATTCGCGACGACGATCACGTGCTGGCCATCTTCCGCCAGCGCGGCCATTGGGGGGCGATCGCCAAGTCCAACTACGCCGGCCTGCGCTTTCGCGAGCCGGTCTATCGCAACCTGCGCGAGCTGGTGATGTCGTATTTCGAGCATTACTACAACCTGTCGGGCGAGAAGACGCTGCGGAACTACTCCCGGCCCATCAACCTGCGGCGGTTCGACCGCATCCACTGGATGACGGCCGAGGAAGAGGTGTGGGCCATTCCCGAGTACCTGCACGAGATCCCGCACCGGCCGCTGCTGAAGCGGGAGCTGGAGCGGGGGCTGAGCCGCGTGGACGCGCGGCTGAAGGCGGCCGGGCTGGTGGGGTCGGTGAAGTGAGCGGCTACCCGCCGCGGCTGCGCGCTGCGCGCACTGGTGGCGCGTGACTGGACACAGCGAACGGTCATGACGTTTGCTGGAGAGCCTCCTCTGGTTTGACCGCCCCGGCGCCGGTCTCCTATACTGAAAGAGGCTGCGGCGAGCGACACGCGATGGTAATTCTACTGACGTTCATCCACATTGTGGTTTGTCTGTTCCTGATTATTGTGGTCCTGCTGCAAAGCGGGAAGGCCGCCGACCTGGCGGGCGCTTTCGGCGGCATGGGCTCGCAGACGGCTTTCGGGCCGCGGGGTTCGGCCACGCTGCTGTCGAAGGCGACGACGGCGGCAGCGGGCATGTTCATGGTCACGTCGCTGACGCTGGCGATCTTGGCGACCCAGAGCGCCGGGGTGAGCAAGACGGTGCTGGAGCAGCAGCCGGTGAAGAAGGCGGCCACGCCCACGGCGCCGGCCGTGCCGGCGGGCAAGCCTAGCGTCTCCGTTTCGACGGAAGGCGGCGCGACCCAGACGATCCCGCTGGAGATCCCGCCGGCCAAGCCCGCAGGCGAGGCGCCCAAGCCGCCGGCCCAGCCGGAGAAGAAGTAGGGTTCGCGAGTGTGCGGAGGTGGCGGAATTGGCAGACGCACTAGCTTGAGGTGCTAGCGGGAGCAATCCCGTGGGGGTTCAAGTCCCCCTCTCCGCACCAGAGTTTCAAAGGGCGGCAAGATCGGATTCGAGTTGTCGCCCATACGTTTAGGTCCCACTGGTATGCTCGAAGTGACGAGGTGAAGCCGTGGCCGAACTGAAGCGCCAGCAACGTGATCCCGCACCAGACGACCGTCCGGCGTCTGTCCGGTATGCGGCCGCCGGACACCCGCCTGTTGAGCAACTGATGGCCGAGCAGGGTACCGGCCCGATCACCGACGTTTCCGTGCTGCACGGCGATTTCTGGCCCGAGGAGGAGTCCATCGAAGAGTTTCTGGAGACCCTCCGCAAGTGGCGTGGCCACAAACGCACTGACCCCGCCGCATGACGCAAGTCGTCGTTGACACCTCAGTACCGCTGGAGCGAACATCGTCTGCGCTGGCTCCATCTGTATCTCCAGCGGTTCACCGTGGTGCCATCCAGCCCGGACCTCTGCCGCAAGTGGGCCGAGGTGATGGTCGCCGCCCAGGCCGCGGGGCATCGGATTGAGTGCGCGGACGCCTGGGTCGCCGCCACTGCGTTGCTCTACGACGTGCCGTTGGTCACCCACAACCGGAACGATTACCTCGGCGTACCTGGCCTGAATCCGATCTCCCACGGGCAGTAGCGCGCTATCAACCAATCAGCCCGTTCTTAGGCACTTTCGCTGCGCCCAGCGTGCAACCCGGCCACCTGCCGCACGGATCGCCAGAAGGTCCCCAAGGCCGCCGGTCCGTGACGGGTTTGCCGTGTGAGGGGCTGTGACCACGTTCTCGCCGGCGCCGCCGGCCCAGCCGGAGAAGAAGTAGGGTTCGCGAGTGTGCGGAGGTGGCGGAATTGGCAGACGCACTAGCTTGAGGTGCTAGCGGGAGCAATCCCGTGGGGGTTCAAGTCCCCCTCTCCGCACCAGAGTTTCAAAGGGCGGCCCGAGAGGGCCGCCCTTTCCGTTTTGGCGTCAGGCAGGGCCGCTACGCGTCGCGCAGGTTGGGAGCGATCATATTGGGCTGGACCACCGCTTCCCACGGCTGGTTCAGGAGGTCCTGGATGGTATTCGTGCCGCTGTTGGGGAAGAAGAAGAGCTCATAGAAGGGCGGGCTCCATCCGGGGAAAGATGTTGATGTTGAGAATGCCGGCGTCATAGAAGATGCCGCAGGCGGAGCGCACCACAAAGCGCTCGGTTTTCAGCGGCCGCCAGGCCACTCCCGCTGTGCAGTCCGCTGACCGTGTCGCCTCTGACCGAGATGGCGAAGTCGGGCATGCCGACCAGCGTCTGCGCCAGAGCGATCCCCGCGCTTCCGGACAGGCTGCCCCGGAAGAACCACGCGCCCCGTGCCAGGAAATCGAGGTAAGAGTTCAACCGGACACGGCGGAGGTCCGCCCCAAGGGAAACCCCAGGTCCACCGGGTTGGTGAGCACGGTGGGGAAGCCCAGCGCCTGGCTCATGTTCCGGCCATGTTGCTCCTGCAAGATGGAAGCCCCCAACCGGTTAAATCCGAAGCGGAATTCGTTGAAACTGGTTGGCGCCGCTCTTCAGAACCCCGTTGATCTGTGCGCCGCCGCTGCGTCTGAATTCGGCCGAATAGTTGCCGGACTGCACCTTAAACTCCTGGATGGCGTCGATGGACGGCAAGGCGACGTATTGATTGATGTAGGGGTCGTTGTTGTCCACTCCATCCAGCAGAAAGTTGTTCGACTGCTCGCGGGCGCCATTGACGCTGATGGCCCCGCCCTGGGTGGAGTTCCGGGAACCCTCGGCGGGCAGTTGTCCCCCGGGGACCAGCAGGACGAAAGACAAGAAGTTGCGCTCGTTCAGGGGCAGTTCGCGCACCTGGCGCCGGTCGATCACCTGGCCCAAGGTCGAGGTGTCGGTCTGGACCAGCGGAACGGTATCCGTCACCTCGACCTCTTCGCTGAACCCGCCCACCTGAAGCGTGAAATCCACGCGCGCGGTCTGATCCACCTCCAGGCGGACGTTGCTATAAAATGCGCGGCGCATCTGCTATAGTTGCGCGTAGGGTTACCGCTATGAACAATGATCTCAACCGCAGGAGTTTCCTGGCCGCCGCGCCCGCGGCGGGCCTGGCGATGACGTCGAGCGGGGCGCTGGCAGCCGGCGAGAAGCCGGTGCTGTTGGGAGGCAAGCCTGTCCGCACGCAGCGCTTCCCATCGTGGCCGGTGTCCGACCAGCGCGAGGAACAGGCGCTCACTGAGGTGGTGCGCAGCGGGCAGTGGTTCCGCGGCAACGGGCAGGTGGTGAAGCGCTTCGAGGAAGCATACGCGCGGCTGACCGGGGCGAAGTTCTGCCTGGCCACTTCCAGCGGCACCGGGGCCTTGCAAACTTCGCTGGGCGCGCTGGGTGTCGGCCCGGGTGACGAGGTGATTCTGCCGCCGTACACCTTCGTGGCCACGCTCAACGTGATCCTCAACATGCACGCGCTGCCGGTGTTCGTGGATTCGGACCTGGAGACGGCCCAGATCGACGCCCGCAAGATCGAGGCGGCCATCACCGAGCGCACCGTGGCGATGATCCCGGTGCATCTGGCCGGCAACGTGGCCGACCTGGACACCATCATGGCGGTGGCGCGGAAGCGCAAGGTCCCGGTGGTGGAGGACGCGTGCCAGTCGCACCTGGCCGAATGGAAAGGCCGCAAGGCGGGAACGTACGGCGCGACCGGCTGCTTCAGCTTCCAGGCCTCGAAGAACCTGAACTGCGGCGAAGGCGGCGCCATCCTCACCAACGACGAGGAGCTAATCGAGAAGTGCTACGCCTACCACTGGAACGGCGCCGCGCGCGGCAAGAAGCTCTCCGACGTGATGCACGGCACGAAGTTCCTCATAACCGAATTCCAGGCCGCGCTGCTGCTGGCGCAGATGACGCGGCTGGAGGAGCAGGCGAAGACGCGCGAGCAGAACGCGCAGTACCTCACCAGCCTGCTGCGGGAGATTCCGGGCATCGCGCCGGCGCGCATGTACGATGGCTGCACGCGGAACGCCTACCACGGTTACATCTTCCGCTACCAGAAGGAGCGGTTCGCCGGTCTGGCAAAGGCCCGGTTCCTGAAGGCGCTGTCGGCGGAAGGCATACCGGCCTCGAGCGGTTACACGCCGCTCAACAAGCGGCAGTACCTGAAGAACGCGCTGCACTCGCGCGGTTATCAGCGGGTCTATTCGAAGGAGCAGATCGCGCGCGTGGAAGAGCGCAACCAGTGCCCGGCCAACGACCGGCTGTGCGAGGAGGCGGTGTGGCTCGGGCAGCGCGTGCTGCTGGCGGGCCGGAGCGACATGGACCAAGTCGGCGAGGCGATCCGCAAGGTGCAGGCCTGGGCGGGCGAACTGGCGCGGGCGTGATCCCGGCGGCGACGATCCCGTAGCTCACAGCCAGCAGCAGTGCCGGCACTGGGGCCAGACGGCGCTGCGGTCGTGATCGAGGCCAAGAGCGAACTCACGGGTCGCGATGTAGACCTGGCTGTTCCAGACCTTGTCAAGACTGAGTTCGAGCAGCGAATCGTGCTCCCATTCCTTGCGGCTGGAGTGGCAACATACCGTGCTGGCGCCATTGGCATGGAGCACGAGCGTATTGAACAGCGAGGGGCACGGACGGCCGCTTCGCGAACCAGGGACGCCGGCGTCGTGACGGGTCAGGATCGATTCGACATGCCACTGGGTGGCGGTCCACCGCCGCCGGTCGATCTCCCAGACGTGTGGCCTGCCGTCGATGAAGTTGCCCCCGGGATCGGCCTGGAACCGGTCAAATCCCATGTCGCGCGCGAGGCGCCGGGCGTCTTCGACCTGGTGGGCGTTCCACTCGAAGACCAGCATGCGGAATATGACGATCGGACGCCGGCCGCGCCGCGCGCGAAGAATCCGGCCCGCGTTCTCCAGCGCCAGCGCGAGCGAGCCCTTCACCCGGTACTTCTCGTAGACCTCCTGGGTCACTCCGTCGATGGCACAGACAAGCTTGTCGAGGCCGGAGCGCGCGAGATCGCGAACCGCCGCGTCCGATAGCTCACCGTTGAGCGCCGTGTTCACACGGCAACGAATGCCGGCCGCCCGCGCCGCCGCGATCATGCGAGCGAGGTCCGCGTTCAGAAGCGGTTCGCCGTGCTTGAAGAGGTCGAGGACAAGCGCGTACTTGCGGATCTTGCCGAGCAGGACGGTGAAGTCCTCGTAGCGCAACAGGGCCTTCGCCGAGTGGACGGCGAGGTCGTAGTGGCCCTGGCAGCAAAACGAGCAACGCAACCGGCAGACGTTGCCGGTCTCGATCATGTAGTACAGAGGGTAATAGCCGAGGCGCCCGCTCTTCCGGCGCGCCAGCAGGTATCTCACGGCGTTCCAGACCTTCGACGGCCTGAGGTTGGCCAGGCAGAGGTAATCCCCGTAACGGTCGAGCAGAGCGCCGAGCATGCTACACCGCCGCCAGCCGGGTGCGCACCTTCTCGAAGTCCATCGTGCCCAGGCCGCGGTCGGCGGCCAGCTTGAGGTAGCGGAGCCGCTGGTGGTCGAGGTCCCAGTAGGCCTTGGCGGCGTAGGCGTCAATGGCGACGGGGTCGGTGCCGGCGATCAGGGTTTTCTTGAGAGCCACGTCGTCGGAACTGCCGCCGGTGGGGCCGTTGCGCACAAGCACGCGCCAGGCGTCGAGGATGGTCAGCGTGGGGCGCATGAAGGCGGCCAGGTCCACCAGGCTCTCATGGATGCGCTGGTGCAACCGGTGCCGCGGCCCGCCGAGGATGCCGAACCAATTCTTCATCCCCAGCGTGGCGCCCGTCAGGCTGTGATGCTTGGCGATGGGGATGTTGATCATCTTGTCCGCGGCCAGGAAGGGTTCGAACACCGGCCAGGGACCGAGCGTCTCCCCGCGCAGGTCGACGTTCTTGAACTTCCGCTCCTCGGGCAGGATGAGGTCGGCGCCTGCTGCGCGCGCGGACGCGCCAATGCCGCTGCGCTCAAAGCAGCGCCGGGCATCGTTGACGCCGACGTCGGTGACGATGACCCTGGCGGCGCCCGCCTCCAGGCAGAGCCGCACCGTTTCGGCGACCACCTCGGGGTTGGTGTTGGCGGCCTGCTCGGCGGTGCGGTCCCAGGCGACATTCGGCTTGACGACCACCACGTCGCCGCGGGCGATGAAGCGCTTGATGCCGCCGAGTTCCTCGATGGCGCGCCGCACCAGTTTCCGCGGGTCGTCACCCTGAATGACGGCCATCTCGGGCAAGTTGGGCTCGCGGGGCACGGTGAAGTCGTGTTCCAGGACGGCTGCGGCCGGCTCCTCGGGGCGCCGGCTGCGAAGGTTTAGCCAGAAGCCCAGCCCGGCTGCTCCCGCACTCAACCCGCCAAGGCGCAGGAGGTTGACGAGCAAGTCGCGCCGCGCTGTCGAGGTCATGACCGTGAGCCCTTTCCCTTCCCCGGTTAGTTTCAGTGTAATAGTTCTGGTGACACTGCGGGCGGTCCTCATCCTTATCGGCTTCACGGCGGTGATCGCCCAGATCGTGCTGATGCGGGAGCTGATCGTTGTCTTCCACGGCAACGAGCTTTCGCTGGGGCTGATGCTGGCCACCTGGCTGCTGTGGACGGCGCTGGGCAGCGGCCTCGCGGGGCGGCTGGGCGCGCGGGCGCGCGATCCGCGCCGGCTGATGGCCGGTCTTCAGTGTCTCATCGCGGCGGCTTTTCCGCTCACGATCCTGGCGGTGCGCATTACGAAGGGGGCACTTCCGTCTGTCCCCGGTTTATTGCTGGGGCCGGGGGCGATGCTGCTGACTTCCTGCGCGGCGCTCAGCTTCTTCTGCATACTCTCAGGCTGGCTGTTCGCGGCGGGCAGCCGTTTTTATGCCAGTGAAGCAGGCGCTTCGACGGCGTCGGCCACGAGTTCCGTGTATCTGCTGGAGGCGGCCGGATCGGGCGCGGGCGGGATACTGACCAGCCTGGTCTTGATCCGGTATCTCAGCGCCTTCGAGATCGCGGCGCTGGTGGCGGCGCTCAATCTGCTGGCGGCGGCGCTCCTGACCGTTCGCGCGCTGGCGCTGGTGGTGGCCGTTGCGTGTATCGGCTTCCCGTTCGCCGCGCGCCGGCTGGAGGAGGCGTCGCTCGCGCAGTCCTGGCGCGGCTTTCAACTGGTCACCACGCGAAACTCCATCTACGGCAACCTGGCGGTGGTCGAGACGGAAGGGAGCCGGAGCCTGTACGCGAGCGGGCTGGTGGTGCTCACCGTTCCGGACCCAGCCGCGGCCGAGGAGGCGGTGCACTTCGCGCTGCTCCAGCATCCCGAGCCGCGGCGCGCGCTGCTCATCGGCGGCGGCGTCAACGGGAGCGTGGCGCAGGCGCTCCAGCACCCGAGCCTGGAGCGGCTCGACTATGTCGAACTTGACCCCACGATTCTCGATCTGGCCGGCGCGTACTTCCCGCAGGAATGGGCGCATGTCCGAGCCGATCCACGAGTCCACGTACATAACACCGACGGGCGGCTGTTTTTGAAGACGACCAGCCTCACGTTCGACGTCATCATTGTGAACCTGCCGGAGCCGCAGACGGCGCAGTTGAACCGTTTCTACACGCTCGAGTTTTTCCGGGAGGCGGCGCGAAGGCTCGGCCCGGCTGGCGTTCTCTCGTTCCAGCTCAGGGCATCGGAGAACTACATCAGCCCGGAGCTGGCTGAGTATCTGCGCTCGATCAACCGGACGCTCGGCGAAGTGTTCCCGGAAGTGCAGGCCATGCCGGGCGCGACGGTCCACTTCTTCGCCGCCACCGGGCCGGGGATTCTCGCCGCCGGCCCGCACGGCCTGGTGTCGCGATTGCGGTCGCGGCGCATTCGGGCGAGCTACGTGCGCGAGTATTACCTGCCGTTCCGGATGTCGCCGGACCGCGTGCGTGAGCTGGAGTCGCAGATCCGGCCCCAGCCGGAGACGCCGGTCAATCGGGACTTCGCGCCGATCGCCTACTACTTCGACGTCGCGCTTTGGAGCGGCCGTTTTGATCGCGCGTATCGCGAGTTTTTCCGGACCATCGCGCAGGTTGGGTTCGGAAGCGTCGCCGCGGCGGCGGTCCTGCTGGCGCTGGCACTGGCGGCGGTGTTGCGGCGCGCCCGGGCTGCCGCCGGGTTGTGCGTCACCGCAATGGGCTTCACGCTGATCGGCCTGGAGATTTTGCTCCTGCTGGCATTCCAGGCGATCTACGGCTACGTGTATCACCAGCTCGCGATCGTGATCGCGGCTTTCATGGCCGGCATGGCGCTGGGAAGCTGGCGGGCGCTCGGCGGGGCCGCCGGGCTGCGAGGTCTCGCGGGGCTACAGGCGCTGGCCGCTGTCTCGCCGCTCTTGTTGTACGCCGTGTTCGTCTCGCTCGCTGGGGTAACCAACCCGGCGGGCCTGTGGCTGTCCAGCCACCTCCTGTTCCCGGCGCTGGCGCTGCTGGCGGGCTTGTTGGGCGGGTACCAATTTCCGGTGGCCAGCAGGATCTACTTCGCGGGATCAAAGCACGAGGCGGGCATGGGTGCGCTCTACGCTCTCGATCTGGCCGGCGCGTGCGCCGGCGCGGTGCTGCTGAGCGTGTACCTGGTCCCGGTGTTCGGCTTCCTCAAAACGGCGGTGCTGATGGCGGTCGTGAACCTGGGGCCGGCCGCTGCGGCGGCGCTGGCGGCTGGTGGTCGCCGAAGACCAGGGCGGTGAAGGAGAAGATGTCGGTGTCCGGGTCCTGCCAGGCGCTGGGCGGAAGTCCCGCCTTCAGGCACGTCTGCTGGAGGAAGGTCATGCGGTCCCAGCTTTGCTCGGTGGCGACGTGAGGCAGCAACAGGCCCTCGCGGGCGCCCTTCCTGACGACCAACCCGTCGCGCCCGGTCTGGATCTCGTTGACGTCCAACACGCGGCGCAGCGGAGCCAGCACCGAGATCTCGTACTCCAGCTCACCCAGTTCGGCGGCCGTCACCGGCGGGAAGCGCTCGTCCCTGACGGCGGCCATCGCGGCCACGTCCCGCACGGTCAGAAAGAGAGGCTTCACCGGGGACGGGTAGCCGATGCAGCCGCGCAACTGCCCTTTCCGCTTCAGCGTGACGAAGGCGCCCCGCTCGGCGGCGAGCGAGTCGAAAACGGGCGTGGCGCCGTCGTACAGCTTGCGCTGCCGCACCGCCGTCTCCACCGTTTTCCTGGCGAGGGCCAGCAGCGTTTCGCGCTCGCGCTGGCCGAGTGAGAAAGCGCCGTCGCCCGGGCCGCGCGGCTTGGCGGCCTTGATCAGTGCGAGCGCACCGTAGCCGACCACGCCGCTCTTGTCCCCGGTCACATCGCCCGAATTGGCGTACTTGATCAGCCGCGCCTCGGTGGCGCCGAGGCGCTCGGCGGCGATCATGGCGGCCACGATCGGGCCTCCGCCGCACGCCTCCAGGGCGCCGCCCTCGAGGTTGCGCGCCAGGCTGAGGTGGTCCCATTCCTGTATGGTCCGCAGTGTTTTCCGGTCCAGCTTCACCGCGTCGTCATAGGGGTGGAAGTGCGACAGATCGGAGCTGGCGACGATGAGAGTGTCCGGCCCCTGGATCAATTTGGCCAGCAAAAGACCCAGCGCGCGCGAGGTGTCGTAGTCCTGCTGGCCCATGACCACGGGCACCAGCTTGAACTGTCCCAGCACCCGCTGCAAGAAGGGGAGCTGCACTTCGAGCGCATGCTCTCCCTGGCTGCCGGCCGGTGCGTGGCCGCGGCTGGAGAGCTGGACCAGCGGGCCGGTGGCCAGCCGGGCGGCGAACGCCTTGTCCACCGGGATGGTTCCGAGCGGGGTGGCGTAAGCGTCGCCGTCGTAGACCGCGGAAAAGGAGAAGCGCTCGTAGTGTGAGGGAGAGATGACCACGACTCGCTCGGGCTTGCTGCCCTTCAGCAGCGCGTAGCCGTGGGCCGCGACGCCGCCCGAGTAAAGGTAGCCCGCGTGCGGCGAGATCAGGGCCACCAGCGGCTCCTTGATTGCGGGCGCCTGCGCGCGGGCCAGCAGGCCGTCCACCGTCTTGCTGAGTTGCTTCGCCTCGGCTGGGTAGAAGGCCCCGGCCACGGCGGGCCGGCGCACCTTTTGCCCGGCGGCCGCCACGGCAAGCGCCAGAACAGGAATGATCAGCCGACTTCTCATACGCCCCACACGCCTGCGATGGATTGCTGGCAGAACTTGCACTTGCCTTTGAGGATGTGCACGCCTTCGATGGAGTAGCCGACGCGCTGGACCACCGCGCGCCGGCACTTGGGGCAGTAGGTGCTCTCCGCCGGATGGCCGGGCACGTTGCCGATGTAGACGTAGCGGAGCCCCTCGGCGTCGGCGATGGCCTTGGCCCGTTCCAGAGTCTTCAGCGGCGTCGGCGGGAGGTTCTTCAGCAGGTACTCGGGATGGAAGCGAGTGAAGTGCACCGGAACGTCCAGGCCCAGCGCCGATTTCACCCAGCGGGCGAGGTCGCGAAACTCCTGGTCGCTGTCATTCAGAGTGGGGATGACCAGGTAGACGATCTCGCTCCACATGCCCTGCTTGCGCAACGTCACCAGGCCGTCGAGCACCGGCTTCAGCTCGCCGTTGACCACCTCTTTGTAGAACTTGGGCGAGAAGGCCTTCAAGTCCACCTTGATGGCGTCCACACGGCGGCAGAGTTGCTTCAGCGGTTCTTCCTGGATGTAGCCGCCGGTGACCACCGTGCTCTTGACGCCGGCCGCGTGCGCGGCGTCGGCGGCCTCCACCATGTACTCGTAAAAGACGATCGGCTCGCTATACGTGTAGGCGATCGAGGCGCACTGGTTCTGCCTGGCCAGTGCGGCGAGCTCGCGCGGAGGCAGGTGCATGTTGCGGACCTGCTCGGGACGGGCCTGGGAGATCTCCCAGTTCTGGCACATCTTGCAGTTCACGTTGCAGCCGGCGGTAGCGATGGAAAAGGCCAGGCTGCCGGGCAGGAAGTGGAAGAAGGGCTTCTTCTCGATGGGATCGACGTGGGCGGTGCAGACGCGCGAATGCACCAGCATGTAGTAGACGCCGCCGCGGTTTTCGCGGACGCCGCAGTAGCCGCGCTCGCGGTCGTCGATAACGCACTCCCTGGGGCAGAGCTTGCACTTGATCTTCTTGTGGGGCAGCTTCTCGTAGAACTGGGCCTCGGCGGTGAACTGGGCCTCGTTCTCCGCCGCCGGCGCGGCGCGGGCCACGGCGAGACCGGGCAACCGGAGAAAGCTGCGGCGGTCCCAGATTAAATTAGTGAAAGCGTAGCCTGTCACCGAAATTCCACCTGGGGGGCGAGGGCGCCGAGGCGGTGCCGGGGGCCGGCGGCGGTGGCGATGTAGCGGGGCTCGCGGCCCACGTCCTTCAATGGTTTCATGCCCTGCTCGGCGCGCTTGCGCTCGATGATCTGCCAGCCGGCGTGGTCCAGCGCCACCGGGTCCTGGGAGACGATGAGGCCGTTGTACGGCCAGGTCCACTGCGGCATGTAGGACGGGCCGCCCTCGTACTGGGCGGTGGTGGCGTCGCATATGGTGAGCCGCACCTTCTGCCGGATCGGCGGCAGCATGTAGACGTCGGCCACGTAAGGATCGCCCACGTTCATATGGTACTTGTTGGGGTTGTGGATGGCGCCGAACAGGTTCTTCAGCGCCATCGTTACACCCACGATGCCGTGGTCCTTGAGCACGGGCAGATTGATGACGACGTGGCAGACCTGAGTGAGCGTCTTCGCCATCAGGCTGGCGGCGCTGCCGAAGGCCGTCAGTTCCTCTTCATAGCCCAGCACGTCGTTTCCGATGCAGCGGATGCCGCCCGAGCGCGTGGCGATGCGGAATCCGGCGCTCTCCAGGTCGGCGTTCAGCCGGTCCCAGATGACGATGTGCTGTTGCCGGACGCCGGCCTGCTGGAGCCGCTCGCAGATGAGATCCACGAGCTGCGGGCGGGTTGAGATGCCTCTGCCGGCCAGGCAATTCACCTTCAGGCCCACCGTTTCCCCGGGACGCACGACCTGCTTCCACACTTCCATGGGCACGGCGCGATCGAGCAGCTTCAGCAGGCGACTGGAGTCTATGCCGGGCCCCGGTGTGCGAAGTGAAGGATCACAGGCAATGACGACTTTCGACCCCATGGACCGCCGATTCCGTTATAGCACTTCACCGAGGATTCGATAGCTTTGCCTCGATGGCCTGCCCCAATGCGAGCAGGGCTTTGGCAATCTCCGGCGCGTCCTCGTAGGCGACCAGGCGCACCAGGTAGGTCCCCTTCCTGAAGATCAGGCTGGCGCCGTGAAGGCGGCCGGCGTCGCCGAGTGAGACCGGCTGGCTGCCGGCCGCGCGTTCGGACTCCATTATCTTTCTGGCCCCTTCCGGCGCGCCCATGATGTGAATGACGGCCACGGCGTCGATCCGGTTCTGGTAGCGGTAGTCCGCAGTCAGTGTCCTCACAACTCCCGCCTGGATATAGCGTTCGGCGTCCCCGTCGATGTACTGCCAGAGATCGGCGGCCTCGAAGGTGCGCATTTCGCGAAGCCTGCTCCAGCCGGGGACCTCGCCCGTCTCGGGGAAACGCGTGACCAGTTTGGGCCGCCTCAACAAAATCTGATTAGTCTTGGACCGGCTCTCACCGATGCTGGTGACGTAGACGGCGGGGCGATCCTTCACGGGGCAGGCGTACTCGCAGGCGCCGCAGCCGACGCACCGCTCCGGAACCACGTAGGGCTGCCGGACCTGCTTCACCTTGCCTTCCGCGTCCACCACCTCGGCGGGGCGCAGGTAGATGGCCTTGGGAGACGTGGGACACCACTCTTCGCAGACGATGCACTCGGTGGCCATCGACCAGGGCAGGCAGCGGCCCTGATCGTAGAATGCGGTGCCGATGCGGATGGGCTGTGCCGTCTTGCCGGCTCGTTCGGCCGACCATCCCTTCTCGCCCGACGTGATCTCCCATATAGCCCCGGTGGGACAGACCTGGCTGCACAGCACGCAACTCGGTTCGCAGTAACCGATGCGCGACACCAGGATGGGCGTCCAGAGTCCCTCCAGGCCGGCCTCGACCAGGGTCGGATGCAGCGCATTGTTCGGGCACACCTTCATGCACTGGCCGCAGCGGATGCAGCGCGCCAGGAAACTCTTCTCGTCCAGCGCGCCCGGCGGGCGGATGAGCCGGTCGTGGTGCTCAGCGATCAGCCCGGCGCTGCTGCGAAAGATGGGCAGCGCCGCGGCGCCAGCCGCAAGGCTGGTCAGCGCCCGCCGCCGCTGGAGGTTCGGACCGTCCACCGTGGTCGGAGTGGCGGGGAAGAAAGTGAACTTGATGCCGCTCTCGGGGCAGTCGGCGACGCAGTTGAAGCAGAGGTGGCACTCGGCTTTGCGCCAGGGCGCTCCCGGAATGGGATCGTCGCCGCCCTGGCAGTGCAGCAGGCAGCGGTCGCAATCCTCGCAGCGGCTGGGGTGTTTTTCCAGCCCCAGGATCGCCCAGCGCGACACCGCGCCCAACAGCGCTCCGAGCGGGCACAGCGCGCGGCACCAGAACCGCGTGATCCGGAGGTTGAGCGCCATGATCACGATGAAAATGAGGCCGAGGAAGACCCCCTGGCGGAAATAGGGCTGCTTGAAGCTTAGTACGGTGTCCTTCAGCAGGAAGTGGATGGCATCGGCCGTCAGGCGGAGGCCGCGCACCTGGCTCTCGTAGAGCAGGCTGGTGAACGCGTTCACGGCGTAGTTGACGCCGGGCACGACCGAGAGCGCCAGCGAGCGCACCGCCAGCGCGATCGGGTCCAGCACGCCCACGATCTCGCCGCCGGCGAGCGCCGTCACCAGCAGGGCGATCAGAAGGTAATACTTCAGAGTGTACCAGCGCCGGTAGCGATTCGATTCGATGAGCCGCCGGCCGCGTTTGCGCTCGGACTTGAGGTTGCCGAAGAAATGGTTCAGCGTGCCCAGCGGGCAAATCCAGCCGCAGAAGAACCGGCCCAGAAAGAACGTCGGAAGCAGGATGACCAGGCTCCAGAGCAGTCCTTTGTAGAGCGCGCGGCTGGAGAGGGCGTTGGAGATGGCGACCAGCGGATCGGCTTGCAGAAAGATGGAGACCGGGTACGGCAGCCGGATCTCGCCTCCGGAAGCGCGGAAGGAACCGCGGAATTCCGTCTTGAAGAGAAGAAGCAGGAAGAGGGCGAAGAAGACGATCTGCGAGAGCCGTCGAAGCCTGGTGAGCCTCAAGCAGCCAGTGTACCGTTCCAGAATCGGCTTTACACACCGGAGCAACCGCTCGCTACGCTCGCGGCTCAGCAGAAACTACAACCTCTTACCGAGCCGCGACCAAAGGGAGCGGTCAGCCTACCGGATGTCCGAGAACGGCAGCGGGCTCAGCAACGCGTTGCTGATGTTGGAGACGATCTCGGCGTCGCCCAGGCCGGGCTGGGAGCGCAGCTTCTGCCAGTCCGGGTCGGCGCCGAAGCGGCGCCAGTTCTGTTCGCGCGCCGCCAGATCGTCGTGGGCCACCATGTAGACCAGGTTCGGCATGTTGCGCCCGATGAGGGTCTCGCCGAAGAAAACCGGCAGCAGGCCGGCGCGGCGGAAGATGGCGACCTCGCCGTCGTCGAACATCTTCATCTTGCGGCGCAGCGTGGCCAGGGTGTTGGACTCGTAGGTGCGAAGCTCGAAGATGCGCGGCGACTTGCGACCCTCGGCCGGCGGCGCCTCGATGGCGGGCATCGAGTCGAAAGCCCGCAGTAGCGAGACCTCCTGGCGGACATAGGGGAGACCGCCGGCGTACCAGGCGTCCACGGCCTTGCGGTATTCGGCGTCGGCCTCGAGCTTGGCGTGATTCGCCTCCAGCTCGGCGAAGCCCGGGTGGCTGGTGAGGACGAGGAGGAACGGGCCGCCTTCGGCGATCGAGCTGGAGAAAACACCGATGGGGCCGACGCCTGCCCGTTTGGCCGCGGGCACGACGGCCTTGAGGAACTCGGCGGCGCGCTGGCGCTGGTTCTCGGGGCCGTTGCGCAGCTTCAGCAGGCGCAGTTGGAACAAGGACTTCTTGGCCGGGGCCGCGGACGAAGCAGCGAGAGCGGCGGCCGGCGTGGCGATGAGGTTTCTGCGGGTCACAAGGGTAAGTGTACCGCGCCGGGAAACAGGCGGGGGCTGCGTCCGGGGTAACATGAGAGGCGGTATGAGGACCACACGACGCGAGTGGCTGGCGGGCAACGTCGCGGTAGCCGGGCTGCGCGCGGCGCAGCCCCACCGGCCGAACATCCTGTGGATCTCCTGCGAAGACACCAGCCCGGTGCTGGGCTGTTACGGTGACCGGCACGGGATCACGCCCACGCTGGACCGGCTGGCCGCGCAAGGGGTGCGGTACACGAACGCCTACACGGTCGCGGGTGTTTGCGCGCCCAGCCGCTCGGGCATCATCACCGGGATGTACCCCACCACGCTCGGCACGCACCACATGCGGTGCCAGGCGAAGCTGCCCCCGCACGTCCGGTGCTTCCCCGAATACCTGCGGGAAGCGGGCTACTACTGCGCCAACAACGTCAAGACCGATTACAACTTCCCGCCGCCGAAGGCGGCGTGGGATGAATCGAGCCAGAAGGCGCACTGGCGCAACCGTCCGGCGGGACGGCCTTTCTTCGCCGTCTTCAACTTCACCACCACGCACGAGAGCCAGATCCGCGCGACCGACGAGCAGTACGCGCGGATCACCGCGCGGCTCAGGCCCGACGAGCGCCAGGACCCGGGCGGGCTCGCCATCCCGCCCTATCACCCCGACACGCCGGCGGTCCGCCGCGACTGGGCGCGCTTTTACGAGCTGGTCACCGCGATGGACTACCAGGCGGCCGGCGTGCTGAGCCAGCTCGAACAGGACGGGCTGGCCGAAGGCACGATCGTCTTCTACTGGGGAGACCACGGCGTGGGGCTGCCGCGCGCGAAGCGCTGGCTTTACGACTCCGGCACGCGCGTGCCGCTGATCATACGCATCCCCGAGAAGTTCCGCGCGGGGAACCAGGGCAAGCCCGGCAGCGTGAGCGACGAGCTGGTGAGCTTCATCGACCTGGCCCCGACGGTGCTGAACCTGGCCGGCGTGAAGATTCCCGCGCACATGCAGGGCCGCGCATTCCTCGGGTCGAACCCGACTCCGCCGCGCCAGTACGTCTACGGTGTGCGCGACCGCATGGACGAGCGCTACGACACGGTCCGCTCGGTTCGCGACAAGCGCTATCGCTACATCCGCAACTACGTATCTTTCAAGCCGTACTACCAGCACATGAACACGCCCGAGGGCGGGCCGACCATGCGCGAGCTGCGCCGCCTGCACGCGCTCGGGAAGCTCACGCCGGCGGCCGCGCAGTTCATGGCCGACCGGAAGCCCATCGAGGAGCTCTACGATCTGGAGAGCGATCCGCACGAGGTGCGCAACCTGGCCGCTTCAGCGGAGCACCGGGAGGCGCTGGAGCGCCTGCGGGCCGCGCACCTGAAGTGGATGCTCGACACGCGAGACCTGGGCCTCGTGCCCGAGCCCGAGATCGCCGAGCGGGAGGAGAAGTACGGCAGCCGGTACGAGATCCTGCGCCAGCCGGGCGCCGAGAAACTGATCCCGCGGCTGCGGGCGGTGGTCGAGATGGGCGAGCGCGGCGATCTACCAGGACTGCTTGGGGCGCTGAAGGCAAACGATGCCGGGGTGCGCTACTGGGCGGCCACCGGGCTGGGCAACCTGGGGAGCGGCGCCGGCACGGCGGTGGAGCCGCTGCGCGCCGCGTTGAAGGACGGCTCGGCCAGCGTGCGCATCGCGGCCGCGCGGGCGCTCAGGCGGGACGGCGAGGCGCTGGCGGTCCTGGTCCGCGAGGTGAAGAGCGAGCGCGAGTGGGTCCGGCTGAGCGCGGCCATCGTACTGGACGAAATGGGCGAACAAGCCCGCCCGGCCCGGCAGGCGCTCGAAGAGGTCTTGGCGGATACGCGGGACCAGCACCGCTACGCGGTGCGGGTGGCCAACCACGCTTTGAAGAGGTTGCTTTGAAAACGGGACGGTTCGCGCACGCGCGGCTGGCGCTGCCGCAAGCCCGGCGCCTGGAACTGGAACCTCTCGCAGTACGTGTTGCGCGGCCCGGGGGCGGTGGCCCGGGCCACCCGCGACCGGCAGGTGACCGACACGGCGCAGCCTGGACCGCCCGGGGCCCGACGGGAACTTCCCGGCCGTCTGGCAGCGGCGGGAAAGAAGGAGAAGCCATGAAACTAAGCGCATTTCTGACATTGTTCTTTGTGGTCTCGGCGATGCTGTTCGCCCAGGTCCTTCAGACCGGCACCATCCGCGGGTTCGTGAGCGATCCTTCCGCGGCCAGCGTGCCCAAAGCCAATGTGACGGTGAGCAACGACACGAAACTCGTCACACGTACCACCGCAACAGGAACCGATGGCGGCTTCCTGTTCCTCTCGCTGCCGCGCGGCGCCTACGAAATCACGGTGGAAGCGGCGGGCTTCAGCAGGTACGTGCAGCGGGGCATCCAACTGAGCTCCGGCTACGACCTCCGTATCGACGTGCCGCTCAAGCCCGGCGCCGTCACCACGGCGGTCGAGGTCACCGCGGACGCCGCGCCGCCGGTCAATACGGTGAACGCGAATGTCAACCACGTCATCTCGACACAGGAGATCATGTCCTTCCTGCTGCCGGCCAACGACGTCGTGCGCATGGCGGCCTTCCTGCCCGGGGCGGCGAATGAGTACGCGCACAACGGCCAGGGCGGCGCCCAGAACGTGATCGTGGTCGACGGCACCAACGACGGTGACGAGTACGTGTCCGGCGGCGGCTGGAAATTTCATCCGCCGGCCGACGCCGTCAGCGAGTTCCGCGTAACCCAGAACGGTTACTCGACCGAGTACGGGCGCGCTTCGGCCGCCCGTATCGAGATGGTCACCAAGTCAGGCACCAACGACTACCACGGCTCCGTCTACTGGTACCATCGCAACAAAAACTTCAACGCCAAGAGCTGGGGCAGCACAGCCAAGTCCCTGCGGCGCTACAACGAGGAAGGCTACACGCTCGGCGGCCCCGTGAAGAAGGAGAAGGTCTACTTCTTCTGGACGAACTACTTCAGCCGCAGCATCACGCCTCAGGCAGGTTACCGTACCTGGCCAACGCAGGCGCAATACGGCGGCGACTTCGGCGCCTGGCTCAATCCCGGCAGTGGTCTGAAAGCCCGCGTGGTCCGCGACCCTGTCACGAAGACGCCGTTTGCCAACAATCTCATCCCGAAGGCGCAGTTGAACAAGAACGCGCTCGCCTACGTGGACCTGTTCTACCCGCTGGTG
>JBBTDS010000698.1:0-5942 GCA_038060875.1 Acidobacteriota bacterium | reverse complement strand
TTGCCGCAGCTCAACATGTCCGGCAGCGGCTACACCAGCATCGGCCGGGCCACCGGCCGCGCCAACAAGTGGGCCCAGGCCAACGCCGGCGCCAATTACGCCTGGCAGGGATCCCGCCACAACGTGAAGTTCGGCTTCGAAGAGATTTACCGCACAAATATCCAGACCGGTTTGGCCGGCACTTTCGGCAACTACAGCTATGACAGTTCAGCCACGGGCGATTCGCTGGCCGACCTGTTACTGGGCCGCGCCCGCAGTTTTTCGCAGAACTCCAACATGACCTACTGGCGCGCCGCGGCCTGGCAGCACGGTTTGTTCGCGCAGGACGAGATTAAGATCAACAAGGAGTTTACGCTGACGGTGGGCGTGCGATGGGAGGCCGACGGCGCATACAAGGCCGTGCGCGGGCAGAAGTGGGCCAACTGGCGGCCCCAGAAGTTCGATGTGAAGAACGGCCACGGCGTCAATCCCACTACCGGCGTACTGACCGGTACGGTGAACAACCTGAACGGCATCGAGATCGTGGACGTGGTGGGCAGCGCGCCGAAGAAGAACTTCGCGCCGCGTGTGGCCATCGCCTATGCGCCTTGGGGCGCCAAGACCTCCATCCGCGCCGGCTACGGCGTCTTCTTCGATCACCAGCAGGGGCCCACTTCGCGCCTGCCTGGCAATCCTCCGTTCCGCTATGGCGTCACTTTGTACGATGTGCTGCTGGACGATCCCACCGGCGGAAGTCCGGACGCGGCGCGCCCCAGCGGCCTTTCTTCAGTGACCGTTCCGTTCACTACCCCGCGTACGCACAAGTACTCGATCAGCTTCCAGCAGGAGGTCGCCGGGATGCTGGCCGAAGTTTCCTACATCGGCAACCGCAGCACGCACCAGTCGATCTCCACCGATATGAACCTGTTGAAGCCTAACGCCGACGTGCTGGCCAAGCGGATCGTCATCGACGCCGTACGGCCCTACTACGGCTTCGGCAGCATCTCCAGCACCCGGTGGGGCGCCAATGGACGGTACAACTCCTTCCAAGCGCAGTTGAAGCGCGCCATGAGGAATGGATTGCTGCTCCAGTCGTCCTTCACTTACCAGAAAAACACCGTGGACGGTGGCGGCACGCTCTGGTACGACCGCAGGTACGACGCCGGCCAAATCTCTCAGCACGGCATCTTCAGCCTGGCGGCAGCCTACCAGTTGCCGAAGGTGAACGACGGCCCCGTGGCGCTCAAGCTGATAGTGAACGGCTGGCAGCTTTCCACCGAAGCACGGTGGCTTAGCGGCAGCCCCCTGAGCGTTGGCCTGTCCACCGACACCACCGGCACCGGGCGCGCCTACCGGGCGAACTGGACCGGCAACGCGGCGCAGAACCGCACCATGGACAACTGGTTCGATACCGCCGCATTCTCCGCCTCGGCCCCGCTTCAGATCGGCAACTCGCCCATCGGCGCGGTTTGGGGCCCGGGAAGCTGGAACATCGACGGTGGCGTCTTCCGCGACTTCAAGTTCCGGGAGCGCTTCAAGCTGCAATACCGGTTCGAAGCCTACAACGCCCTGAATCACTTCAACTACAACAACCCGAACACGGCGTTCGGCCAGCCCACCTTCGGCAAGATCACGGCCAAGGGTGGCGGTTCCCGCAACCTTCAGATGGGTCTGCGTCTGACATTCTGATGCGATTCATCCCCCTGGCTCTACTGGCAGCCGGAGCGCTCACCGCACAGGTGGCGCTCCGGCCACACCCCCTCGATCTCCGCTGGCTCTCCGTCCCCGATCCCGTCAAGACAGCGATGCGCAGTGGGTACGACTACAACGACGCGAACTACGATTCCGGCAATCTCATTCGCGTCGATCCGCCCGGCAAGGCCTTTAGCGATCCCGCCTCCGAGTGGGTCCTCTTTGAAGCGCAAGGTCCCGGCGTTCTGACCAGCATGTGGTTCACCGGGAAGAACAAGAGGGGCCGGCCTTACATCGGCGGCAAGTTTAATTTCTACTTCGACGGCGAGAGTGCGCCCTCATTCGGCTACGGCCTCCCCGAACTTTTCGAAGACGGCAAGATCATCGCCGCGCCCCTCGCGGAGCGCTCTCACGGCGGCTGGGTCTGCTACGCGCCCATCTACTATGCCAAGTCGTTGAAGCTTACCCTCACCGAACACAACGACGGCTTCACGCACCGCAAGAACGGGCGGGGCGAGAGCATCCCGCACATCTATCACCAATTCAGCTACCAGAAGCTTCCCCAGGCGGTCAAGAGCACGCGCCTGGGAAAGACGCACTTCGATGTCTGGCGCACCGACGACCGCGGCAAGATCGAAACCAGCGAGTCCGCAACGGTGCAATTGCGCGGCCCGGGCGTCCTGAACGATCTGCGCATCAAGTTCGCGGGCGAGGCCGACGACGCGCCGTTCCGGATCACAGCGGACGGCGGCACGGCCGTGGACATGAAGGTCTCCGAGTTCTGGGGTTTCTCGCGCAAGCTTCGGCCGGAGGCGAAGATGCAATCGCTGGTCCTCGGCGTCACCGATGACGGCGCGTACTACTGCCGTTTTCCAATGCCGTTCCGCAAGGAGTTGAGAATCGAAACCGGCTCGGGCGCCCGCATCACCACGCGCCTCGCGAAGGGGTGGCCCGGGAAGGAGCGTTTCTATTTCCGCGCCAGCCGTATCACCGACGTGACCGAACACGGCCGCGACATCAAGATTCTGGAGGCCTCCGGGCGCGGCCATTTTGTCGGCACGATCATCGAAGTGGCCGACAAGAGCATGGAAGGTGACGACCGTTTTTACATCGACGGCGAAGCGTTCCCCCCAAGCTGGCACGGTACCGGCACGGAGGACTATTTCCGCTGCGGATGGTATTTCTATGGCGGCCCGGTGACGCGCCCCCTCTACGGCATGCTCGACAAGCTCAAGCCAAAGATTGCCTATCGCTTCCACCTCGCGGACCGCGTAAACTGGACCAAATCCGCCGTTCTCGGCTTTGAGCACGGTGAGAAGAACGAGTACATGGGCCCTTACAAGGGCGTATCCTTCTGGTATTCAGAGAAGCCTTAGAGTCACAAGGAAGATCGTGATGCGCTGCCTGGCAGTCATCGCTATCGCTCTATCCGCTTTCGCCGCCGAGCGCGCCTACTCCCTCGCCACCGCGCTCGCGCGGGGAATCCGGCGCATCGGAGGGCGGCAGCCAGCGGGCCAGTTCCCGCTTCACCGTGTGGTACTCGGGCTTGCCGGCCAGGTTGTGCCACTCCAACTCGTCGCTCTGGCGGTCGTAAAGCTCTTCGGTCCCGTCGCGGTAACGAATATAGCGCCAGCGCTCGCTGCGCACCGAATGGTTGCCGCGCTGATAAGTGGTAAGCGCAGGCCGGTCCCAGGAAGCTCTCGGGTTCCTGAGCAGCGGCAGCAGGTTTGAGCCTTCGAGTCCCTTGCGCGGCGCCAGCCCGCAGAGGTCGATGAGCGTGGGGTAGATGTCCATCAGGCTGACGGAGCGGTCGCATCGCCCGCCGGGCGCGGTGACGCCGGGCGCGACCACCATGAAGACGTTGTGCGTCGCCTCCTCCCACAGGGCAAACTTGCGCCAGTGCAGCTTCTCGCCGAGATGCCAGCCGTGATCGCTCCAGAGCACGATGGCGGTGTTCTTGGCGTGGGGGCTGGCGTCAAACGCATCGAGCAGGCGCCCGATGCAGGCGTCGGTGAAGCTGATCGAGGCGAGATAAGCCTGCACCGCCTGGCGCCACTGGTTGTGCTCGATCACTTTCTTGTGATCGCCGTCGGGCCGGGCGAACTTGCGGCCGATGGGCGGCACGTCGTCGAGGTCGTCGTCCTTGACGTTGGGCAAGGTGACGGTCGCGGGCGGGTAGAGGTCGAAGTACTTGCGCGGCACGTACCAGGGCAGGTGCGGGCGGAAGATGCCGCAGCCGAGGAAGAACGGCTTGTCGTGCCGTTGGCCGAGCTCGCGGATGGCCCAATCGACCACTTTCCAGTCGCCCATGGCGGAGTCCGGGACATCGACCGGTCCCCAGTCGAACTGGGCGGTGTTGGGAATGCCGTTGGCCGGCAGCTTGGCCGGGGCCGGGTCCGGGGGCTTGTTCTGCGTCTGCGAGGGGAAGTACTCGTGCCAGCTCGCGGCGTCGGGGAAAGCGCCGTGGTAGATCTTGCCGCCGCCGACCACGCGGTACCCATGGGCCATGAAGTGCTGGGGCAGGGTGACGGCGTTCTTCACCGGGTCGGCCTTGCGGAAGGGCTGGCCGTTATCGTAGACGCCGGAAGTGGAGGGGCGCGTGCCGGTCAGCAGCGCGGCGCGCGAGGGGTTGCACAGCGGCGCGGCGCAGTGGGCGTTGGTGAACAGCACGCCGCGGGCGGCCAGGCGGTCGAGGTTGGGCGTGCGGACATCGGGGTGGCCGCCGAGGCAGCCGATCCAGTCGTTCAAATCGTCGATGGCGATGAACAGGACGTTGGGCCGTTCTTTCGGCGGGGCGGCGGCGAAGGCTCCGGCCGACTGCACGAATTGGCGGCGAGTGAGTATATTCATGGTTACATGAAGGCCTTCAGCAGCCGCGTCTGGACGCCCTTTAAGCTGGAGTGGGCCGCGTCCAGCTCGGCGATCTTGTCGCGGAGCTGGCGGAGCAGTTGCGCCCGCTCGATCCCATTCTGGATCACCAGCAGCAACTGGGCGTTCTCCCAGGGCTTCTCCAGGTACTGGAACAGGCTCAGCTCGTTGATGGCCTGAATGGCGCTCTGCTTGTCGGCATAACCGGTGAGCAGGATGCGGGTGGCTTCGGGCTGCACCTGTTTGGCCCTGGCCAGGAACTGGATGCCGTTCATCCGCGGCATGACGTAGTCGGCGATAGCCACGTCCACCGGCTTCTGCTCCAGGAACCTGGCCGCCTCCACCGGGTCGGTGAAGCCGTGGACGCTAAAGTCGGTATCCAGCCTGAGGAAGGCGCGGATACTGGTGATCACCATTTCCTCGTCGTCAACGATCAGCACGGATGGCTTTCCGTCAATTTGCACTTTCAGACTCCTGCTTTCTCACCTGTACGCCTCTGGGTTACAGGAATGCGGATGTGGAAGGTGGTCCCCACCCCGGGGGTGCTCTCGAAATCAATGGCGCCGCCATGGCGTTCCACGCTCTCCTTGGACATAGCCAGTCCCAGGCCGGTGCCCACGCCGACCGGCTTGGTGGTGAAACCCAGGGAGAAGATCTTGGACGCCTGCTCGGGGGCGATGCCGCGCCCGGTGTCGGAGATGGACACACGCACCCAATCTCCTTCGCGGCGGCTGCGCACGGTGATCTTGCCCTGGCCCTCGATGGCCTGGCACGCGTTGATGAGCACGTTGAGGAAGACCCGGTGCAACGACTGGGGGTAGCACTCGACTTCGGGCAGCTCGCCCAGATCGGTCTCCACCACGATGCGGTGGCGGCAGTTGCACTGGATGAGGGCGACCGAGGCGCGCACGATCTCGTTCAGGTCGGCCCGGCGCAACTCCGCCTCTTCCACCCGGGCGAACGCCTTCAGGCCGGGGATCACCGAGACGATCCGCTCGCAGGCGATCTTATCGACGCCGGCCAGGCTGCGCAGCACTTCGACGATCTCGCGGGCCTTGCCGATCTCGGGCGCCGGGCAGACCGCCAGAACGTTATCCAGCGTGTCGAGCGAGCGCAGCGCGACCGCGTTGTTGGAGCGCAGCGAGCCGATAGGTGTCGTCATCTCGTGGGCGATGCCGGCGATCAGGCGGCCGAGCGCTGCCAGCTTGTAGGACTCGGCCAGCTTGCGGTTCGCTTCTTCCAGCTCAGCCCGCAAGCGGGCCAGCTCCTCTTCAGCGGTTTGTTCGGTGTGCGCCATGACGAGTGGACGCCAACGCCCTATTATGGTAATGCCTTAGCCTCGGAGGCAAGACGGCCGGACCGCTCCCTTGCGGTCGCGGCTCGGTGAGAGGGGGCGTTTCTGC
>JBBTDS010000697.1:0-2836 GCA_038060875.1 Acidobacteriota bacterium | reverse complement strand
ACAGACGTCACCTGAGCCGAGCCTCCGGTAAACTTCGGCTCGCTCCAGACGCGCCCATGCGAGGGTATCCCAAGCGCTGTAAAAGCCCGTGGCTTTGGCGAGCGCTTCCGTGTGTTCGACCGCCTCACGAAGGCACACCAGGGCGCCCCGCCAGTCTCTTTGCCTGGCGCGGAACTGGCCGAGCAGCGTCAGCGCGTAGGCGAGCCTGTCGCGCACCCGGTGGTCCTTCGGATCTGCTTCCCAGAGCGCCCGGCGGATGTCAACGCTCCGCTCCGCGAAGGCGGCGGCCCTCGAGAGCTCGCCCTTCATTTCCCATCCCGTAGCCACCATGCTGAGGCTCTGGGCGAACTCGATCCGGGCCACCGCATCCTGGGGCGCTGCCTGTACCCGCCGCCCGTCCAACTCAACGGCGGCCTGGGCGTGTTCGAGGACGCGGTCGGCGTCCACGTGCATACCGCTCAGGTATTTGTGGATCCGGGCGAGGTTGCGCATTCGCTCCGAATCGGACGGGCGGGCTTCCAGCAGCTTCTGGTACACGCTTTTGGCCCGGTTCCCAAAGTCCAGGCGCTCTCCGAGGGGCAGATGATCGGCGGTCGCCGTCGCCATTTCGGAGTATGCGGCGCCCAGCCCGCGCCGCACGTGTTCGTCGTCCGGCGCATCTGCCGCCAGACGCTCCCAGTGCGCCAGAGCCTTTCGTTTCGTCTCCAGGGAGGCGGCCTGCTGGCCGACGTGCGCGAGCTGTGCTCCGGTCAGGATCAGCAGGCGGCCCATTTCCAGCAACGCCGCCCGGTGCTGCGGCTCGGCGCTCAGCACTGCTTCCAGGATGGCTCTCGCCTTGCCATAGGTCTCGAGTGCGCCTTTCGCATCGCCGAGGTTTGGGAGGTTTGGATTGCCCTGAACGCCGGCCAATCGTGTGTAGGCCGATGCCAGCTCCAACTGCAAAGCCACATCCATCCGAGCATCCTTGGCCAGAGAGTCCAGATACTCGAGCGACCGCGCGACCATCAGCCGGCGGACCTCAGTCGCGCCCGAGAGCTTGGAAATCGGGTCATGAAAATCGAGCAGGATGGAGTTCGCCAGCTTCCGCAGATCGTGGAACCGGCGCTCAGCGACGGCCCGCTCCCGGCGCGCGACCTGCATCTGCCACACCACCGCGACGCCGGCAGCAAGCAGCAACAGCGCCACCAGCGCGCCGATCGCTACCGGGAGGCGATTGCGCCGCACCCACTTTCCGAGACGGTACAGAGTCGTTGGCCGGACGGCCGTCACCGGCCGCCCCGCCAGGTAGTTCTCCAGGTCCGCCGCCAGCTCGCGCGCCGAGGCGTACCGCTCCGCCGGCGCCTTGCGGACCGCCTTCATCACGATCTGGTCCAGGTCGGCGTCGGCCCCGGGCGGCGGCGGATCCTCCTCGAGCACCCGCCGCAGCAGGTCCACGGCCGAGGACCCGGAAAGGGAATACGCCTGCCGCCCGGCCAGCAACTCGTACAACAGCAGCCCCAGCGAGTACACGTCGCTGGCCGTCGAAACCGCGTCCCCCCGCAACTGCTCAGGACTCGAATAATTCAGCGTCATCAGGCGCCGCTCCGGCGCGGTGCGATCTCCTTCCTCGCCGGCCGCCGGCAGCACCCGCGAGATCCCAAAGTCGAGCAGCTTGGGCACTCCCTCCGCCGTCACGAAGATGTTGCCGGGCTTGATGTCCCGATGGACGATCAAGTTGCGGTGGATGAAATCGACGGCGCCGGCGATTTGCTGGAAGAGCCGGATTCGCGCGGCAACGCTCAGTTGCCGCTCGCGGCAGTATACGTCTATCGGCACGCCCTCGACCAGCTCCATGACGATATAGGGGGTGCCCTCTTCGCTGACTCCGGCGTCCAGCAGTTCGGCGATGTTGGGGTGGCGCAAGCCCGCAAGAATGCGCTTTTCGCGCTCGAACCGCCGCCAGGCTTCCCCGCCGGCGGCCAGCATGCTGACGAACTTCACGGCCACCTGGCGCACGAACTGGCCATCGTCGCGCTCGCCCCTGTAAACAACGCCCATGCCGCCGCGCCCCAGTTCGCCGATAATGCGATATGCGCCCGCCCGCCGTCCATCGAGCCGCAACGGGACTTCGTCTTTCTCCGACGGGAATTGGGCAAAGAAAGACTCGGCGGCGGCCAGCCGATCGAGCAGTTCCCGGACCTCAGCGGCGCTCTCCGGATCGTCCGCACAGAGCCCCTCCAGGGCGCTCGGACGCTCCGATTCCTCGAGGTCGAGAAGCCGGGCGAAAACCTCCTCAGCCTTCCGGCTGCTTCCGGAGCCCATCCCTCTCCCCCTGAATCTGTTGATAGAGCCAGACTTTGGCTATGGTCAGCTCTTTCTTGACCATGCTGGGCGACAGATTCTTCGCCTCCGCGATTTCCGTGATCGTGAGGCCCCCGAAGAATCGCAGTTCCACGATTTCCGCCCTTCTCTGGTTTGTGTGCTCGAGACGGCTGAGACATTCATGCAGCACGAGGTAGTCGGGTTCCAGCGGTTTCGGCGTTGTGCCGACAGGTGCGGGCCCCGAACCGGCCAGCTCCGCATCGCGTTTCCGGGCGCCGTGATAGCGCGAATAGTCCACCAGAACCTGGCGCATCAGCCGCGCGGCGATTCCATAAAAGTGCTTGCGGTCCTGCCATGTCTCCGGCGCCTGCCCGGACAGCCGGAGAAAGGCCTCGTGAACCAGATCCGTGGCGCTCAGCGTATGGCCGGGCCGCTCGTGGCTGATGTAAGAGCGGGCGATTGCGCGGAGCTCGTCGTAAACCAGCGGAAGGATCCTCGCCAGAGCCTCGGGGTCGCCCAGGCTCCACCGTTGGAG
>JBBTDS010000696.1:0-2492 GCA_038060875.1 Acidobacteriota bacterium | reverse complement strand
TGTCAATCCGCCGGTCGGACGTCCTTCCAGGAACCAGAATGCGCCGGATCCAGGTGATACCGCTGATCCGGAGGTTGCGCTCAGACTCAGGTAAAAGCCGCAACTCGTGGAGGGGGACGTGGAGGAACGCCAGGGCGTTCGCGCCAGTGGCCTTTGCACGCATCGCTTTGCCCAAGGTTGGGAGGCGCGTGACACACTGGCTGGTCGCAAGCGAAAGCATCGCTTCGCTGAATCCTCGGGTGTTGATACGTGATGTAAGGTTCACATTGGCGAAGAGCAAGATGTCACTTATCCTGCGCTCGCCAGGATCGCCCCGCATTTGAAGCACCAGATCGCCTAGCGATTCTGTAATCCCTGCCGCACGGGCAGTCACGGGATCTTCGAAAAGGGGCACGCAGTGAAAGATTTCATCATTGACCGGAGTCCCCCGCTGTGATGGGGCTGGGAAGGGCCCCGGTGGAACGTTCGGATTCGAGTTGCGGAGGCGTGTCGTTGTCAAGACCTCCTCAACGACGCGGTCGACTTCCTCAACGACATGCCGAAACACTGCGTCCTGGTCCTGCCATGCGGTAGCTGGGGTCAGGTTCTTCGGCAGCACTGAGTATTTCTTGATCGGGGTCACCTGCCAGTTAACGTGTCGCAGAAGCACGGGGACGACACGGGCCTTGGCGCCATCGTGGAGCTCCATGGCCGCTTGTGCTTCGATGTTCCAGCAATAGTGGGAGTTGAAGTAATCGGCGCTGAGGAGCAGCAGGATGATGTGGGCGGCCTCAAGTTCGCGTCGAATCAGCGGATCAAACTCCGTCCCGGCCGTGATCTCGTCGTCGCTCCAGAAATCGGAAATCCTTCCCGCCAGCCGCAGACTGGCGAAATGAGCTTCGAGTGCCTCCTTCAGGTTGCGGTCGCGATGGCTATACGAGCAGAATACCTTGATCATGTGCCTGCATCACTGATGACTGAAATTAGCATTGTCACTGCCACGCTGGGAGATGGCGAACGATCCCGAGGGTTTCGAGGCTCACGTGGATGACCTGGCCGAGGAGGCGGACGATGTACTCGGGGTCGTCGGGGCGGTTGGGGTCGAGGCGGATGCCGCTGCGGGGGGCTTCGGTGACCTGGTACTGATCGATCACCCATTCGGGGGCGCTGCGGTTGCCGAGGCGGTACTCGAAGGCATCGGGCGGGATGCCGGCGAGGGTGAGGGAAGGGTTGACGACGAGCGAGCGCTTGTCCTTGGCGAGGCGCATTTTGTCTTCTACCCGGTAGGAGAGGGAGAAACCGGGGTTGACGAAGAATTCGAGCGGGTAGGGTTCGAGCTGCTCGTAGTCGAGGTGGAGGCGGGCGAGGCGAAAGCCGGCGTCGGCGAAGGCGTCGAAGTGAGGGGCGAAGGGGATGCGGGGGAGCTCGCGCTTGAGGTTGTCGGCGAAGCGGGCGCGGTAGTCAGGGTGGTGGAGAAGGGCGTAAACGTAGTGGAAGATCTGGGTCTTGGTGATGCGGAGGTCCTGGTAGTGCTCGCGGAACTGGGTGAGTGCCCAGTCGGTGATGTTTTCGCGGCGGTGTTGGGCGTCGGACGAGTACGTGAAGAGGGGGAAGCACTGCGAGCCGCAGCCAGCGCCGACGAGGTGAACATCGGTGACGACATTGCTCAAGAGCGCCATGAACGGCTTTTCGGATCCGATGGCGGTGGCGCAGATGGCACTGTTGTCGCGGTCGGTCGTGGGGGCTGGGAAAAGGCGTTCTAAGGAATAGATCTCCTCGTTGAGAATGCTGTCAAAAAACAGCCTGCGCTTGGTGAAGGGACGGTACAAGCACTCGCGAATCTTGGCGTCATCGAAGGCCGCGTAGTTGCCGCGCACAAGGTCCAGCTTGAGATCGCGGCTCCACTTGATGCGGCGGTCGTCGTAGGTGACGAAGTCGTCCACTTTCGCGTCGCGGTCCTTGCGGCGCTTCCAGCGATCCACTTCAGTGTTGTAAGTCTCGATGAAGCGCTCGACCTTCTCGGCGAGTGCGTCCTGTGAGAAGTCGTACATCCAGTCGTCGCGGTTGGTCTTCACACCGTTGGTGAAGAGGTCAAAAACGGAGTCGGCGGGGACACCTTTCCCTTTCTTCTGGCCGATCGAAACGAAGCCAGCGAACTCGCTGGCATGCTCGGGGACGAGCCAGGTGTGGCGGGTGTCGGGCGTGAGTTCCTGCCAGGGAACGGAGCGGAGGTCGCGCTGCTCGCGGAGCCAGTCGAGTTTCTTGTGGCGGCGCCAGTCGAGCGGCACGGCATGGCAGAAGATGCCGCTGCGGACGCCGGAGTGGCGGACGGCGATGGTGATGCCGACGCCGACCTGGATGCCAAAGACGTTGTAGGCGGTGCCGCTGAGCTTGGGGTTCTGGCGGACGTTGCCCTGGAGGTTCAAATGGTAGATGCGGTGGAAGTCATGGACGAGGTGCTTCCTCATGCCATCGAAGGCGATCTGATCGAGGAAGCTGTTGTTGGAGATGAA
>JBBTDS010000695.1:0-16593 GCA_038060875.1 Acidobacteriota bacterium | reverse complement strand
CTCCTAATTTCTAACCAATTGAATCTGTGGGACTTATAGCCGGACGCTAGTGATCGGACCAGTATCCCCAGTAGAAGTAGTCCCGGAAGACTTCGATCTTGGAGGGATCGATAGCTTGGCAGGCCGTTCCCTCGACCGGCTTGAAATAGCCCCATCGCCCGGCGATCTCATCTTCGTCCGCGTCCACCCAGGTGAACGCGCGGGCCTCGGGATTATCTCGGAATCGCTCTTTTAGCGATCCGTGCCACCGGGCCAGGAACTTCTCCTTCTCCTTCCTACCAGCCTGATAACCGGTGAGCACGACGCCCGCCTTCTTCAGAGCGGCTGGGACCAGTCCTGGGCGCTCTCGCCCGATGCGGCGACCGCCTGGACGCGCATCAACCTCAGCAACTCGTTCAGGGAATTCTTCGCCGCCTCCTCCCGAATGCAGGCCAAGAGCTCTTCCAGGTAGACCTGCTGCTCGCGATCGAGCATCGCCCTCTTGGCGTCGAGGAAACGCAAGACCTGTTGCCATGCCAGGTAGAAGATCTTTCCTTCCAGTCGCCTGGCCACGTGCCTGAACACCTCCGGAGACGTGCGTTCCACCGCGAGAAATATGAGGCTGATCTTGTCCTCGCCGAATCGGCGCGGCGTGGACGGATCTTGGTTTCGATCACGTCCTCTCAGCTTCCACGCCCGCCAAGGCGAGGATCTGGTGAAGTACCTGCGGGGAGCATCTCCGGAGTAGTACCATCAACACGTTCGTGCAGCGGTCTTCCCCCGTGTGCGCTCTACGAATTGCATCGACCAGGTAATCGACGAATGGCATCAGCCCTTACACATCCCACTCTTTTTGCCACACCGCCCGGGTCTTCTCCTTGTAGGCGAGGTTCAGGATGTGACAGGCGAGCGCGGAGTAGTGTCCCTCGACCTCGTCGCAGTTGGGCCGCTTGCGGGTGCGGACGCACTCCAGCCAGTTGGCCATGTGCTCCGTCTCGGGCGAACCCTTGGAGACGATCTCGCCCACCTGCGCGTTCTGCTCGGCGGGCAGGAACTCGTAGCCGCGGCGGAAGATCGAGAGCCGGCCGCCGGAACCCATGAACACGATGTCGGCCGCCTGCTTGGAGATCAGGTCGGTGATGGTCGCTTCGAAAGTGACGTTCAGCTTCTCCGGGTACTCCAGCACGGCGTTGATGTTATCGGGCGAGTCGCGGCCGTCGTCGTAGCGGTAGATGCCGCCAAGGGCGACGGCGGCCAGCGGCCGGCGGATGTTGAGGAACCAGTGCACCACGTCCACCATGTGCACGAACAGGCCGCCGGTCTGGCCGCCGGTGGAGAAATCCCAGTAGGCGAAGCGGTTGAAATAGCGCCTCGGGTCCCAGGGGATCTTCGGCAGCCAGCCGAGGCACGCGTCCCAATCGAGGGCCTCCGGTTTGCGCTCCATGCCCGGCGGGACCGGCGTCAGGTAGCCGCGGTTGGCGTTCCAGATGGTGCGGACCATGTTGACGCGGCCGATCAGGCCGCTGGCGAAGAACCGCTGCCTGGCTTCGATGAAGTGGGCCATGCTGCGCTGCTGGGTGCCCACCTGGACGATGCGCTGGTGCTCGCGCGCGGCCCGGACCACCTGGTGGCCCTGCATGGGCAGCGAGGTCATCGGCTTCTCGACGAAGACGTCCTTGCCGGCGCGGCAAGCGTCGGCGGCGATCTGGGCGTGGAGGTGGTCCCAGGTGGCCACGATGACGCCGTCGATGTCCTTGTGGTCGAGCAGCCGCCGGTAGTCGAGGTAAGAGGCGACCTCGACGCCGGCGGTCTGGGCCGCTTCGTTGCGCCGGACATCCCAGGCGTCGCAGACGGCCACCCACTGGATGCCGCCAACCTTGTTGGCGACCCGCATCAAGTACTTGCCCCGGTCGCCGGTACCGATGATGCCGAGCCGGATGAGGTCGTTGGCTCCACTCACGCGCGCCGCCGAAGCGGCCGTCACTGCGCTGCCCATGAAACTGCGCCTTGAAATCATGTCCTTGCTCCTGCGGGACTCCTCCGCGCTGGCAAGATACCATAAGACGGAGGATGGGTGCAGCGGGCGACGCAATCGGAATCGCCGGCGGAGGCCGGATTGCGCAGGCATTCGGGCGTCTCCTGCGCGAGCACGGCGAGCCGGTGGCGGCGGTGGCGAGCCGGGAGCCGGAGCATGCGGCCGCCGCGGCCCGCTTTATCGGTTGCCCACACGCGCTCAGTTACGCCGAGCTGCCCAGCCGCGCGTGCCGGGTGCTGATTGCCGTGCCCGACGACGCGCTGGCTTCCGTGGCCGCTGCGTTGGCCGGCGGCGGCCTAAGGGGCGGCGCCGCATTGCACACTTGCGGCAGCCGCGGCCCCGAGGCGCTGGCCGCACTGGCGGCCGGCGGCGTCTCCTGTGGCGCGCTGCATCCACTCCAGACGGTGGCCACGCCGCAGCAGGGGCTCGCGGCCCTGCCCGGCGCCGCCTTCGCCATCACCGCGGAGGGGCCGGCTGCCGCCTGGGCCGAGCGCATCGTCAGCTTGCTGGACGGGCTTGCTTTGCGCATCCCCGCCGAGCGGCGGCCGCTCTACCATGCGGCTGCGGTAATGGCCAGCAACTACCTGGTTGGGCTGGTCGATGCGGCTGTTATGCTGATGAATGCGGCCGGCGTCGAAGAAGACACGGCCCTGCGCGCGCTGGCTCCGCTGGTCGGTGCCAGCAGCGCCAACGCCCTGGCGCTCGGGCCGCTGAAGGCCCTGACAGGCCCGATTGAGCGCGGCGACGTCGAGACGGTGGCGCTGCATTGGAAAGCCTTGGCCGCGGCACCGGCGCCGGTGCGCGAGTTGTATCGCGCGGCGGGTCTGCACCTGGTGACGCTGGCCCGGCGGCGAGGCCTGTCGGAGGCGAGCGCCGTGAGATTCGAAAGGCTGTTCCGGCAAGGGGAGTGACAGCGATGCCTGAAGCGAGCAAGCGGGTGCGGGTACCGGACCTGCGCGAGAAGAAAAGGCGCGGGGAGAAGATCGTGATGCTCACCGCCTACGACGCCAGCATGGCCCGGCTGTTCGAGCGGGCCGGGATCGACCTGCTGCTGGTCGGCGATTCGCTCGGCATGGTCATCATGGGTTGCGAGACCACGCTGCCAGTGACGCTGGAAGCGATGCTCCACCACACGCGAGCAGTCAGCCGCGGGGCGAAACGGGCGCTGGTGGTCGCCGACATGCCGTTCCTGACGTATCAGGTGAGCGTGACCGAGGCCGTGCGCAACGCCGGGCGGCTGATCCAGGAGGGCGGCGCCTCCGCCGTCAAGCTCGAGGGCGGGCGCCCGGTGATCGAGGCCGTCAGCCGGCTGGTCGAGGTGGGCATCCCGGTGATGGGCCACCTCGGGCTGGTCCCACAGTCCATTCATCAGTTGGGTGGATTCCGTCGCCAGGCCAGGCGCCAGCAGGACGCCGAGCAGTTGCTTGAGGACGCCCGCGCGCTGGAGACGGCGGGGGCTTTCGCGGTGGTGCTGGAAGCCATCCCCGACGAGGTGGCCAGGAACGTGACCGCCGAGCTGGGCATCCCCACCATCGGCATCGGGGCCGGCCCGCACTGCGACGGTCAGGTGCTGGTCAGCTACGACGCCTTCGGACTTTACGAAGGCCCCGTCCCGAAGTTCGTCAAACAATACGCCCGCCTGGGTGAGCTGATGGTGGAGGCGGCCAAGCAGTACGCGGCGGACGTGCGGGCGGGGCGATGAACATGCAACTGATCCAAACGGTGGCCGGACTAAGAGACGCGCTGGCGCCGGTCCGGCGCTCCGGAGCCAGCGTGGGTCTGGCGCCAACCATGGGGGCGCTGCACGCCGGGCATGGCCGCCTCATCGAGCTGGCCCGCCAGGAAACGGGCTGCGTGGTGGTCAGCATCTTTGTCAACCCGATCCAGTTCAACCAGAAGGACGATTACGAACGCTACCCGCGCGATCTGGCCCGCGACCTGGAGTTCTGCCGGGCGCGCGGCGTTGATGTCGTCTTCGTCCCCGAGATCAGCGAGATGTACCCGAGCCCGCAGCGGACGTTCGTCGAGGTGGAGCGGCTCACCGAGCACCTCTGCGGCCGGTTCCGGCCCGGACATTTTCGGGGCGTGGCTACCGTGGTGATGAAGCTGCTCAACATTGTGCAGCCGGACCGGGCATATTTCGGCGAGAAAGACGCGCAGCAACTGGCGGTTATCCGGCGCATGGTGCGGGATCTGGACGTGCCGGTCGAAATCGTCCCCGTGGCTACCGTTCGTGAGCCCGACGGGCTGGCGCTGAGCTCGCGCAACCAGCGCCTGAGCGCAGCGGAGCGGCGGGTAGCGCCGGCGCTGTATCAGGTCCTGCAACGGGCCGGGGAGCGCATCGCGGCCGGCGTCACCGACGTGCAGGCGGTCAAGATGGAGGCGCTGGCGGCGATCGAGGGGCTTCCCGGGCTGCGGGTCGAGTACCTGGAATTCGTCGATCCCGAGGATATGCAGCCGGTAGAGCGGATTGCGGGGCCGGTGCGGGTGATGGCGGCGGTCTGGGTCGGCGCCACCCGCCTGATCGACAATGTGCTGTGCCCACTGGCCGCTGTGACTCAGGTCACTGAGATCGCCTGATCCCTCGCTTAGCCTGGAAGTAATGGCCTTGGGGAACTCGCAGCCGCTGCGCCGCGCCGTCCAGCTTCTGTTCGTGGCCTTGAATGTCTGGATTGGCATCGAGTTCTACCTGTTCGTGCGCTTCTACGAGACCGGCGGCAGCACGGCGTTTGTTTCGCGGCCGCCGGGCATCGAGGGCTGGCTGCCGATCGCGGGCTTGATGGGCCTGAAAGCGTTCCTGGCGACCGGGCAGGCGCCGCGCATCCACCCGGCCGCGATGTTCCTGCTGGTGGCGTTCCTGGCGATTTCCTGGGCGTTCCGCAAGTCGTTCTGTAGCTGGCTGTGCCCGGTGGGGACCATTTCCGAATACCTGTGGCGGGCCGGCAAGAGCATCTTCAAGAGGAACTTCGTTCTGCCCCGCTGGCTCGATGTCCCGTTGCGCGCCTTGAAATACATCCTGCTCGGCCTGTTCCTGTACGCGGTGGGCGGGATGAGCGCGGCGGCGATCGGGGCGTTCATGCAGGGGCCGTATGGGCTGATCGCCGACGTGAAGATGCTCAACTTCTTCCGCTTCCTCGGCGTAACGGCGGCGGTGGTGATCGGAGCGCTGGCGCTGCTGTCGATCTTCATCCAGAACTTCTGGTGCCGCTACCTGTGCCCGTACGGAGCGCTGGTGGGGCTGGCGTCGCTGGCGAGCCCGCTCAGGATTCGCCGCGACCCTGACCTATGCATTGACTGCGCCAAGTGCGCCAAGGTGTGCCCGTCGATCCTGCCGGTGGACAAGCTGATTACTGTGCGCTCCGCCGAGTGCACCGGGTGCCTGGACTGTGTGGCGGTCTGCCCGGCAGCGGGCGCGTTGAAGCTGGCGGCCCCCACGAAGCGCCCCGTGCCGGCCTGGGCGATGGCGGCGGGCATCGCCGTCGTGTTCCTCGGCATCGTCGGCTACGCCCAGTGGGCCGGCTACTGGCGCACCGATCTGCCCAGCCAGGTCTACTTCGACCTCATCCCCCGCGCCCACGAATTCGCCCACCCCTAATTCGGTAATTCGGTGACAGGCTACGCTTTCACTAATTTAATGTGGGCAGCGGAAGATTAATTAGTGTCCCCATCGGGGATGGTGGAAACCCCTCGCCTTCAGGCGAAGCAAGATTGGTGTAACGTGGTCGGGTGCGACATTACCGGTTGGGCGCGTACACGAAGACGGACTTGAAGGTTCATCTGGTGTGGATTCCGAAGTACCGTAAAGCGGTGCTGACGGGGGAGGTGGCGCTTCGTGTGCGCGACCTGCTGCGGCAGATCGCCGCAGAACAGGAGCTGGAGATCATGTCCGGGAAGGTCGCACGCGACCACGTTCACCTGTTCCTCTCCTACCGTCCGCACCAGGGCGTGAGCCAGATCACGCAATGGCTGAAAGGGATCAGCTCGCGAGTGCTGCTGCAGGAGTTTCCGCACTTGAGGAAGAAGTTTTGGGAAGGCACTTGTGGGCGTGGGGATACCTGGCGGTCAGCTCGGGCACCATCACCGACGAGATGATCCGCGAGTACATAGACGAGCAGCAGGGCGAGCAGGTTGCCGACGACAGTCGATTTCCAATCGACAACCCATGAACCCCTCGGCTTATAGCCGAGGGTTGTTCAGTGAAAGCGTAGCCTGTCACCGAATTTCATGGCGAGGGTGAGCAGTTCGTCCACCAGGGCGGGGTGGTCGCGGCGGCGGTTGCGGGATTCGCCGGGGTCCTCTTCCAGGTCGGAGAGGAACAGCGCGTCCTCGCCGGTGAGCTTCTGGTCGGCAAGGCGGCCGTCTTTGACCAGCTTCCAGCGGCCGCGGCGCACGGCGAGCTGGCCACCGGAGGACCAGAACAGCGCCTCGTGCGGCGACTTGGCCCCGGCGGCGGCCACGGGCAGCACGTCGCGCCCGTCGATGGTGCGGTCCGCCGGAACCGCCGCGCCGGCGGCGTTCACGATCGTCGGCAGCAAGTCAATGTGGGCGCAGACCTCGCCGATGACCTGGCCGGGCCGGATCCTGCCTGGCCAGCTCATGATCGCCGGCTGGTGCATGCCGCCGTCGAACAGGCTGAACTTGAAGCCGCGGAAAGGCCGGTTGCTGCCGCCCCTGGCCGGCTGCTGGTTCAGCCCCGCCCGCGGCTCCCGCGTGGCGCCGTTGTCGGAGGAGAAGAAGACCAGCGTGTTCTCCGCCAGCCCGAAGCGCTTCACGAGCGTCATGATCTCGCCCACCGAGTCATCGACGGCGGCCACCATGGCCGCGTACATCTGCCGCTCCGGCTCCAAGCCGGCGAAGCGCTCGACGTACTTGCGCGGCGCGTGCATCGGGTAGTGGGGCGCGTTGTAGGGCACGTACAGGAAGAACGGCTTCGAGCGGTTCGCGGTGAGGAAGGCCTTCGCCTCGCGGGTGATCAGCTCGGTCATGTACTGCCCGTCTTCGAAGATCTCAGTGCGGTTGCGCCAGAGGTCGTGGTAGTTCACCGTGCGCGGCTCGCCCCAGTAGTAGCGGTGCGAGTAGAAGTCGATGCAGCCGGAGTGGAAGCCATAGAAGTAGTCGAAGCCGCGGGCGTTGGGCCCGGTCTCGGGCGTCGAGCCAAGGTGCCACTTGCCGGTGAGGGCGGTGGCGTAGCGCTGCGCCTTCAGCAGCGACGCGATCGTCTGCTCGGTGACCGGCAGAGGCGGGCCGTTGGAGGGCACGCCGGCGCGGATCGGGTAACGGCCGGTCAGCAGCGCCGCCCGCGAGGGCGCGCACATGGGCGCGTTCGAATACCAGTTGGTGAAGCGCGCGCCGGAGGCGGCCAGCGCGTCGATGTTGGGCGTCTTCATGTCGGCGGCGCCCTGGCAGCCCAGGTCGTGGTAACCGTGGTCGTCGGTCAGGAAGACGATGAAGTTGGGGCGGACAGCCGCGGCCCCCGGGGCTAGCGCGGCGGTTGCACTCGCGGCTATGAACTCCCTGCGGGTGGCCATACCTGCAATTCTAGGCCCTGGCGCGGGTCCGGGTCTCAAGGCAACCTTCATCGCCGTTCTCTTTGGCGAAGCGCCAAGTGTCCTCGTCGTCGGCCGCACCCAGGGCGCGCAATTCAGCCCTTGACGGTCTTACGGCCGCCCGCCTGCACCTAGCGGCGGATCCGCGGCAAGCCAGGATAACCGCCGCCCTCGTCAGGTCCAATTCCTTCAAATGACAGGCACACCGCCTCAGGCGCTTGCAGAGCCGATCCCAGGGCGTGAACTTCCAGCACGGCGGCGACCCGTTGGCTGGCTCCTCGATGGCGATGAGTGCAAGGTACATCCTGTCAGTCGGTGCCCGCTGTTGGGCGGCCCAGGGGTGATAGCGATCAATCCGTGACCTCCTCCCGTTGGACAAGCTCCAGCTTGCCAAGCGCCTCGGCAATGGCTGGGTCGCGCCGCGGAGCCAAGTACCCATCTGAAGTCGCACGTGCTTCTACTAAGTGGAGACAGGTTTCCACGATAAATTGGTGAAAGCGTAGCCTGTCACCGAATTATCAGGGATACAGGCCGCGCACGGCGGTGGTTTCAGCCACCCGGCCCATGCCGAGCATGTTGGCCGCCAGCCGCATGCTCACCTTCCGGTCAACGTGCAAGTTGACCACCTCGGTGAAGGCAACCTTCATCACCCGCTCCAGCCGGTTCTGGACCTCATAGACATCCCAGGACATGTGCTGTTCGTTCTGCACCCATTCGAAATAGGAGACGGTGACGCCGCCGGCGTTGCACAGGATGTCGGGGATGAGGAAGACGCCCTTGTCCTCCAGGATGGCGTCGGCCTCGGGCGTGAGCGGGCCATTGGCCGCCTCGGCGACCACCTTGGTTTTCACGCCGCGGGCGTTCTCGCCAGTGACGGCGTTCTCCAGCGCGGCTGGGATGAGCACGTCGCACTCCAGCGCCAGCAGGTCGTCGGAGGAGATCGCTTCGGATCCCGGGAAGCCGACCACGCTGCCGGTCCTCTCCTTGTGCATCATCAGCTTCGGGATGTCCAGACCGTCCTTGTTGTAAACGCCGCCACGGGAGTCGTTGACGGCGATCACCAGGCTCTGATGGCTGTCAAGCAGCAACGCGGAGATGGAGCCGGCGTTACCGAAGCCCTGGACAACGACCTTGGCCCCCTTCAGGCGAAGCCTGAGATGCTCACAGGAGGCTTCCAGCGTGTGGACTACGCCGCGGCCGGTGGCCTCGTGGCGTCCGTGCGAGCCGCCGACGCTGAGCGGTTTGCCGGTCACCACGCCCGGCACCGGATACCCTTCCTTCTTCACCATGCTGTAGGTATCCATGATCCAGGCCATCACCTGGGGATTGGTGTAGACATCGGGCGCCGGGATGTCCTGGTTGGGACCGATCAGCGGCAGGATGCCGACGGCGTAACGCCGCGTCAGCCGCTCCAGTTCGCCGGCCGAGAACTCCTTGGGGTTGCAGGTGACGCCGCCTTTTCCGCCGCCGTAAGGGATGTTGACGACGGCGCACTTCCAGGCCATCCACATGGCCAGAGCTTTCACCTCGTCCAGGGTGACCTCGGGGTGGTAGCGGATGCCGCCCTTGGCCGGGCCGCGCGCCGTGTTGTGCTGGACGCGGTATCCCTCAAAGCGCTTGATCTCGCCAGTGTCCATCCGCACCGGAACGTTGACGATCAGGATACGCTCCGGGTACTTGATCATCGCCCGCATGTCCTCGGATAGCTCCAGGGCATCGGCGGCCATCTCGAAATTCTCGAGGGCTACGTCATAAGCGGTGTGCTTGGTGGCAACCTGAGTGTTCATGTGCGACTTTCGGGTCTTTAGGGTAAAGACTCCTACGGTACCGAACGGCGGCGGATTTGGCAACCACGCGCGGGTTTCGCTATACTTAACCAGGTTGCCGGAATGGCAACCCTCACCAGTGGGCGAGGAATGAACGGGAAGGCGGTGTGAATCCGCCACTGTCCCGCAACTGTGAGCGACCGAAGCACGGCCCGCGTGGTCACTGCCGAAAGCGGGAAGGCCACGCGCCCAACTCCGGGAAGGGCCGGGTCGCAAGTCAGGAGACCGGTTCCTCGCTGAGGGCTGTGGACGGCCACAGCTTACGATGAGCGACACGTTCCGAAGGAGAACGACGCATGCGAATCAGACAGCGAATCCTGCTTGCTTCCTTTTTGAGCCTGCCCCTGCTCCCAGCGCGGCAAATCGCGGTGGAAGGGACGGTGCTGGACCCCTCCGGGCGGCCGGTCAACGGCGCGCGGGTCGAGTGCGCCGGCCGCGCCGCCGTCACCGGCCTCGACGGGCGCTTCTCGCTTCCCGGCGTGCAGCGCTGCGAGGCGACCGTCTCGGCGCCCGGCTTCGCGCCCGGCCGTGTAAGCCTGCTCGCGGCGGCGCCGGCGCGGATCGAGCTGGCGCTGGCCGTGCTGGCCGAGCGGATCGTCGTCTCGGCCACCCGGCGCGAATCCAGCGTCGAGGAAGCCGGCGTGGCCGCCAACGTGGTCACCGGCGCCGACTTCGAGCGGCGGCAGTTCCCGATGGTCTCCGAGGCGCTGCGCGAACTGGCCGGCGTGCACGTGGCCCGCTACGGGCGTCCCGGCAGCCTGACCCAGGTCTTCGCCCGCGGCGCCCAGCGCACCGGCGCCCTGGTGCTGATCGACGGCGTGCCGGTCAACGACCCGGGCGGCGAAGTGAACCTGGCCACGCTCAGCTCCGCGTTCTTCGAGCGTATGGAGGTGGTGCGCGGGCCGGAGAGCGCGCTGTTCGGCGCCGAGGCCGCGGCTGGCGTGATCCAGCTTTTCACCCGTCGCGGCGACCCGGAACGCCGCCTGCCCCGCGGCTCGCTCAGCTACGAGCGCGGCAGCTTCCAGACCGACCGTTGGGTCGCGAGCCTCGCCGGCGGCTCGGGCGCCCGTCTCGACTACGCTCTCGGCGCCGAGCAGTTCCACTCCGTGGGGGAGTTCCCGAACGACTACTTCCGGAACACCTCGGGATCGGCCAATGTGGGGCTGCGATTCTCCCCGGCCACCCAGGCTCGGGTCATCTTCCGCGGCGCCGATGCCATCGTCGGCACGCCCAACCAGGTCGGCTACGGCATTATCAACTACGACGCGCGGCAGATGAACCGCGACGCGCTACTGGCCGTGCGGCTCGATGACGCGCGGGGCCGCAACTACGCGCAGCGGCTCGCGTTCGGCTACCACCGGCTTCGAGAGACTTTTCTCGACAACGGCGTGGGCGGCCCCTACACGCTGGCGGCGCTGGTGCGCGACGTGGCGACGCCGGCGCCGCGCGTACACATGGTTGGCCTGGTCGATCCCAACCTGCCGCCCTCGCTCATACCGGCCGGCACGAGGTTCGTCAAGCGCAACTTCGCCTTCTGGCCCTCCGACCCGTACGTGACGCTGGTCTCCCGCCGGAACCTCGACTACCAGGGCACGCTGACCGGGGCCGGCGGCGCCACCGTGTTCGGTTACGAATACGAGCGGCAGCAGGGCGATATCACCGGCCGCGAGGCCGGCCGCGACAACCACGGCCTCTTCGCCTACCGGCAGCACAACGTTGCTGGCCGGGTGTTCCTTTCGGGCGGAGTGCGGCTCGAGCGCAACAGCGTGTTTGGGGCCAAGCTGGCGCCCCGCGGCGCGGCCAGCTTCCGCGTGACCGGCGAGCGTGGGCCGCTCGCGCAGACGTTTCTGCGCCTCAGCGCGGGCCGGGGCATCACCGAGCCAAGCCTGCTCCAGAACTTCGCGCGCGATCCCTGGTACGTCGGCAACCCCGGCCTGCGGCCCGAGAAGACCGCCAGCTTCGAGGCCGGGCTGGTGCAGGAATGGTTCGCGCGGCGCCTGCGCACCGAAATCTCCGCCTTCGACAACTACTTCCGCGACCTGATCGTGTTCGTCTTCCTGCCGTTCCCGGAACCCTCGACCTGGCGGAACGTCGAGGCCAGCCGCGCCCGCGGGCTGGAGTTCTCGGCCGAGACGCGGCTCGGCTCTTCACTGTCGCTTGCCGGCAGCTACACGCGCATGCGGACGCGGATCACGCGCTCCAGTTCGCCCAACTCGCTGTTCACCGGCGTGGGGCAGGAACTGGCCCGGCGGCCCGGCAGCTCCGGCGCGGTGTCGCTTTCGTGGATGCCCCGCCGGTTCTGGTTCCAAACGGGCGCGGTGCTGATGGGCGAGCGGCAGGACCAGGACCTGTTCGGTGTCACGCGGAACCCCGGCTACCAGAATGTCTACGCTGCGCTCACGTTACGCCTCCACCGGCGCCTGTCGCCTTTCGTCCGGGTGGATAACGTGCTCAACAGCCGCTATCACGAGGTGCTCGGCTATTCAAACCTGTCGCGGAGCGTCACGGGAGGATTGCGCGTGGAATGGTAGTCGCCTGGCTCGCGCTGGCCGCGGCCAGCCTCTCCGCTCAACCGCGGCGCATTGTATCGACGGCGCCAAGCATCACCGAGATGCTCTACGCGCTGGGGCTGGGCGACCGGGTTGTGGGCGTCACTACTTTCTGCCACTACCCGCCGGAGGCGGCCGGCAAGCCGAAGGTCGGCGATTATCTGCGGCCGAATGTGGAGATCATCGTCTCGCTGCGCCCCGATCTGGTCATCGTCGAGCGGACCGGCGTCCGAAAGACCGAGCGGCTGCCCGCTCTCAAGCTGAACGTGATCGAGGTAGACGATGGTACACTAGCGGGGATCTACGAGTCGATTGAGCGCATCGGCGCAGCCGCCGGCGTGCCGGAGCGTGCCGCCGTGCTCAACGCGCGAATCCGAGCTGAACTCGAAGCGATCAGCCGGCGCGCCGCTCGCGTGCCGAAGCGGCGCGTCATGTTCGTTCTCGGCCGCACGCCGGGGCGGCTGGAAGACCTGGTGGTGGGGGGTAAGGGGTCGTACCTGGATGAGGTGATCCGACTGGCCGGCGGCGAGAACGTGTTCGCCGGCGCGGCCGTGGCCTACAGCAAGGTGTCGTTGGAAGAGGTCCTGGCGCGGAACCCTGAGGTGATCGTGGACATGGGAGAGATGGCCCAGACGGTGGGGGTAACGGAGGCGCGGAAGAAGGCCGTAGTCGCGCTGTGGAGCCGCTATCCTTCGCTGGCCGCGGTGAACGAACGACGCGTGTTCGCGGTGGCCTCCGACATCTTCGTCGTGCCGGGCCCGCGAGTGGTGGAGGCGGCGCGGGCGCTGGCTGCGATGATCCTGGGGGACTTCCATTGAGCGCCGCGTTCCACTTGCGTAACCTCGGTATGAGCTACAACGGGACCCGGGTCCTGAAGAGCGTGACCCTGGAATTCTCGGGCGCGCAACTGGCTGCGATTGTCGGTCCGAACGGGGCGGGGAAGTCCACGCTGCTCGGCATCATGGCCGGGCTGCGCCCCGGCTACACCGGCGAGTGCCTCTACGCTGATACCGACGTGCGGCGCTGGCCGCGGCGCGCCTTTGCCCGCCAAGTCTCGTTCGTTCCCCAGAGCCTGCGCGTCGAGTTCCCTTTCACGGCCGAGCAGGTGGTGCTGATGGGGCGAACCCCGCACGGCGGGGGGCTGTTCGAGTCGCCGGGAGACCGGGAGGAGGTTGAGCGCGCGATGGACGTCACCGATACCCTGCCGTTCCGGCAACGGGACTTCCGCTCGCTGAGCGGCGGCGAGCGCCAGCGCGTGATTCTGGCCTCGGCGCTGGCCCAGCAGCCGCGCGTGCTGCTGCTGGATGAACCCACCACGTTCCTCGACCTCAAGCACCAGGTTTCGATCTATCGCCTGCTGCGCGACCTGGCGCAACAGGGTCTGCTGGTGATCGCGGTGACCCACGACTTGAATCTTGCCGCCAGCTTCGCCGGCCGGGTGATTGCGCTGCTGGCGGGGCGCGTCGCCGCCGATGCGCCGCCGCGGGATGTTCTCGTCCCCGGCACTATTCGCGAGGTCTTTGAAGTGGACTCGGAAATCCTGCCCCGGTCGCACGGCGCCCCCTGGATTACTTATGGCGCCTAAGCGCAACACTGTTCTGTTTGCCGTGGTGGGGCAGGCCCTCGGCCTGCGGCGGCCTCGCAGGCCGCCGACGGGAGAATTCCCAAGTTCCTGTCGCACTATCTTAACGTGATGCTGAAAAGGCGACGACTCCCGCATCTCGATCTCAGCGGCCAGCCTCTGTTCGTCACCTTCCGCCTGCACGACAGTCTTCCGCCACATCGCCCTTTTCCGCCTTCGAATCTGAGCTCCGGCCAAGCCTTCGTCACGATGGACCGCCTGCTCGATCAAGCGCGGTGCGGACCCGCCTTTCCTCGACAACCGCCTATCGCTCAACTCGTCCTGACCTCCATCCAATATGGAGCCGAAATTGGGCACTACCAACTGCACGCGTGGGTGATCATGCCCAATCACGTCCATCTTCTCCTCACGCCTCAGGTCAGCCTGTCCAAGCTTCTGGGCTCACTCAAAGCGGCGACCGCAAAACGGGCCAACCTGCTGCTTCACCGGAGCGGCCAACCGTTTTGGCAAGACGAGAGCTATGACCATCTGGTTCGCGACGGCGATGAGTTCCGGCGCATCCAGCGGTACATAGAAAACAACCCGGTCACCGCCTGTCTGGCCGCAACACCGGAGGAATACACGTGGTCCAGCGCCGGGCGGCCTGCGAGGCCGCCGCAGGCCGGGGGCCTGCCCCACGATGAACCGCACTAATTCCATAAGATGTACAAACTCCAGGAACCGGGCGGAAGCCCGGCCCGCATGCTGGAAAGCCTGGCCCCACCGAGGTGGAACGCAACGTGAACACTGTTGCGACTAAGCGGCGGTTTTTGCAGGCCGTGTCGGCCGGGGCGGCGATCCTGGTGGCCGCGGTGCTGTTGCTCCCGCTGGCCGGTTCGGCTTCGCTGGACTTAGGGCGAGCGTTCGCCGGGCAATCGCCCGACTACGAGATCCTCTTTTACACGCGCCTGCCGCGGGTGCTGCTGGCGCTGCTGGCCGGCGGCACGCTGGCGGTGGCCGGCACGCTGTTCCAGGCGCTGCTGCGCGACGCGCTGGCCACCGAGTACACGCTGGGCGTCTCCAGCGGGGCGTCGCTGGGCGCGGTGCTGGCCATCTGCCTGGGCTGGCGCGAGGTGGGCAGCCTGCCGGCCGTGTGGGTGGCCGCCTTCGCCGGGGCGACCGCGGTGCTGTTCCTGGTGGTGGCCCTGGCTTCGGAGGGACGGCGGATGTCCTCCTTCACCCTTCTGCTGGCCGGTGTGACCATCAACAGCATCTGCCTGGCGGCGATTCTGTTCCTGCAATACACCGCCAGCTTCGGCCAGTCGTTCGCCATCGTGCGCTGGCTGATGGGCGGCATCGACCCGCTTCCCTATTCGACGCTGGCGGTGGCGGCGGCCGCCGTGCTGCCCGCGCTGGCGTACGTCTTCTTCCGCGCGCGCGAGTGGAACCTGCTGGCGGTGGGCGAAGACTGGGCGGCGGCCCGCGGCGTCTCCGTCAGCCGGCTCATGCTGACCGGCTACTTGCTGGGTTCCTTCGTCACCGGCTCGATCACGGCGCTGACCGGCCCCATCGGCTTCGTCGGCCTGATCGTGCCCCACGCCCTGCGGCTGAAGCTGGGCGCCGACCACCGCCTGCTGCTACCGTGCGCCTTCCTGATTGGGGCGCCGTTTCTGGGGGTCTGCGATCTGCTGGCGCGCACCGTGCTGGCCCCGACCGAGATCCCGGTGGGCGTGATCACCGCCATGCTCGGCGGGCCGTTCTTCATCTGGCTGCTGCGGTCGCGGCGCAGGAGCTTGTGGTTGTAGCCGCAAAGCCGGCTGACCCCGCATAATAGAGGGTTGGTCAACACCCTCGTCATTGAAAACCTGAAGCACCGCCCGGTGCGCACCGCGCTCAGCATCGTCGCCATCGGCGTCGAGGTCACCATGATGCTGACCCTGGTCGGCCTGAGCCGCGGCATGCTGGACGACGTGGCCCGGCGGGCGCGCGGCGTCGGCGCCGACATCGTGGTGCGACCGCCGGGCACCTCGCTGCTCGGGCTGAGCACCGCGCCCATGCCCGAGAACCTGGTGGCCTTTCTGGAGCGGCAGCCCCACGTCACCCAGGCGGTCGGCAGCATGGTCCACCCGGTGAGCGGGGTGACCACCATCACCGGCATTCACCTGGACGCCTTCAACCGGATGAGCGGCGGCTTCAAGTACCTGGAGGGCGGGCCGATTAGCGGCCCCGGCGAGATCATCGTGGGTGACTTCTACGCGCGGCAGAACAACCTCCGCGCCGGTTCCAGCGTTCAGCTTATGAACCGCGCCTGGCGCGTGGCCGGGGTGGTGGAAGAGGGCAAGCTGGCGCGGTTGGTGGTGCCGCTCCACATCTTGCAGGACCTGACGGCCAACACCGGCAAGATCAGCCAGGTCTGGGTGAAGGTGGACAGCCCGGCCAACGTGCAGCTTGTCATCACCGCGCTCAAGGAGCAGCTCAAGGATTACCCCATCTACTCGATGGAAGAACTGACCTCGCTGATCTCGGTGAACAACGTGCCGGGGCTGCGGGCGTTCATCGGCGTGATCGTGACGCTGGCCATCGTGGTCGGCTTCCTGGTGGTCTTTCTTTCCATGTACACGGCGGTGCTGGAGCGCACCCGCGAGATCGGGATACTGAAAGCGCTGGGCGCCTCGCCGGCCTTTATTCTCGACATCCTGCTGCGCGAGACGGCGCTGCTGGTGGTGCTCGGCTCCATCCTGGGCATCCTCTTCTCCTACGGGACGCGCTGGATCATCACCACCTTCGTGCCGGCCTCGCTGACCCAGGTGATTGTGCCGGACTGGTGGGGCATTGCCGCGGCCATCGCGCTGGCCGGGGCGTTGCTGGGGGCGACTTATCCGGGCTGGCGCGCGGCCCGCCAGGACCCGATCGAGGCGCTGGCCTATGAGTGAAGCGCCCATGATCGAGGTGCGCGACCTGCGCAAGATCTACCACGTCGGCGACGTCGATGTGCACGCGCTGCGGGGGGTGGACCTGAAGGTGGCCCGCGGGGAGTTCCTCTGCGTGGCCGGGCCGTCGGGCTCGGGGAAATCCACGCTGTTTCACATTCTGGGCG
>JBBTDS010000694.1:1602-12560 GCA_038060875.1 Acidobacteriota bacterium | reverse complement strand
AAGTATGCCACAACGGAAGCCTGTACGTCCTCTTATTTACGCGCGGCTGTATAGCCGTTTTGTTCTGCCTGCCGGGCGCATTGCCGGCGCAGATTACGGGGACTCTCAGCGGTTTGGTGACCGATCCCACCGGCGCCGCGGTGCCGGACGCCACGGTTACAGCGACACTGGTTCAACGAAGCGTGTCGCGGACGGCCGCGACCAACGAGCTGGGGTTCTATGTGTTCAACGCCCTGGCGCCCGGCGAGTACCGTGTCACATTCGAGAAAGCCGGCTTTCAGCGAGTCGTCCGCTCAGGGATGACCCTGGCCGTCAACCAGAACCTCCGGCTGGACGCGGCTCTCCAGCTTGGCGAGCTTACGCAAATGGTTGAGGTGATAGCGCCGGCGCCGCTCGTGGACACCCGTTCCCCGACGCTATCGAGCCTTGTGGATGACCGGCGGGTCGTGGATCTCCCCCTGAACGGCCGCAACGTGATCGCACTGGCGGCGACCTTGCCCGGGATACTGAGCGTTGTGGCGCCGCAGCAGTTGTCGGATTCGCGAAGCGGTCCGCTGATGAACGTCAATGGAAGCGTTACGACCCAGAACATGTTTACGTTCAACGGCGGCATCTTCGTTCACCCCTCGCGGAATACAGGGATGAACTACCCGCCGCCGGACGCCTTGCGGGAATTCAGCATTCTGACGCAGAGCTTCTCGGCGGAGTACGGGCGCAACGCCGGCTCGCAGGTGAACGTGGTGTCGAAGTCCGGCACCAATGAGTTCCACGGGTCCGCCTGGGAGTTTGTGAGAAACAATCACTTCAATGCGCGGAACTTCTTCGCTTCGCGCGTTCCGACCAAGATTCAGAACCAGTTCGGCTTCGCCGCCGGCGGGCCGATCCGGCGGGACGAGGTCTTCATCTTCGGGTCCTACCAGGGGCTCCGCGACCGCGCCGAGGCGGTCGGCGTCACCTCTGACGTGCCTTCGCCCGCGGAGCGCGCCGGCGACTTCACCGCTCTAAGCAGGACGGTCACCAACCCGGTTGATACACTGACCGGCCGGCCGTTCACCGACCCGGCCGGGCGACCCTGCGTGGCGGGTAATATCATCAGCCCGGGATGCATCAGTCCGGTGGCCAAAAACCTGCTGCCGATGATTCCGTTGTCATCGACCAACCGCGTGACTGTCCTGGACCCGAGGCCGCGCAACGGTGAGATGTTCATGATCCGCGCCGACTGGAACGCTACCGCGAAGCACATCCTGTCGGGCCAGGTTTTCGTGGACCGCAATCGACTGACCAGGCCGCAGCTCGTCAGCGGAAATGTTCCGGGCTATCTCGGAACCTTTACTAACCAGCAGACGACCATGGCCGTGCTCAACTCAACTTCGACCTTCAGCCCGCAATTGCTGAACCAGTTCACGGCCACGTTCCTGCGCGTGGTACATCTATCCGACGCGGATAAGACAGTTACCCACGACCAGATCGGCGTGAAGCTGCCGTTTTACCCCCCAACCGGCCGCCTCGGGGTCAGCATCACCGGCGGTCCGAACTTCGGAAGCCGGAGCATTTACCGGCACGTTAGCAACAATTGGCAATTTCGCAACCAGGTTGTCTGGATCCGCGGCAGGCACAACTGGAAGCTCGGCGGTGAATGGCTCCACTTGACCAACCTTCAGATCTTCCTTGGAGCCACCAGCATGTCGTTCAATGGCAGCCGGACCGGGAACGCGATGGCCGAGTTCCTGCTCGGCGCCTTTAACAGAGTCGGCGGCGGCTTTGGCGTCCGGACCAACGACAACTACCAGGACGCACCGAGCATGTTCTTCCAGGACGAGTTCAAGGTCAATTCCAGACTGACGCTCACTTACGGCCTTCGGTACGAACCTTTTTTCCCGTGGGTTGACAAGTACGACCGCTTGACGAGTCTTGCCGCCCTCGGCACCGGCGTTCGGTCGAAGAGAATTCCCGACGCGCCGCCGGGTGTGTTGTTCGCGGGCGACCCCGGGGTGCCCCGAGGCATAACCGGTCCGGACAAGAATAACTTCACGCCTCGTTTTGGATTTGCCTGGGACATCTTCGGTGACGGCAAAACGAGCCTGCGCGGGTCCTACGGCATTTTCTACGACTACATCAAGGCCGACTCCGTGTCGCAGGAGGGAGCGCCCTGGGCGGGCAACTTCCAGATTTTCAATGGCCGAGCCGAAGATCCGTTCGGTTCATTAGGCCTTGAGCCCCCGCCAGTGCTTCCGGGAGACCGCTTTGGCTGCGTGGACAGTACGGCCTTCCCTGGGGTGCGGTGCAGCCTGTTTCCGCTGCCGATGGCCGGGTTGTTTATTTCGAGCGACGTCACGACCCCTTACATCCAGAGCTGGAATCTCACCTTGCAGCGGCAGCTTACGGCCGATCTCATGGTGCAGGGCGCCTATCTGGGCAAGATCGGAACCCATCTGGACGGGTGGTGGGGCCCTAACCCAGCCCGCTACGTCACCGATCCGATTACCGGCCAGCCGCCGTCGCTCCAGAACGTGAACAACCGGGTCATCCGCGCGCCCGGCATCTTGGCCCCCAACGTGACGGAACTCGCGACCAACTGGCGTAGCTGGTATCACTCGTTCCAGGCGCAGGTCGTCAGGCGTTTCGCCCGTGGCATGTCGCTCTCCGCATCCTATTCCTTGGCCAAGTCGATCGATATCGCCCGCCAGAACATCGGTAATTACAGTCTGGCCAATCCGTTCGACGCCCGCTCCAACCGCGGGCGCTCGGAGTTCGACCGGCGTCACGCCCTGGTGGCGTCCTGGCTCTGGTCTCCAACCTGGAAATGGAACCATGGGGTTCAGAGATTCGTGTTGGAGAACTGGACGTTCACGGGAATCCACACCCTGCAAAGCGGAGCCCCATTTACCGTCTACATGGGCGATGACGTTGCCCAGGATGGAGTCAGCGGAAGCCAGCAGCACGGGATGCTGGTGCCGGGCGCCAGGGTCACGCGGGATCACGCCAGCCGCGGCGACATGATCGCCAGGTTCTTCAACACGGATGCGTTCATCCCCACCAACAGGGTGCCGCGCGGATTGTACGGGGACTCGGGGCGCAACATCATCAGCGCTGCGGGCTTCAGCGTCACCGATTTTTCAGCCATCAAGGAGTTCCCGGTTAAGGAACCCTTCCGGATCCAGTTCCGTTCCGAGTTTTTCAACCTTTTCAATCAGGTGCGGCTGGGCTGCGTGGATACGACCTGGGGGTGTTCGGATCCGGTGGCCACTGTGAATTCATCCAGCTTCGGCCAGATTCGCAGCGCCGGCACCGCCCGAGAAATCCAGTTCGCCCTGAAGTTCATCTGGTAGGATCGCCAAACGTCCGCGCAAACGCTCTTAGGGCCGGAAGTGACGGCCGGGCCGCTTTTTTGCGATTTTCCTCTTGACACCCAGGCGATTGCGGTGTATAGAGACTTAGGGTTCAGTGAACCATCCTGTTCATTATTTGAACAGAGCAACGGGGCGAGGGCGACGCGGAAATCTCCGAATGAGAGGTTGCGTATGCAGACACGGAAAGACAACTTCAGGTGGCTGGCGCCAGCTTCCTGTGGGATCGCGCTGGCGCTGATCCTGACCAACACGGCATTCGCGCAGTCCAGCACGGGCAGCGTCCGCGGCGTGGTGCGCGACCAGACCAATGCAGTGATTCCGGCAGCGAAGCTGGAGCTGATCAACAAGGCCACGAACGTCGCGTTGCGCACCGAAACGAACGAGGCGGGGCTGTACGTGTTCCCGTCGGTAATCCCGGGCGACTATCGCCTGACGGTGGCCTACGCGGGAATGCAGACGCTCGAAGCTGCGTTGCGCGTTGAGGTGCAGCAATCGACGGTGTTTGACGCTGTGCTCCAAGCCGGCAGCACCGAGACGAGAATCACCGTGACGGGGGAGGCGGCGCCGCTGCTGGTGGTGGACAACCCGACCCTCGGCCACGTCCTGGAACGCCAGCGCATCGAGCAGTTGCCCATCAACGGCCGCTCGATCGAGCAACTGCTGGTTACTGTTCCCGGCCTGGAGAATCCCCGGCCTGGGCTGAATATCCAGGTGCGATCGTTCGGCATGATGGCCGGCGCCCACAACTACTATCTGGACGGCGCCGTGCTGGAGCAGTCGATGTGGAACGAGGGCACCATCGAGCGGCCGCCCGGCCTTGACACGATCCAGGAGTTCAAGGTGGAGAACAACTCCTCCTCGGCGAAGTACTCGCGCATGACGACCATCGTGATGTCCACCAAGAGCGGATCCAACAAGCTGCACGGCGCAGCCTTCGAGACCAACCGGAACAATGCCTACGGCAAGGCCCGCACCCGCACCGATTTCGGCGCCTTCCCGGAGTTGAGCCGAAACGAGTTTGGCGCCAGCCTGGGCGGGCCGCTGTTTCTCCCCAAGCTATACGACGGCAAGGACCGTACCTTCTTCTTTGCCGCCTACGAGGGCTACCGCGCCAGCACCCCCGCCTCCTTGTCGGGGCGGGTTCCGACCGCCGCGATGAGAAACGGCGATTTCAGCGGCCTCCTGGACAGCCAGGGCAGGCTTACGGCCATTTACGACCCGCTGACGACCAATACCCAGACCTGGACCCGCCAGCCGTTCTCCTATGGGGGAAAGCCGAATGCGATCGATCCGAGGCGGATAAGCCCGCTAGCGAAGTACATTTTCGGCGTCATACCCGAGCCGACCTTCCCAGACCGCAACCCGCTTCTCGAAAACAACTGGTTCGGACCCGCGCCGGACGACACGAAGCAGTTGACCGTCACCACGAGGTTCGACCACCGATTCACGGACCGCGACCCCTTCTACGTGCGGCACACAGAGGGGCGCAGCTATCGCATTTACGATCCCTACGCCTGGCTGGCCAACGTGCCGACCACCGACCTGATCGGCAACATGGGCTATATGGACGGCCTGAGCAGGAGCACCGCCCTGTCCTGGGTTCACACCTTTTCTCCCTCGTTGTTCAACGAATTAACGGCCAGCTACTCACATGCGTACAGGCTTTCAAGCACCGGTGACCCGGCGGTCAGCTACGCCGACCAGCTCGGTCTCCCGAATCCGTTCCGGCTGAAAGGTTACCCCTTTATCTCAGAAATAGGTCTTACACCCAGCGCGTACCTCCGGGCCAACCACACCAACGTTTATGACCACGCCTATTACATTTTCGATGACAACGCCACCAAGGTGATGGGAAAGCACGAGCTCCAATTCGGCGCGCACATCCGTGTGGACAAACTCACGACCCTGCCACAGCAGGTCTTCGGAACCGGCACCACCAACTTCGCGACGCCTGCTACAGCCCTCTATGACCCGGCAAGCTCCCGCACCGCTCCGCTCGCGACAACTCGCACGGGACACAACATCGCCAACATGTACCTCGGTATTGCCAATTACTCCACGCCCCGCCGGAAGGGCGTCTTCGGTCAAAGGCGGCACGAGGACGCATTCTACTTTCAGGACAATTACAAGGCCACGCCCCGGCTCACCCTGAATCTGGGGGTTCGCTGGCAGCTCACGCCGTTTCCGGGGGAGACCCGGAACATCTACGTGCCGGGCTTCGATGCCGCCAGCCACACCATCATTCTGAGCGAGTCGCTCGACAAGCTGTACGCGGCCGGTGTTACCTCGCCCCCGGAGATCAAGATCTTCCAGGACATCGGCGTGAAGTTCAAAACCTATCGTGAAGCTGGTTTGCCGCAGAAGCTGGTGAAGAACAACTGGCGGGATATCGGACCGCACATTGGGATGGCCTACAGAGGCGGCTCGGGACGAAGCAGCTTCGTCCTGCGCGGGGGATATAGCATCTCCTACTTCAGCGAGGGGCTTTGGTCGTGGATGGACCAGTCGGCCGCCGCCACTCCATTCACCGTGTTTCACCAGAACTTCTCTTTGAGCAGCGCGGCAGAGTCGCCTGATGGAATCAGCAGCTACGGGATGCGCTCCGTGCCGGCGATCATTGCGGGATTGAACAGCAAAGACGCCGTGTCGGTGGACAGGCCCCTGCCGCTGACGCCGGGGCAAACGTCGAACTACTACTTCAACCCGACGCAACCCACGGCAAAAGTGCATGACTGGAATGTGACACTCGAGAAGGAAATTATGTCTAACACGGTGTTTCGTGGGGGCTACGTGGGGAACCACGGCGCGAAACAGACACAAGTGTATTCCTACAACGACGCTACGCCTGTCTACATCTGGTATGTGACTACAGGAACACCGCTGCCTACCGGCCGGTACTCCGGCGTTGCCACTCGCCCCTTCGATAACACGACGTATGGCCCGATTGTGGAGTACAGGAAGAGCGGTTGGTCGAATTACCATGGCGTTCAGCTTGAACTGGAGCGGCGCTACAGTCAGGGCATCGGGTTCCAGCTCTTTTATGTTCTCAGCAATGTGCTGCGGGCCGGCGACCAGGCCGGTGGGTCCGGCTACACGTCCGTGGTACAGGAGCTGAATCAGTTCTTGCCGGGGGCGGTGCCGGCAAACTACGGCGAGCGCAACCGCTTCCTGAACTATCGGCGCGACATTTCCATTCCCAAGCACCGGGTGAGATGGAACTGGATCGTGGACCTGCCTTTCGGCCGGGGAAAGGCACTCGGACGCAATGCAGGCGGGGTGCTGGAGAAGTTCATCGGCGGCTGGCAGGTCGCAGGCTTGGGAACCCTGTTTTCGACTTACACCACGCTGGACGCCGGCAATTGGAATTTCACCGGCGCGCCGATCCGCCAGTACGGCTACCAGTATCCGATTGAGGACTGCCGCAGCGGCACCTGCTACCCGGGGTATCTGTGGTGGAACGGTTACATAGCATCCAACAGGATCAACAGCGTGGACGCGAATGGCAGGCCGAATGGGGTGATGGGCGTTCCAGCCGATTACAAGCCGGCGGTGACGCCGCTGATCCCGTGGGGCTCCACGGCGTTCCCTGCCAATGCTCCTGCGGGAACTAATGTCGTGACCTACTGGGACACCAACACCGTGTGGATCCCGCTGAAGGACGGCACCACCCAACGGACCGCCTACAACCCCAACCTGCATCCCTGGAGGAACCAGTACATCGGCGGTCCGATCCAGTGGAATCTGGATGCTTCTGTGTTCAAACGGATCCCGATTCGGGAAGGCACGGAGCTGCGTTTCACGATCGACGCCTTCAACGTGTTCAACCACCCGAACAACCCTGCCGGCGGGGGCGCCGGAATCCTGGATACCAGGGGCCAGTCCAACGCTTCGCGGGAGTTGCAGCTCTCCGTTCGGTTATCGTGGTAGGGGCGGGCTGAGCATGCTCATTCTCACGCTGCTTCTGGCGGCCTGCAACCTGGCAGGCAGCGAACTGCTGGTCGGATGGGCTTCCACCGACATTACGCCGGAGCGGCCGGTATCGCTGGCCGGCCAGTTTTACACGCGCATCACCAAACACGTGCACGACCCCATCACGGCGACCGCGTTGGCAATGGAGAGCCGAAGCGACGGCCGCGCGCCCGAACAGGCCGTGATGGTGTCGTGTGACGTGGTGGGGATCGACAAGCGATTGCAAGAGGCCCTGCGCGAGCGGCTCAGGCAAACGCTGCCGGAGCTGGATGGCCGCAAGGTCCTGCTGAACGCCACCCACACACATACTGCACCGCTGTTGCGCGAAGGGTGGACTGAGGTTCCTGAGGGCGTGATGACGCCCTCGGAGTTCAGGGCGTTCCTGACCGACCGGCTCAGCGCCGCGATCGCGCAAGCCTGGCGCAATCGCAGGACGGCCGGGGTGAGTTGGGCGCTCAGCCACGCCGTGATCGGGTCGAACCGCCGCATAATCTACGCCGATGGCGGCGCCAGGATGTACGGCAAGACCGACGTGCCGGAGTTCACGAACATCGAGGGCTACGAGGACCACGGCGTGGAACTGCTGTTCTTCTGGGACGGCGACAAGAAGCTTACGGGCATCGTCCTCAACGTTGCTTGCCCATCGCAGGTGGTCGAGAACCAGTCGTACGTCTCCGCTGATTTCTGGCACGACGTGCGCAACGAGCTGCGGAAGCGCTACTCGAAAGACCTGTTCGTCTACGCGATGACCGGCGCGGCCGGCGACCAGGCGCCGCGCGTGCTTTTCCGCAAGCGCGCCGAGGAAAATCTGCGGCGCCGAATGGGCGGCGTATCCGAAACCGCAGAGATAGCGCGGCGGCTCGCCAACGCGGTGGACTACGTGTATGACGCGGCCAAGGGCGACATCCGGACCGGCGTGACGTTCGTGCACAGGGTGGAGGATCTGCGTCTGCCTGTCCGGAAGGTGACGGACGCGGAAGTCGAGCAGGCGAGGAAGGAATACGAACGGCTGAAGAACGCGCCGCCGGCCGAGCGCAACCGCTTCGCCCTGATGTCGAGGCATCAGGCGGTGATCGATCGCCATAAGCGGCAGGCGAGCGACCGGGACTTCCCGATGGAGCTGCACGTGATCCGGTTGGGCGACGTCGCCATTGCGACCAACCCCTTCGAGCTGTTTCTGGACTTCGGCATCCGCATGAAGGCGCGGAGCCGGGCCGAGCAGACCTTGGTTGTCCAGTTGGCCTGCGACTACGCCGGCTACCTGCCCACCGCGCGCGCGGTCGCGGCAGGCGGCTACGGCGCGGAGATTCCAAGCAACATCGTGGGGCCGGAGGGCGGACAGATGCTGGTCGATCGCACGGTCGAGGCGATAAACTCTATGTGGGAGTGAAATCCCGCTCCCTTCGGTCGCGGCTCAGTAACGGGCCCGCCTCTGCTGAGCCGCGACCGCAGGGAGCGGTTTGTGACGAGGAGGCAGCATGAGCAACGCAGTTTCGCGACGGGGGTTCATCGGCGCGTTATCCGCCGCGCGGGTCATGGGCGCCAACGACCGCATCCGCCTGGGAGTGATCGGAACCGGCGGGCGGGGGCGGTATCTGATGTCAAACGCCAACGCCACCAGGCGGAATGAAATCCAGTGGGTAGCGGTGGCCGACGCCTATGACGTCCAGCGCGACCGCGCCGAAAAGGTCGCCGGCGCTGCCATCGACAAGTACGTCGACTACCGCAGGGTTCTCGACCGCAAAGATATCGACGCCGTCATCATCGCCACCTGGGACCACATGCATTGCGCCATCGCGGTGGATGCCTGCCGGGCCGGCAAGGACCTCTTCGTCGAGAAGCCGATGACCTTGCACCCGATGGAAGGGCACAAGATCGTCAAGGCGGTCCGCGAGCACAAGCGGATTCTCCAGATCGGCACCCAGCAGCGGAGCTACCCGCATTTCATCGAGGCCAAGGAGAAGTTCATCGATTCCGGCCGCATCGGCAAGGTCACGATGGTCCGCACGATCTGGAATGGGAACGGCGCCTACCGCAACCAGACTCCCCCTCCTGGGATGGAAAAGAAGCCGGAGGGAATGGACTGGGAGATCTGCCAGGGGCAACTGCCCAAAGTGCCCTGGGACCCGAAGCGGTATTTCAATCACTACGTCTATTGGAATTACTCCACCAACGCCCAGATGGGCGGGTTGTTCGTGCACCTCATCGACGTCGTGCACTGGTATCTCAAAGTGGAAAAGCCGCTGGCGGCGATGTGCGCGGGCGGCATCTACCTGGGCGTCAACGGCCGCGACACGGCCGACAACATCAATGCCATCTGCGAGTATCCGGGCGAGCTGCTGGTGACTTTCGAGGCCAACGTCACGGACATGGTGCCCAAGGAGAACGCCGACATCGTCTTCATGGGCACGGGCGGGCGGCTGTCGATTTTCCGGTACGGCTACAAGTTCCTGGCCGCGGAAGACAAGGGCGCGGAGCCGGTCACGTCGGCTCCAACACCGGAGCTGCACGTCGCCAACTGGCTCGACTGCATCCGCAGCCGCAAGCCGGCGGCCTGTGACGAGGTGGCCGGCCACTACTCCGCGATGGCGTGCCATATCTGCAACGTTTCCTACAAGGAGAAACGCCGCGTGGCGTGGAGAAAGGAATGGGACGTATGACGCGCAGGGCCGCGGCGGCGCTGGCCTGGTTGCCGCTCGGCGTGCGGCTGACCGGTCTCCCTCCGGCGCGCAGGAAAGACAGACCGCCGCGCAAGGTGATAGTCGGGACCGTCGTCCAGGCATTCTGGGGGGAGTACCCGGGGCTGGCGACGCGCCTGGGGCAGCTCGAAGCGATCGTGAGCGAGCTGGCCGCCGAAGCGCAGCGAAAATATCGCCGGGGATTGGATCTGGCGGTACTGCCGGAAATGGCCGTCACCGGAGGACGCAAAGGGAACGCCCGGCGATGCTCGCTTCCCTTTGAGGGGCAGGTGAAGGACGCCTTCGCGGCCATGGCGCGGAAGAGCAAGTGCTACATCATCGCGCCCCTGGATCTCCTGGAGGGCAGCCAATGCTATAACGCCGCCGTGGTCGTGGGCCGGAACGGCGAGACGCTGGGGACCTACCGCAAGCTCCACCCGGCTGTGCGGCACGGAACGGAAAACATGGAAGACGGCATGTCGCCGGGCAGGGAAGCGCCGGTGTTCGATTGCGACTTCGGCAGAGTGGGCGTGCAGATCTGCTTCGATATCGAGTTCGACCGGGGCTGGGAATTACTCGAGCGCCAGGGGGCCGAGGTGGTGGCGTGGCCCACGCAATCGCCGCAGACCGCGCATCCCGCTTTCCGCGCCATGAGCCACCAGTGCTACGTCGTATCGAGCAACTGGCGGAACAATGCCTCGATTTTCGAGCCCACGGGGAAGATCACCGCGCAGGTCCGGCCTCCACAGCGCGTGCTGGTCGAGGAAATCGACCTCAGCTTCATGGTTCTGCCCTGGGCTCCACAACTCAAGAATGGCGCGGGGTTGAAGGAGAAGTACGGCGATCGGGTAGGGTTCCGCTATTACGAGGAGGAGGATTGTGGCCTGTTCTGGTCGAACGATCCCGCGCTCACTGTGGGCGAGATGGCCAGGTCCATCGGCTTGACGGACTGGTCCGAGGA
>JBBTDS010000694.1:0-1502 GCA_038060875.1 Acidobacteriota bacterium | reverse complement strand
CGCCGCCGGCATGCCCGAGCTCCCGCTGCTGACCAGCATCAGCCAGTACGGGATCACCTGGACGTTCGACCGTGCGGCGCCCTGCGGACAGTTCGTCAACGGCGACTGGTACGTGGTCGGAGAAGTGGATGTCATCCAGATCACTCCGGCCCCTGCGCCAGGGCGAAACGGCTCCGTGCTGAACCTCACAACCAATAACGGCAAGACCGGCTTCGACAGCCGTCTCTCCTCCGGGCGGTACAGTTCGGCCTACGATGTGTATCCGCCGGTCAAGCTGAAACCCGGCGACGCGCTCATCTCCTCCATCAGCGTCGAAAAGCCAGGTGTGCTCCCCAACATGCTCCGTCCCTCGGACCACGCGGCCAATCCCATCCAGACGGCGGCCGTGTTGACCTGCATGTCCGGCGCCGTGCCCGCGGACACGTTCCGCCCCAGCTATTGCGACCGCAGGCGCGACAGGCTCTACCACGCCGGCGATCTTCAACGCGGCCTGCTGCCGCGGCTGCCGCTGGACGGGATCCGCATGCGGTACGACAGCGGTCCCCTCTCGCTGGCCTTCATGGAGCGGATCTTTGAGCGTCCATGGCTCGACACGATTACGTACGGATTCGCCGCCCCGATGGAGAACATGCCGGTCTATGGGCGGGAATTCGCGCGGGCGGCCGGCATAGGCTCATTGCTGCTCTGCTCTGACTTCACCCCTGAGCAGAAGGAGAAGCTCCTTATCAACATGGTGCAGGTTGGCATCGACCTGTGGGGCATCGTCCAGGCCGGGGGGCACGCGGGGTGGTTCGCGCACGGCGGGCACAACAGCGGGCGGAAGTGGCTCATCGCTTTCGCCGGCCTGATGCTCGGTGATGCGGAGATGGCCGCGCCCTCCAAGACTTACCCCTCGCTGGCCCTCCAGGAGGACATGCAGACGATGTACGACAAGGGCTGGACCGGCGCCGGCGTGGTCTACGCCGGACACTTCGGCTCCAAGGGCCATCCCGACAACCCGGACTGGGGGTCGTACGAGCACCTGCCCCCCGCCGAGTGGCCGGGAGACATCGGCGAGAGCTACCGCCGGTGCTGTACGAGCCTCGCGTGGGTGGGCCAGGCGCTGGCCGCCAGGATACTGGGCGCCGAGGACGAATGGAACCACCCGGCCTTCTTCGACTACGTGGACCGCTGGATGACCGAGGACGACTCCGAGGCGATTCAGGTCATCAAGCAGGTCCGCGGCAGGGACTACTCGGCCAGTTGGTCGCGCCAGCGCCAGACCTGGGACCCGTTTGTGCAAGACATGTGGGACACCTACCGCTGGACGTACTCTCCCCAGCCAGCCCGCCGTGGCGGCGACCGGCGCGGCGCCGCGGGCGACCCCCCTCGCCGGTGAGGTGATGGCTGTCCTCGCGGGTTGCTGCTACACGTGTTGTTTGCCCTGGTTACGACAGCGTTAGCCTGGAATCCAAGTCACAGCACCTTGAAAGAAGCCTCAAGATCGCAAGTGCGCGGCCAGC
>JBBTDS010000693.1:0-9544 GCA_038060875.1 Acidobacteriota bacterium | reverse complement strand
GCCTCCTCAAAGCCCTTGCGGCGGAGGAGGCAGGCATCGCAGGCGCCGCAGGGGCGGCCTTGCGGGTCCGGGTCGTAGCAACTGTGGGTGAGGCCGAGATCGACGCCGAGCTCGCAGGCGAGCCTGACGATCTGGGCCTTGGTCATGGCGATCAGCGGGGTGTGGATCTTCAGGCGCATCCGCCCCTCGATGCCGGCCTTGGTGGCGAGGGCGGCCATGCGCTCGAAGGCCTCGATGTACTCGGGGCGGCAGTCGGGGTAGCCGGAGTAGTCCAGGGCGTTGACGCCGATGAAGATGTCGGAGGCCTCGAGCACTTCGGCCCAGGCCAGCGCGCAGGCCAGAAAGACTGTGTTCCTGGCCGGGACATAGGTGATGGGGATGCCCCGGCTGATTTCGGCGGCCGAGCGGCCCTTGGGCACCTCGATGCCGGAGGTAAGGGCGGAGCCGCCGAACGCGCCGAGGTCGATGCGCAGGACCAGGTGCCGGGCGGCGCCCAGCGCTTGGGCGATGCACCGCGCCGCCTCCAGCTCCTGGCGGTGCCGCTGCCCGTAGTCGAACGAGAGGGCGTAGCACTCGAAGCCGTCGCGACGGGCCAGGGCCAGGCAGGTGGCGGAATCCAGGCCGCCGCTGAGCAGGCAGACCGCTCCGGGCGCGGGGCTCATTTCGGCAACCTCAGCGCCAACAGGAAGCCGAGCGCCGGGAAGATGGTCAAAGCAGCCAGAGCGTAGTGCAGGGAAAAGATGTCGGCGACGTAGCCGGTGAGCGGGATGAAGATGAGGCCGGCTATGCCCCAGGCGAAACCCATCGTCAGGGCCGAGACGGTACCGGCCTGCTCGGGAACCAACTCCTGGGCCATGACCACGTTAATTGGGATGGTGAACAGCAGGATCAGGCCGCCCAGCGCCAGGCTGGCGATTGACGCCACTCCGCTAGTCAGGAAGAACAAGGCCAGGAAGGGCACCGAGCCGGCCATCGAGATCAGGATGACGCGGCGGCCGCCCAGCCGGTCGGACATGTGCCCGCCGAGGAAGCCGCCCACCGCGCCGGCCAACAGGTACAAGGACAAGACGTGGCTGGCGCCGGCCACCGAGTAGCCTCGCTCGACGTGAAGATACAGTGGCAGAAGCTGCGTGAAGGTGATCTGAACCACCGAGCGGAGGAAGACCAGAAAGTACAGCACCAGCAGGGGCCGCCAGATGGTCGCCAGCGCTCTCCACTGAGCGTGGCGGGCAGGCATCCGGCTGGCGCGTGTCGCAGCCGGCAGGCGCCAGACCAGCAGCGCCGAGACCACCAGGCCGGGCAGCGCCGCCCAGTGGGTCCGGGCCAGGCCCCAGGCGCCGGCGATGGCGGAGTAGTAAGTCGGGCCGAGCGCCATGCCGAGGGTTCCGGCGCTGATGAAAATGGCCATCGCCCGGCCCCGCCGGCCTTCGATGCCGGTGGTGGCCATCGACGAAGCCTGCGGGTGGAAGGCGGCAATGCCGGCGCCGCCCAGGCAGGCCATCGCGATCAGCCACCCGAAGCCGGAAGCGTGGCCAAGCGAGGAGATGAAAACGCCGGCGACGGCCGCCCCCAGCGCGGCGAACAGGCGGGTGTGAAGCCGGTCGGAGAGAAAGCCGTAGACGGGCTGCATCACCGAGGAGGAGAAGACCAGCAGCCCGCCGAGGATGCCCGCCTGCGTCAGCGTGAGGCCGAACTGGTCCAGCAGCAGCGGCTGAAGAGCGCCGAGAGCGCTGGAGTAGAGGTCCACGAAGAAGTGGCCGAGGGAAAGCAGGCCAAGCGCGAGCAGGCCGGCGCGGGCGGCACGTGGAACAACTTCGACCTGGGCTGTGGCAGGAACGCTCAAGAGGGCTTTCCCTTATTATAGCGGCTCCGAGCACCAGAGCCGGTTCGCGCCGATCTTCACCAGCTTGCCATTCAGCCGCACCTCGACGGGCTGACCGCGGAAGTTGTAGAGGCACTCCAAGCCGCCGAACTGGTAGAAGGCCACCCGCGCGGGGGCCGCCAGGCGAATCCCCAAGGGCGCCAGCAGAGGCGCGCGCAGCGCATTCACCAGCTCGTCCGGCAGGGCGGGGAGGCCGCGAGGCTTGGGGGCGAGCAGCCATTCGCCGGTGTCGCGGTAGTCCTGCTCGGAGAAGGTGCGGAGGTTCCAGACGAAGACCCGGCCGCGGCGGGTCAGCAGCGGCGGCGCGCTGGTGGCGATGACCATGTTCGCCGCGGGCGCCGCGAGGCCGAGATCGACTTCGAGCGGCGTCGCCAGCGCCACCCGGCGGCCGCCGAGGCGGGCTTCGGTGATCGTGCCGGGCTGAGCCTCGCGCGAGACGATCACGCCGGCCATCTCGGCCAGCGCCGGCACGCGGCGCAGCAAGGCCGGGGTGAGGATCAGCGTGGCGCCGCCGCCCAGATGGCGGCGGACGTGATCGACCAGGTTTGGGTCGGCGGCCGCCTGCACGGCCAGCACGGCGGCGCGGGCCTGGTGCGGGTAGCGGGCCTCGGGAACCAGCGGCAGGCCGAGCATGCCGAGGTAGTCCATCAGGTACATGTTCTCGTCGCTGTCGCTCGCGGGCGGCTTGTAGAAAGCGACGCCCCGCGGGGCGCGGGCGCGCACTTTCCCGGCCAGCGCGAACAACTCGGGCAGGGCCGCGGCCAGCAGCGCGTCGCCGGGGTGGCCTTCCATCAGGTCGCCGAGATGGAACAGCGTCAGCTCGCCCGCGCCGGCCAGCACGCTCTGGTAGGCCTGGTCGAGGAAGTTCTGCGCGGTCGATTCGATGTGGTCGAACCAGGCGCCCTGGACCTTCTCGCCGGCCACCGCGCGCAGCCAGCGGAAATTGAAGTAGCCCTCGGTCGGCTGGACGAAGCCCATCCGCTGCGTTTCGGGGTTGCGCACCTCGGTTCCCACCCAGACGCTGTCGAAGGGCGGCGACATGCGCGCGGGGTCGTATCCGAACAGGTGGAAGCGGTCGTACCACTGCGGGTACTTCAAGATGAGCCTGACGCCGGGCCGTGCCGCGCGGGCGGGCTCGAGCATCATGGGAGCGATGAGCGACACCAGCAGGTCCTGGCGGTAGCGGGCCCAGGTGCGGGTGCCGCGGGCCTTCTCGGAGGGCGGCGTCGTATCGGCGGTGCAGTAGAAGTCGTCCACGATGAGCTCGTCGAACAGCGGCGCGTTCTCGGTGAAGAAGGCGGAGATGTCGCGGCGGGTCTTCGCGGCCTCCCAGTTCAGCCAGCCGAGGCGTTCGTTCTGGCGCACGCCGAAGGTGGGGCCGGGGACGGTGGCGATGCCGCCGGAGACCGCGAAGCCCTCGCGCGCGAAGTGGTCGCGAACGGCGCGGAGCAGATCCGGAGGGACATACTCATCGCCGCGCCGGCCCTCCAGGAAGATGCGGGAGACCTTCAGGGGGCGCAGGACGGCGATGGCCTTCTGGCGGCCTTCGGGGGTGCTCAGGTACTTATTGACGCCGCCGGCGGTGGTATAGACGCTGAGGCGCAGGGGCGGAGCGGCCGCCAGCAACAGGGTGGCGATGGTCAGGCAGGGGTTCATGTCCGAAACCCAGTGTAGTATTGTGGGTTGGGGAAAGTATGCGGTTTTTTGCAGGTGTAGTTTGTCTGTGCGCGGCGCTGCTGGCGCAGGCGCCGGTGGGGCCGGTGGTCAATCCCCGCGGGGTGATCAACGCGTTCACGCAGCAGCCGGCGCCGTCGGTCGCGGCGCCCGGCGGCATCCTCCACATCCAGGGGCTGAGCCTGGGCCCGCCGGGAGGGGCCAAGGCAGCGGGCGCGCCGCTGCCGTTGCGGCTGGCGGACCCGGCGGTCGAAGTGCTCATCAACGGCAAGCCCGTCCCGCTGTTTTCGGCCAGCCCCGAGCTGATCGTGGCCCAGGTGCCCTGGGATGCAACGGCGGGGCTCGCCACCGTGGTGGTGCGGCGCGGCGGAGCGGAGAGCCGGCCGGCGCGGGTGCTCATCAACCAACTGGAACCGGCAATCCGCACGACGGGCGACAAGGGCTTTGGCGAGGCGGCCGGAAGCCTGGCGGGAACCACGCTGACGCTGTCGGCGACCGGCCTGGGACCGACCCAGCCGCGGGTCGGCCCTGGAGAGGCGGGGCCGCAGGAGCCGCCGGCCAGGCCGAGACAGGAGATCCGCGCATACGTGGGGGGACTGTCGGCCGCGGTCACGGCGGCGCTCTCCACTCAACGCGTGGGCGAATTCGACGTGCGCATCCAGGCGCCGCCGGCGGCGCAACCTGGCGACATCGTCACGTTGGTCGCGGGCAACCGGCCCGCGAACCGGGCGACGTTCCAGAAGCAGACGGGGGCCGAGGTGCGCTTCCTTGCCTTGCCGGAAGGGGCGCCGGAGTTGCGGGGCTTGGTGGGCGCCGACCTGCGGGGCTCTTACATGATCGGCAGCGGCGCGCGGGGCGAGGACGGCTGCTACCCAAGCTACGTGTTTGACCTGGGCAAGCTTCAGGCCACTAAGATCGACACCTGTCTGACCACCGGCAACCGGAACGCGCGCACGCCGGTCGTCGCAGCGGCCGAGGGATCGGCGCTGGCGGCGCTGGTCGGACCGCCGGAGGGCGAGCCGCCGGCCGGGGTGAGCGCGAAGGTCATCATCTTCGACCCCGCCAAGGAGCAGCCGATGACGGTCGATTTGCCGGAGCCGGCGGTGGCTCTGGCGAGCGCGCCGGGCGGGGATTTCGCCGCCGTCATCGGGGGCACGCCTGCGCGAACGGTGCTGATCGACGCGGAAACGGGCGAAGTTCGCGCGCCGGCCGCCGCGGCGGCGGGTGCGGCTGCCGGCGGTGCGGGCGCGGCCTTCAACCCACAGGTGGACCTTGGTGACGGCCTCACTCACGTGCTGGCGATGGCCCAGTTGCAGGCGGGAGTGTTCGCCGTGGTCGTCGGGGACAGCGCCGATCAGCCCACCAAGGCGAAGGTCGCGGTGATCAACCGGCAGGGCGAAGTGCAGGGGAGCGCGGACTTCCCCGAGGGTTGGGTTCCGCTGGTGGCGCCGGCGCCGCCGCAAAGACCGGGGGCGCCCCCCGACCCCCGTGCAGGTGCGGCCCTGCTGGCCCGGCGGGTGACCGCCAGTTTCGATGGCGAGAAGAGGGTGTTCTACGTGCTCGCCCGGCGGGGCGACGACTCGCGGCATGGGGTGGCGGCCTTCTCGGGCGAGGGACTCGGCGGCGCGGTCGTCAGCTTTCCCGAGGGGTGGTTCGCCGCCGCCTGTTCGCCGAACATTCCTTTCTACAACCTGGAACTGGGGCGGAAACTGGTGCTGCTGGGCAGCAGGGCGGCGGAGAAGGAATTCAAAGATCCCTGCCCCGGGGCGGGCTTCATCGTGCTGGATCTGGAAGCGCAAACCGCCGCGGCCGTTCCGCTGCCAGGCCAGGGACAGTTCGACGCGGACCCCAGCTCCACCGGCGACCTGAACGACTTCATTTACGGCAGCAACACCGATCCATCGCGGCGCAACCTGGCCGATACGCTGTTCGTGCTGGACGGCGTGACCGCGTCCGCTTTCCAGATGGCGCTGCCCGCCGGCGTGACGACCTTCGCCAACCCGGTGCGCGTTCCCGCGATGAACGCGCTGGTGGCGCTGGCGGCGAACCGCGCCGCCGGGGACGCCGGCCTCATCTACTTTGACCTGGAGCGCGCCGAGGCCCGCATGCTGCCGACCCCGGAGGGCTTCGCGCAGGTGAACCTGCTGGGGATCTTCACCACCACGCGCAAGCTGGTGGCGCGGGGAGTCAAAGCCGGCGGGACCGGCTCGCAATACTTGATTTATGACCTGCTGACCGGCGACCTGCTGATGCCGGCGAACCCGGAAGGCGTCGCGGCCGTGGGCGGGCTGGTCGGGGCGGCCGGCCAGCCCGACGCCGGCGGGCAGCCAAGGCCGCCAGCGCCGGGCGGTGCGGTCCCACCGGGTCAGGCCCCGCAACCCGCCGCGCAGCCGGTGGTGTTGCAGCAGGCCAACCCGAAGGCCAACACCATCGCCGCCGTCGGCTACACCAGCGATGGTAAGCAGGCCGGCGTGCTGGTGGTGCGCGTACCTTAATTGAAGCTCAGGTTCCTGACTTCGACGCCGCTGGATGCCGTGCGTGGCAGCGGGACGTTCGCCGGGATTCACACGCTGGCCTGCGCGCTGGAGGGTTTGGGCGTGGAGGTGGAGCTGGTGGCGCCGCAGTTCCGCCTGCCCGTCTACACCCTCACCCGGCTGATCTTCAACGAGCAGCTTCGCCGCCGCCCGCCGGCGGGTTGCGATCTCACCGTCGGCTTTGACCTGGACGGTTACCGCATCGCCGGGCGCTCACGGGTCCCGCACGTCGCATCGATCAAGGGAGTGATCGCCGACGAAATGGGGTTCGAGCGCGGGCTGACGCGGTGGACGATGGCGATCCAGGCGGCCTGCGAGCGGACGCACGCGCGCCGCGCGGACCTGGTGATGACCACCAGCGAGTACGCGGCGCTCCGGCTGCGACAGCTTTATGGGTTCGAGCGGGCGCCGGCGATCGTGCCGGAGCCGATCGACCTGGCCGCCTGGCGCGAGCTGTTCCGGCGCAACGCGGGCGCGCCGGAGCCGGGGAGGTTTACCGTGCTCACGGTGTGCCGCTTCTACCGGCGCAAGCGGCTGCCGGTGCTGCTGGCGGCGGCGGCGCGGTTGCGCGAGCGCGTTCGCGGGCTGGAAGTGCGCATAGTGGGCGGCGGGCCGGAGGCGCGCAAGCTGCACCGGATGTCGCGCGAGCTGGGCCTGGATCAAACGGTGCGCTGGCTCGGCGATGTGTCGCAACACGAGCTGGCGCGGGAGTACAACCGCGCCGATGTGTTCTCGCTGCCGAGCGTGCAGGAAGGCTTCGGGATTGTGTTCCTGGAGGCGATGGCCGCGGGCAAGCCGATTGTGGCCGCGCGGGCGGCAGCCGTGCCCGAGGTGGTGCGCCACGGCATCCTGGCCGAGCCGGAGGATGCCGCGTCGCTGGCGCAAGCGATCGAGCGGCTGTACCGCGACGAGGGGTTGCGCCGCTCGCTGGCCGAGGCGGGCCGCCGCGAGGTCGAGCAATACGACGCCCCGCGGGTGGCGCGGCGGTTTCTGGGGGAGTTGGAGAGCCTGCTGTGAGTGTCAGGCGGGCTCAAGCACTGGGATCGGTTTGCCTGTCACAAGGCTGTACAACACGTCCGGGCAGAAATCGACTTCATTTGGCCACACGATGGTCCCGGCTTCGGGGTCAACCGCGACCCGGCGGAAGAAACTGATGTCCTCTAACGGGCTGAACACGCCCCCGCGGCCGACCACGCGCTTTTCGAAATCGACTTCCCCCTTTGTGCCATCGGTGAAAGTCAACTCCAGGCGATACTCCCCAAGATGGCGGACGTGCTTGACTCTCGGAAACATGACCTATCCTTCTACTCCAGGGGTTCAATCTTCTGTACCGGTTGGCCATTCCGTAATCGATGCCAGTTTGTCATCAACTCTCGTTGATGAAGCGCGGCCCATTCAAGGACCATTGACGCAGCACGATTCGGGAGATGCCCGCCCAGAACCAGTATGGGCTCAATCCCCACTTGCGCCTCATTCCCGGCATATACGGCGTGGAAATGCGGCGGATTGTGCTCGTCATAATACATACGAATCAGGATGCCAAAGAAGCGGCTGACTTCCGGCATTTGCTCCCATCCTACCACGGCTTCGCACATCTCATCCCGGCTGTACTGCGATCTCGAGTTGCGCCGCTCACTGGGCGAGGCGGGCCGCCGCGAGGTGGAGCAGTGGAATGCACCGCGCGTAGCGCGGAGGTTTCTGGGGGAGATCGAGAAACTGCTGTGAGGGTGGGGTGAGGGTCCACGCTTGGGAGCGGGCTTTCCTGCCGGCTTTTCTGCCGGTGGGTGGCCGGGTGGAGTTCTGCCACCTCGCCAGAAGCCGGTTCGACAGCCGGCTCGCAAACCTGGAGGTTCACCCCACGAGCGGCACTCGATCAGTACAGCGGCCGCTCCCCTGGCGGGCGGGTTTTCCAGCGGCGGTGGATCCAGAGCCACTGGTCCGGGTGCGCGCGGATGACCGCTTCCAGTTGCCGGTGGAGACGCCGGGTGTCCGCTTGGGCGTCGGCGGGGATCACGGCCGCGCCGCTGTGGGCGGCGAGCTTCGCAAAACCCAACCGCGGCGCAGGCGGGCACTCCGAAGAAATCGACGAACACACCTTCCTCGGGGCTGGAGTTCTGGTCGATGAGGAGCCGACCGCCTCGTTGGCGCGCAGCGCCTTGAGGATGGCGCGGGCCGAGTCCTTCTTCTCCAGCACGCGGTTGCCGGAGAGGGCGCGGCGGCGGGCCACCAGGCGGTCGATCAGCGGGTTATCGAGCCGGCGGACGAGGATGTGCATCGGCGCGGCGATCCGCCGGCGCTCGGCGGCGCTGGTTTCCGGCAGCGCCAGCTCGAGGTTGCGCATAGCCACCCGCCGCAGGCGCGGCGTCGCCAGATCAAGCAGCCGCCCACAGACGCGGGCGAACCGTTCGGCCAGCGGGCGCGGCATCCACTCCAGGGCCGCCAGCACAGCCAGCTCCGCCGCGCACTCGACAAAGTTGCGGAGAGCGGAGCGTTGCTTCACGCGTAGGAGGAGACGGCGCCGGCGGCCTTGGCGGCGCGCTCGCGGGTGACGCGCTCCAGGTAGCCGCTGGCGCGGAAGGCGGCCAGCGGGTGAGCGACTCCAAGTGAACCCCGGTCAGCGCCTAATGATTGCGGATTACAGCGATCGGCTCGGGAACGAATGGGCTTGTAAGACTCTGGTGTGCGGCGCATAATATTTCTGAGAGCAGATCCGCGACTCTGAGACCACCAAGCGGACGACAGGGCAACTTCAGGACCGGTCCGAATGCCGTTTTGGGAGAACGTGGTACAAAAGAGCCACGCGGTCGGCGCTTGTTTCTTGCTCAGCCGGTATGAGCAGTGCTGCATCCGAAGAGCGCTGCGGGACCGGACCACGCGCGGCTTCATCAGCGGCGCGGTCGGCAAGCAACTCAGCCTGACTGTGGAGTCCGCGAAGCGGGAAGACGGCGAGCACTGCTACCGAGTCATCGCATAACGCGCGTTGTGCCGCTCTACTTCTCGACCGGGCCGCCGGCGCGCGAGGTGCTCATCGTCGCGTCGCGCATGACCACGAGCAGCCCCTGCCACTCCACTTCCTGGAATCGCTCAGTAGCGTGCATCACTGACTGGTGAATCTTCAGCCGATTGGGCTGGCGCGGGGCCCGCCGTCCCGCGGATGTCTTTCACGTCGTGGCCGAGTTCGCGCAGGCGCTCCACCGTCATGCGCGGCATGTTCTCGTCAACGAGGATCTTCATCCGTCAGAGGCTGGCGGCTTGAATCGGCGTGACCTGCTCTTCGGCCAACTCTGCTGCGTAGTCGAGGCAAGCCATGATGTCCTCGCGGGACACAGAAGGGTACTCGGCCAGCAGTTCATCCACGGTGTCGCCGTTCGCCAGCATGCGGACAATCTGGTGGACGGGTATCCGAGTGCCCTTCACGCACGCCTGGCCGTGGCAGATTCTCGAATCGATGGAA
>JBBTDS010000692.1:0-2271 GCA_038060875.1 Acidobacteriota bacterium | reverse complement strand
AACCGGCTGGCGATGACCGACAACGGCTACACCTCGGTGCTCAACTCGGCGCTGCTGGCCAAGCTCGGCATCACCCGCGACACGCCCGACCCTTCCAACGGCAAGATCATCAAAGACGAGCGGGGCGAGCCGACCGGGCTGATCCTGGGGGCGCCGCAGTTGCTGGGACCGCTGCGGCGGACGCGGCCGCGCACGCACCAGGACCTGCTGTGGGCGATCGAGAGCATGCAGAAGAAATACAACGAGGCCGGGCTGACGAGCACGATCGACCGCGGCCAGGGGCCGGAGGGCTTCCGCGCCTACCAGCAGCTCCAGCGCGAGGGCAAGCTGACTGTCCGCACCTATGTCACTTACTCGATCAGCGCGCAGGGGACGCCGCAGCAGGTGCGCGAGGAGGTGCGGCGGGTTCCGTTCACTACCGGCTGGGGCGACGAGTGGGTCCGCGTCGGCTCGATCAAGACCATCCTCGACGGCGGCATTCTCATTGGCACCGCACTGCTGCGGGAGCCGTACGGGCTGAACACGCAGATTTACGGCTACAAGGACCCGGACTACCGCGGGGTGCAGTCGGTGCCGAAGGAGAACCTCGTTGAGATGGCGCGCGCGGCCAACGAGCTCGGCTGGCAGATGACGGCGCACACCGCCGGTGGCGGGGCCACCGATCTGTTGCTCGAGGCTTACGAGGCCGCCGACCGCGAGAAGCCGATCCGCGAGCGCCGGTTCACCATCAGCCACGTCAACTTCCCGAACGAGCAGGCCTGGACTCGCGCCAAGAAGCTGGGCGTGGTGTTCGACTGCCAGCCGGCCTGGCACCACTTCGACGGGCCGGCGCTGAAGGACGTCTTCGGCCCGGCGCGCATGAGCCACTTCCTGCCGTTCCGCTCGCTGCTGGATGCGGGCATCGTGGTGGCCGGCGGGTCCGACCACATGATCCGCTTCGACTCGCGCAACGCCATCAACCCCTACCACCCCTTCTTCGGCATGTGGATGACCATCACCCGCCGCACCGCCGATGGCGCCGTGCTCAACCCAGAGCAGTCGATCCGCCGGGAAGAGGCGCTGCGGTTGTGGACGCTGAACGCGGCTTACCTGTCGTTCGAGGAGAAGATCAAAGGCTCGATCGAGCCGGGCAAGCTGGCCGACCTGGTGATTATCTCGAAGGACTTCCTCACCTGCCCGGTGGAGGAGATCAAGGACATCGACGCGCTGGCGACGGTGGTGGGCGGCCGCGAGGTGTACCGCCGGGCGGGCTTGTAGCCGAGGCCCCCATGCACGACCTCGCCTCGGTCACCAAGAGCGTGACCTCGACGCTGATCGGGATAGCCATCGACAAGGGGTTCATCAAGAGCGTGGACGCGCGCGTGCTGGATTTCTTTCCGGCCGCAGCCTCGCGAATGTGGTATCCGAACCGGGCATCTGGCCCAAGGATCCCCAGGGGAACAGCCACGGCTGGGGGGACAGTTACCTACTGCCTACGGACATGGCGAAGCTCGGATACCTGTTCCTCCAGCAGGGAGTGTGGAACGGCAGGCAGATCGTCTCTGAGGAGTGGATTCAAGAAGCCACCCGCCGCCAGGTGGAACTTCCGGAGGGCGAAGCGCACGGGTACAAGTGGTGGTTCCCGCGCGAGCCCCAGGGCCTGTATGAGGCCCGCGGCCGTGGCGGCGAGCGGATCGCGATTTTTCCGCCGCAGCAGCTCGTGGTCGTCCTCACCGGCATCGCTGAGTTTGATCCGGGAGAGATCGGCGCCCTTCTTCTGCCGGCGGTGAAATCCGGCGGGCCGCTGCCGCCGTTACCCGCACTGGCCCGCCAGATCTCTGTCAAAACGCTCGTTGTTGAGGGAAACCCGATTGGGCTTAAAACGATGCAGCTCGTTTTCGCGGGCCTTGGCGACAGCGGCAGAGACCTGGCGCACCGCGAATGCAACAGGGCTGTTGCGCCAGATCTGTGAGCGTTGAATCTACACTGCCTGCCTGTGCTTTGGCTTGAGTCTGGAGGAGCAACAGCGCAGTGGTTTCCGCTACGAATACACGACCTACCAGGGCGAGTACAGCCGCAAGACGCTGAACCGGGACCGCTACGAAAGCGTGGTCGAGACCCCAGCGTATGGAGTGACGGTGTTCAAGATCCATTAAGGCAAGTTGACCCTGAAGCTTTATACCAAAGGTCTTCGGCGAAATCTGTGGGTAAAGTTGGCAGGATGGGTGGCTATCGTCTCGGCGATGACCATGCGGCGGCGCGAAGATCGTGCCTGCGGTCCATCGATCTGGA
>JBBTDS010000691.1:0-13228 GCA_038060875.1 Acidobacteriota bacterium | reverse complement strand
TTCAGCAGGTCCCGCGAAGGCCCTTCGAGCCCCAGAATGCGCCGGATTCAGGTAGGAGCGTCTTCTCCACCAGGAGCGCCTCGGACTCCGACAACCCGCGCGCTATGACGCGGATAATGGGGTCGAGACCCTCTTTTCGTATGTCGGCGATCCGTTTGGCCTTTTCGGTGTCGGACTGATCCACAAGGTGGGTGGCTTTGCGCGAGCCTGCTCCCTTGCCGTAGTAGAACTCCTCATGGTTCCTTGGGTCGATGTACACGTAAACATAGTAATCATCCATCTGGATTCGTCTAACTTCTGTTTATCTTGGTCAGCGTAAGAACCCTGGCGCTCACACTATGAGGAAGCCGCCCCCGGGCCGCTCGCGACCGCAACTCCTTACCTGCTAGCAACTTTCGCTCCAGTTGACTGCCTTCCAACGGGAGTCTCACCCAATCGCTCGGTCGGTGTAAGACCCCTGGTCTCGACCGACATCGGCTTGCGCAGCCGGTCCAGCGGGCTGTGGACCCCAGCCCGCCACGATTCAATACCTGCGTGTGGACCATCGTCGTCTTGACGTCCCGGTGCCCCAGCAGTTCCTGCACCATTCGGATGTCGTAACCGTCTTCCAGCAAATGGGTCGCAAACGAATGCCGAAAGCCGTGGGTGGTCAGGCGCCTGGCGACGCCGGCGCGACGGGCCGCCTAAAGCGGCGCCCGGCCCAGCCCCAACGGAGACCGACGAACCCCGGTTAAAGTGACCATTGCGCCTGACCTTCCGGCAGCCGCCAGCACCTACCCAATTAGACCTCAGTCCGACATGCGAGTCAACCTCGGAACCGAAAATCCCCGAAATCTTCGGAATTTTGCCTCGAACCGAGTCTTTACCGGCGCCCGCAGCCTGGCTTCAAAAGTCGATCTTCAGCCCGAACTGGAACTGCCGCGGGTTGAAGGCCGAGGTGAACGACAGCGGCTCGGTCGGGATGCCGCACCGGCCCACCAGCGGGTTGGGCAGACTCGCGAGCGGCGCCTCTTTTGCGCCGTCGGCTGCAACGTCTTCTTAGCCCGCCTTGGGCTCACGCTTAACGTGTTCCGGCAGCGCCGATATGACCGATCGGAGTAATGAATTCACCGCCTCGGACGTCTGGAAGACCGATGCCACATCCGGATCGAGAACAACCGCAACGGTACTGCCCTCCATCAGCGCTGCAAAACGGTTCGGTCGCGCCTTGCGGTAATCGAAGCGGTACTCTGCCCGGATGGCGACCGGCACCGGGCGCCGGCGCCTACTATTGGACGTTTTCTTCATAGTCGAGTCGCTCCCGCTTCGTGGCCCTGCGAGCGCTGAAGATCCGCACTATGTCCTCCCGCGCCGAGAAGCAGACCACCAACAGGCGTAGTCTTGCGGAATGCCCGACGATGATTTCCCGCTGCTCGTCGATAGAGTGGTCCTCGTCATCGAAGATCCGTGCCAACGGGTCTGCAAAGACCGTCAGAGCTTCCTCGAATGACACCTCGTGGTTGAAGACGTTGGTTGCTGCCTTCTTGGGGTCCCATTCGAACTTCAGATTTATCCCTCACCAGTACGCTACCACAACGGCGGCGCCGTTGAGCGACACCCCGACCGGCGCCCGCAGTCTGGCTTCAGAAGTTGATCTTCAGCCCGAACTGGAACTGCCGCGGGTTGAAGGCCGAGGTGAACGACAGTGGCTCGGTCGGGATGCCGCGCCGGTTCACCAGTGGGTTGGGCAGACTCGCGAGCGGCGCCTCGCCCACGGTGTTGTTGAGGCTCTTGAAGGCGGATCTGGTCGGGGAAATAGAAGAGCACGTTGGGCCGGCTGGCGGCGGGGCCGCGCCAGCCCGGCCGAGGCAGCGGGCGGCGGCTGCCGGGTGACGACATGAAAGCTGGGTTTGGGACTTAAGCCCGAATATTGGGCTAAGATTAACGCATGGCGACGATGATCAACATGCACGATGCCAAGAGCAGCCTTTCCAGGCTGGTGCAACGCGCGGCCGCCGGCGAGGACATCCTCATCGCCCGCCACGGCAAGCCAATGGCCTTGCTTACCCGCCTCCCGGAGCGGGGCCGCAAGCCTCCGCTGGGTCTGCTGAAGGGCAAGATCCGCATGGCCCCGGATTTCGATGCGCCGCTGGAAGAGTTCGGTGGTTACCTCGTTTAGAGAGCCGGGGGCCGTCGCCCAGCAGTCAGAGCAGGGCCTCCGAACCTCAACCGCCCGTCGAGACAGGTAGAGTATAAGATCTAGGTTGAATCGTATTCAAGGAGAGCACACCATGCGTATCGGAATTCAGTTTCTCGCGGCAATGCTGGCGCTGGGTTCGGCGGCCGCCCAGACGCGCGAAATCCCGCTCAAGGTCCTGCGCGACAAGATCGCCGGCGGCTGGGCGGGCCAGATGATCGGCGTCAGCTTCGGCGCGCCGACCGAGTTCCGCTCGCGCGGCAAGATCATCGAGGGCGACCTGCCCAAGTGGACTCCCGAGCGCATTAAGAACGCGCTGGGGCAGGACGACCTTTACGTCGATATGACCTTCGCCAAGGTCCTGGACGACAAGGGGCTCGACGCCACCGCCGACGACTTCGGCGCCATGTTCCGCGACGCGCAGTACGCTCTTTGGCACGCCAACCTGAGCGGGCGGCGCAACCTGAAGCGCGGCGTGCCGGCCACGCTCTCCGGCACACCCCGCTACAACGCGCACGCCGACGACATCGACTTCCAGATCGAGGCCGATTTCATCGGCCTTATGGCGCCGGGCCTCTACCGCGCCGCCAACGACATCGCGCTGCGCGCCGGCCGGGTGATGAACTACGGCGACGGCATCTACGGCGGCATGTTCGTCTCGGCGATGTATGCGGCCGCGTTCTTCGAGAGCGACCCGCGGCGCATCGTCGAGACCGGCCTGGCGGCCATCCCGCGGCAAAGTCCTTACGGCCGGCTCGTCGCCGACCTGCTGGCATGGCACAAACAGTATCCCGACGACTGGAAGAAGGTCTGGCAGCTCATCGAGGACAAGTGGAACAAGAACGACCCGTGCCCGGCCGGCGCGCTCCAACCCTACAACATCGACGCCAAGCTCAACGGCGCCTACATCGCCCTGGGACTGCTCTATGGCAAGGGGGATTTCGGCAAGACGATCGAGATCTCGACCCGCGCCGGGCAGGACTCGGACTGCAACCCGGCCAGCTCGGGCGGCATCCTCGGCGTCGTGCTCGGCTACGAGCGGATCCCAGAGGAGTGGAAGGGCGGCATTCCCGCCATCGCCAACGAGAAGTTCCGCTACACCGATTTCTCGTTCAACACCATCGTCGAGAGCACCGAGAAGCGGGCCATCGGGCTGGTGAAGCGCAACGGGGGCCGCGTCGAAGGCGACAAGCTGCTGGTGCGGCTGCAGACGCCGAAGCCGCCTAAGCTCCAAACCTGGAAGTTCGGTACGGTGGCCGAGCTCATCGGCGCCGACGACGCGCGCTGGACGTTCAGCGGGCCGTGGCGAACCGAGAAGACCCAGCGCATCGCGTCGGCGAAGGGCGCGGAGCTGACGGTCACGTTTGAAGGCACCGGCGCCATCGTGGTGGGGCCGTACCTGGCCGAGGGCGGCAAGGCCGACGTCTACCTCGACGGCAAGCTCGACCGCACCGTGGACGTCTGCTCGGACGAAAAGGGCGACAAGCGCGGCGACTCGGTCTGGCATGCCTTCGGGCTGAAGCCGGGTAAGCACACGGTGCGGCTGGCGGTGCGCGGCGAGCCTTACGGGGACCGCAAAGGGACCGGAGTGGCCATCGAAAGCCTGGTGGTGTTCCGCTGAGCGGGGCGGGAGGTCAGGCCGGCGGGCAGCCGAAGGGTCGAACGGGGCGTTCGATCTCGGGTTTGAGGCCGAGTCTTCGAACCAGCCGGTGGAGCGAGTTGGGGTGAATCCCCAGCAGCTTGGCTGCCTCGACGTAGTTGCCACGCGACCGCCGCATCGCCTCCAGGACCATCTCTCTTTTCTCCAGCTTCAGCGCCTCCCGAATGTCGTCGGGCCGCGCATGGCATCGGGAACAACGCTCCAGCACCGCCTCCGGCAGGTCGCCGGGCAGGATCTGGTTGCCCGCGCCCAGCACCACCGCTCTTTCGATCGCGTTCTCCAGCTCGCGCACGTTGCCGGGCCAGTCGTAGTTCAACAAATGCGCCCACGCCTCAGGAGAAATCTCGAGTCCAGGCCCACGGTGGGCCGCGTACTTGGCCACGAAGTGGCGGGCCAGCAGCGGAATATCCTCGCGCCTCTCCCGCAAGGGCGGCAAAGTAATCGAAACCACGTTGAGCCGGTAGAAGAGATCCTCTCGAAAATGGCCGCGCTCACACTCGCCCCTGAGGTCGCGGTGGGTGGCCGCCATGAGCCGGATATTCACCCGCACGGTGTCGGTGCCGCCTACCCGCTCGAACTCGCGCTCCTGAATAACGCGCAGCAGCTTCGCCTGAAGCGGCAGCGGCATCTCGCCGATCTCGTCCAGCAGCAGGGCGCCGCCGTCGGCCGCTTCCAGCTTGCCCGGCTTCCGCGCGTGCGCATCGGTGAAGGCGCCTTTCTCGTGCCCGAACAGCTCGCTTTCGATCAGCGTGGGGGCCAGGGCGGCGCAGCTCACGGCCACAAAGGGCCGGGCCGCGCGCGGACTGTTGCGGTGGATGGCGCGCGCCGCCAGTTCCTTGCCGGTGCCGCTCTCGCCGCGGAGCATCACCGTGCAGTCGGCGGCGGCTACCTTGGCCAGCAGCACGTAGAGCTGCTGCATGGGGCCGCTGGACCCTACCAGATCGTGCTCAAAACCGGCGGTGGCGGTTCCGTCCGACCGGATAGAGACCAACTGTAAAGGCACACTCATGGCTCCCCCTCTGAACGATAACAGTTTACCGGGCTTTCGCCAGCGGCGCCAGCCTTTTTCGGCGACCAGGAGATTAATTTACACTTGGCCACGCAGCGGGCGCGTGTTATCTTCGCCTCTGGCGGCGCTACTCCCAGTTGAACCGCGCCGGGCCCGGCGGCCGCATCTTGTTGCGGATGATGCCGAGCGCTTCCTGCTGCGGGTAGGGCACGTACTCGAACACCGCCGCCTGCGACTTGAGGATCCGCTGGAGATCCGCCAGCCGGATGTCCTGCACGGCCACGCCGTTGCGGACCGCCAGCGACGCCGCCACGCCGGCGGCCTGGCCGATGATCATGTACTGCGGCTCCATTCGCAGCGACGAATAGGCCACGTGGCTGGCCGAGAAGCACACCGGCACCAGCAGATTGGCCGCCTCAGCGCGCTTGGGAAGGATCATGCGGTAGGGGATCTGGTACGGCTGCACCGGCACCTGCATGTCGCCCTCGTTCTCGGCAAAGCCCTGAGCGTTGACGAAACGCCGCACGTTGTGCGAGTCGCTGTTGTAAGAGCCCATGCCGATGACGTCGGGCTTGGCGCGCTCGGCCTGGAGGTCCTTCTGGATCATGACGTACTCGCCCACCATGCGGCGCGCCTCGCGCACGTAGAGCTGGTGCGGCCAGTGGCCGGTGTCGGCGTACTCGTCCTTGGGCAGGCCCCATTCGTTCACCTCGCGCTGGAGGCCCGGCGGCACGCGCGGGTCGTTGGCCAGGAAGTAATAGTAGCCCTGGTTGTAGTCGATGTGCTCCTGCCACAGCTCGGCGCGGCGCCGGTAGCTGCCGTCGGGGTAGTCGTAGTTCTTGCCGATGTAGTCGGTCGAGAACGGCCCCTGGTTGTTGAAGTCCGCTTTGCGGTTGGGGATGAGCGCGATCAGCGTCATCTCGTGAAACACCGGGGCGCGCCCCTTCTCCTTGGTGAGCGCGGCAAGCAGCCGCGCCAGCAGCTCGTAGCGCTTCGGGTCGTAGTCGCGCGGCTTCGGCCAGGGGATGCGGTTGGCCGGGTCGTTGGTGGCGATGATGCGGAAGTTGTAAGCCTGCACACGCTTGTCGGCCGCGCCCGATTCGCCGCGCGGCGCGGCCGAAATCTCCGGCAGCAGCCGCCCGTTTTCGTCGCGCGCCGGGATGTTCACCGTGAACTGGTGCTTGGGCGTCTTCTCCCGCACTCCGGCCAGCGATTCGCCGTACTGCGCCATCGACTCGCGGCCCCAGGTGTAGGAGACCTTGGCCTGGGCCATCAGGTCGCCCTCGTAGGTGCAGTCGGCGAAGATCCGGCCGGTGAAGCGCGCGCCGTTTTCCATGACGATCTCGGTGATCTTCGTCCCTTCGCGCTTCACGCCGTCCTTCTCGCGCAGGCGGTGGTTGAACAGCACGGTGACGCCCGCCTGCTTGAGCATCTCCCGCATCACGTCTTCGCCGGCCTTGGGCTCGTAGAACCAGGCCACCGGGTTGTTGTAGCGGCGCATCTCGTAGCGCTCGCCGGTGCGGTAGTAGAACTCCAGGGCCAGCCCGCCGATCACCTCGCGCTTGCCGACGTCGGTGCGCGACAGCCCGCCGGTGGCCATGCCGCCGATGTGCCGTCCCGGCTCCAGCAGCACCGTCTTAAGTCCCTGCCGCGCGCCGGCCACCGCGGTACTCATGCCGGCCGACGTGCCGCCGTAAACCACCAGGTCCTGGCCAAAGGCCGCCATCGCGCAAAGCAAGATTCCCGCCGCTCTCATGTCCCCCAGCTTACGGCATTTCGGGGACAGGCTACACAACCTCGAAATTCCCGCCGCCGGGCGAGGCATGCCTCGCCCCTACATGATCGGATCCGCGATTCCGTTGCCGTCGAGGTCGGGAAACCTCACCACAAAGATCTGGCGAAAGTCGTTGCCGCCCGCGTCCTTCACCAGATTGCCGGCGGCATCGTAGGTAGGAACGCGACGGTTGAACGCCAGCAGTCGTCCATCGCGGGACCAGACGAGAGCATCGGCGGCGGGAACTTGCGCCCCGTGCTGCGTGAGCCAATATGTCTTGCCGAACAAAGGGCCCGGCTGCACGCAAACTGCCACCACGCCGTTGTCGCTAATCACCGCGATCGAATTTCCCGAGGGATGCCATCGCAGGCCGCCGCTCGCGCCTCTTTCGAGTTGCGTTACCTGTATGGGCCGCATGGCGGGATCGGGGTGCCGATCGGAGCCGAGCGAATTGACAATGAACACCTGGCGCGTGCCGTTGCTTGCAGTGGCGTAGTAGCCAATGCGAGTGCCATCCAGCGACCCGCGCACGATCCCCGCCGCCGGTGTAATGGTGAGGCGCCGGAGCGTGGTCCCCCGTGGCGGCGCAGGGTACCTGTTCCTGGCGCCCGAATCGGATGAGGTGATATCGACGTTCTCGGGAATGTCGGCGACGAACAGGGAACTCATCACCGCGCCGGTCTCTCCCTTCACGTTTCCGATGAAAGCGCGCATCAACCCCTTGGAGCCGACCCAGGAGTCGTCGGCGGCGCGTTCGAGGTCGCCGGGCTTTGACTGGGCGGGCGGAACCAACGGCACCAGCAGGGCCGCCCAGAGAGAAACACCGCAAGGCGCCTTCGGGTGTGAAACCATGAATCCGATGTTGCGGCCGTACTGTGGCAGCAACTGATCGTCATAGGTGAAGCCGATTCGCTGGCCGTTGGCGCTGAACTCGTGCCGGTGGGTACCGCCGCGATGAGCGCCGCCAGGGGTCACTTCGGATTTCACGTCGCGACAATCCAGATACCCCATGTCCCCGCTGCCGTCGGCCCTCGCCACGCCGCCCCGACGGTTGGTGGCGGCATAGAAACCCAGTTCCGGCGTTTCACGGAGAAGCGGGCCGTGAATGAAAATGACCAGGTCATCCACGGGACTGTAGGAGGCTGCGCCAAGACCCGGCGCGGCTTGAGACCCGGTGAGCACCGGCCAGGGAGCGTACACGAAGTTCTCCAAGCCCGTCGAGATGGAGACCTTCATGATGCTGGTGGAATTGCCGATGCCGCCGCCCACCGTGTCGCGTGTGTCGTAAACCAGAAACCGGTTGTCGCGAGAGAAGTTGTCGTTGTTGTCAAGCAGTTTGCTGATGGGAGAGAAGGTCAGTTGCCATTCTCCCGAACCCTCGGCCTCATCAGCGCGGGAAGCGCCGGCCAACATCAACCAGGCCGCAGCTCCCAACAGACAGAGAACAGCAAGTCGTGCGCGCATACTTTTCGTCCTTTCAAGTCTTGGTTTACCGCCCTCGGAGGGCCGCCGTCAAGACCAGATTTCGGTGACAGGCTACACAACCTCGAAATTCGCACCGGCGGCCCTCAGGGCCGCGTGGATGCGTTGGCACCCGCTTCCGCCACGAAAAGCTGTGTCCACTGGGAGGCGTTCACGTTGAAGTAGATACGCTTTCCGTCGGGACTGAAGACCGGGTGGGGATGCGACCGCCGCCAGGAGGTGGCGCCCTTGGACCCGTCGAAACGGTGGAGCATGACGTAGCCCTGCCCGCCGAGATCCGCCACGGCGACGCCCCACTCTCCTTTGGCGCCCCCGAACGCTTCCGCCAGCGTGTCGGTGGTAAACAGCCGTCCGTCCGGGCTGATGGATGGATGGGACCCGCGGAAGACGGGAAGATCGGGGATGCGGCGGGTGGAACCCGTTTCGCTGTCCGCCAGCATGGTTGGCACGTTGATGAAAGCCCGCGAGTCGGGGTGCCAGGCGGGATGTCCCCAGCGTGGATGCAAAAACAGGAAACGGGAGCGCTCCAGGTCGTATCCGATGAGGATCTCGCGGTGGCTGGCCTTGGCGCTGCGAAAGTCGCCTCCCGCCGGGGTCGCGAGCTTGAAGAAGATCCGCTTGCCGTCCGGGCTGAGAATCGGGAAGAAGATCGAGATGGGCCTGTCGCCGAACTCCTTCGAGACCGCTTCCGCGTAGCTCTGGCGAACGGCCGCGGCGGTCACCACGGTGCGAATCTCGCCGGTCTCCACGTTCAGAAGCTCGAGGTCGCGGTGCGGCCCGGGGTTCCAGTGCAGGCCGTAGATCGGTACGATATTTCCGCTGGCCTGGCCCCAGCTCAACAGGCGATTCCTGGCGAGCACGCGCTTTTTGCCGGTCTTAATATCCACCGCGATCACCTGCCACTGGCCCTTGCGAAGGTCGTGAAAGACGACCTGGCGGCCGCCACAGACCCACTGCTGGCAGGCCGCCCGGTGGGCATCTTCCGTGGTCAGGTTCGAGGCCAGCAGCTTCTCCTTGCCGGTGGCCCGTTCCAGTATGCGGATGTCGCCCTCGTGGCTGTCAGGAGCGCTCGAGGTGTAGTAGAGCACCCATTTCCCATCGGGAGATTCCGGCGAAATGTTGAAGTAGGTGTGCATGGAGTGGCGGTTCTGATCGGGCGCCACCGGGCGGACTTTGACGCCTTCTCTCCAGGGAGCCAGCAGATCGGCCCCGAAAGCCCCAGGCAGGAGGCCGAGGAACAAACAAAATGGCAGTCTCACGACGAACTCCCGTTTTCTCAGAAATCTACTCGCAGGTTGAATTGCACGATGCGGCTCAACCCGCGCTGGCTGGTCACGCGGCCGAAGTTGAGGTTGGTCGGATCGGTGACCGGCGCCTCGAAGTTGGTGTGGTTGGTTGCGTTCAGATAGTCGACGGAAAAACTGGTGTTCAGTTGCTCGGTGATCCGGATGCGGCGCAACAGCTTGATGTCCCAATTCCGGATGCCGTCGGCGCGCAGCGAGTCCAGGAGGGTGGGGAAAACGCGCACCTGGAACTGCCCCGGCTGCATGGCCGAACGGCCTTCGAATCCCTGGAAGCCGTTCGGGATTGCGCCGCTGCCGCGATAGGCGAGGCTCGGCTCGAACCAGACATGGACGTTCCCGGAGTGAACCTGGGCGTGCTTGAAGAGCGAGCCGAGCTGGGCAAGGTCGCCATAGAAGAACCGGTTGCCCCAGCTCGTGGCGGGGCCGCTCTGATACTGATAGATCCAGCTCCACTGCCAGCCGCCGGCCAGGTGCTGGAGAGGGCCGCTCGAGATCCACCGGCGTCCCTTCCCGAATGGCACCTGCCAAATCGCGCTCCACACAAACCGATGCGGGCGGACATCATTGTCGGTCCGCCAGGAGGGCGCGGCCTCGAATTCGTTCAGGTAGAAGTTCTGTTTATCGCTGAAGGCGCGCGTGTACATCACGGCCGACTGAAAACCGCGCGAGAAACGCTTCTCGAACTGCACTTGCAGATCGTGGTAACGGGCCGTGCCTCTCGAATCCGCAAAACTGACGCCCGGGCGCAGACCGGTCAGGTTCGACATGTGCGGGAACGCGCGCAGCAACTGATGCTTCCGGATGGTTCTGGAGCTGAAGAAGCCCTGCGTGCTGAGGTACCGGTAGAGCGTGTCGTCGGAGCTGCGCAGCGGCGCGAGGTTCCCGATGTAGAACGGATTCGTCACGTTCCGGTTCAGGTCGTCATCCACGGCCTGGTTCCGCACGTTGCCCTTGGCCCAGTATCGCTCGGGAAGGAAGTCGACCCTCTGATTCACCGCGATGCGCGAGAGGGAGCCGTTGTAGGAGACTTCGATCACGGCATCCGGGAGGATCTCCCTCTGGACCCCCAGCCGCCATCTCTGTTGCCAGGCCGGGTCGTTGTCCCTGGGCGTGAACGTGTAGCCGCGGCCCGCCAGCGCCACCAGGCCGAGCCGGTCTCGATAAGGGGAATCGAAACGGCTTCCATCGGCGCGCACCGGAAAGGGATCGAGGATCGGGCTCCCGTTGGCCGACAGGTTCGCGGCCTCGCCGACTCCGCAGCAGAACGTGAGGCCGTTGTCCGAGCTCACCACGGTACTGGTGGGCTGGCTGAAACCGTACTGGCTCGGGCGCGTGTTGTTGACGTTGAAGGTGTCGTAAAACCAACCGTAGCCGCCTCGAATCACGGTCTTACCGCTCAACTGGTAGACGGCGGCGAACCGCGGCAGAAAATGGTGCGTCCCGTCGCTGAAAGTGCGGTTGGGCGCGCCCAGATAGGCGGCGCCGCCCAGCACCTTGAACTGGGAGGCGGGCATCTCCGGCAGCGGGCTTTGGGCGTAAGCCGCCTGGGCAAGGTCGGTGAAAGGCAGCTTCGCATCGAAGAGGAACTCGCCGCTCAGGCCGCGGTTGAACCGCTCCGTGATGCCGCCCTCGCGTTCATAGCGCAGCCCGAAATTGAGGCGCAGGCGCCCGGAGACGCGCCAATCGTCCTGGAGATAGAGGGCGCGGTAGCGCGTGGACCAATAGCCCGAATCGTTGGTGTCGACGCTGATGCCGGACGGGAGACCCATCAGGAAGGCGGCCCATTCCAGACCGTGGTTGGACGCCCTGGTGTCCGAATCGGAAGAGCGCATGAAGCTGTTGTTGAACGTGAACTGGCCGGAGGAGTATCCAGGCCCGAGCGAAGTGTACCAATAGCGCCGTTCCTGCCAGCCGTACTTCAAGGAGTGGTCGCCTTTGATGGTCATCATGGCCAGCTTCAGCTCCGAGGTGGCGCCCAGCGAACCGATAACCGGGTAGGTCATGCTCACGCTCTCGATGTTGGAGAAATTAAGCCGCGGCAGAACGCGGTAATCGGCAGCCTTCTGGTCCATGTAAGCCGGCAAACCGACGTCGCTGGGCTTGAACTGAGTGGGGATGGGGTTCTTGCTCCCTTCGCTGTAGCGATTCCAGTTCGCCCCGATGTCCAGGACGTTGTTGTTATCGATCGTCCAGATGTAATCGCCTCCGGCGCCCTTGCTGATCTTGGCCAGGCCGTTGGTGTGGAGGCCGCGCATGGTCTCGTAAGTCCAGTCGTACTGGTCGCCCAGACGATCATTCCAGTACCAGCGTCCAAAGACGCGATGGCGCTCGGAGAGATTGTAGTCGTACCGGCTGAGATAGGAATTGAACGAGCCGCCGGTCTGCATGCCCATGGCGTAGTAGTTGTTGAAGCCTTCGGGCGAGACCAGTCCGGGCACGTCGTTCGGCGCGGGGTACAGGGGCGCATAGAACTTGTACATCGGGTTGAGAATCGGAATGCCCTTGTTCTGCGGGAAGGGCGTGCGCACCACCCGTGTGCCGTCGCGGCGCGCCGAGCGTGGATCGTAGACGGTGAACTTAGCCGCGTCGATGGCCAGCAGGTCGGACAGATCGCCTTGCCGCCAGGCCATCTTCGGCGCCGTCCGGTTGATGGCGCTGGTGGTCTCCACCTTGTCCTGGTAGATGCCGTTGTAGCTGAAGAAGAAGAAGAGCTTATCCCGGCCGTCGTAAAGCTTGGGAATCCGCACCGGGCCGCCCAGCGTTCCGCCGAAGTTGTTCGAGCGGCCGGATTCCTGTTTCGGGCGCCCCGGCTTCTTCCTGCCCTCGCGGATGGCATCTTCGTAGGCCAGGCGGGTGAAGTGCGGTGTGGCGTTCCAGCGCTGCTGCCAGTGCTGGTTATAGAGAGAGCCGTGGAAGGTGTTCGTCCCGCCCTTGCTCATGACATTGATGGTGGCCCCGGAGGTATGGCCGTAGGCGGCGTCGAAAGTCGTGGTCTCCAGTTTGAACTCGGAGACGGCGTCCGAGGGCGGGACGTAGCCGACCCGGCGGTTGCTGCCGGTCACCGGCGCGCCGTCCATGGTGTACTCGTTCGATCCCACCGCTCCCATGGTATTGAATGCCGAGGTGCCCGCCACGGCGTACGGCAGCCGGTACTCCGGCTGTCCCGTCCACTGCATGCCGGCGGCCAGCGTAGCCAGCGCGAACGGATTCATGTCCGCGAAGGGAAGCTGCATGATTTGCCGGTTGTCGATGATGCGCCCGCCCGAAGCCGTGGTGGTGTCAAGCAGCGGGGCGGCAGCGGTGACCTCCACGGTTTCGGTGAGTTCCCCAACCTGGAGGCGGAACTCGATGTCCAGCCTCCCAGCCACGCTCAGCTCAAGCCCGCTCCGCACGGACTTCTTGAACCCCGCCGCCTCCACCGCCACCGTGTACAGGCCGGGATTCAGGAGGTTCACTTCGAAGTAGCCGGTCTCGTTGGCGCCCGTGCGGCTGGTCGCGTTGGTTTCGGCGTTGGTTACGACGACACCCGCGCCGGGGATGACGGCCCCCTGCGGATCGATCACTTTCCCCGTGATGCTGCCGCGGGATTCCTGCGCGGGCGCCAGGGCCGGCGCGGCCATCCACGCGAGGCAGAATGCCAGCATAGGAGTTTTCATGCTTGCCTCACTACCGGTACTTGTGTACCGCCCTCGGAGGGCCGCCGTCAACAGGAACCCGCCTCGGGTTCGGACAGGCGTGGCGGCAAGGGATCGCAAAGCCTTTGTTCTTGGCCCGCCTTAGCATCGAGGGCGGTATGGCAGGCCTTCGCATCCAGGTCCGGTTC
>JBBTDS010000690.1:0-6333 GCA_038060875.1 Acidobacteriota bacterium | reverse complement strand
AGGCTCCGTTCGTGCTGCTGCATCTGGGTCTGCTGCTGGACCGCCTCCGCCATCGCCCCCGCCGCGAGCTTCTGCATGCGCTCGATCAGTTGCTCCTGCTCCTTCTCCGTGAGCTTGTGCATGTTCTCCATCTGTTGCCGCAACTTCTTCATCTCCATCTCCGCCTTGGAGCTGGACTCCTGCCGTGGCGCGGATGACCAGTCGGCTGAATAGCCGTCCTCCCGGGGAGCAGCCTCCATGTTGAGAGCGGCGTCGAAGGAAGCGAACGGCTTCGCCTCGGTTCCGCGGAAGAACTCCGCCCGATATACCTGCATGGGGAGGCCTTCGGAGCCCTGGCCTGCCTTCTGCGAAACCGGCGTCAGCCGCACCCTCAAGCCGTTCTCGGCGGTGAACCCCCACTCGTACTTGCCGCCGACGACGACCGCCAGGCAGCGGCCGTTGCCGGCGCTGACGGGCGCGAAAGCGTTAAGGTAGGCGTAGTTTGGTCCCAGGTTCCGCGCCGCGGAAACGGTGGCGCGGTATTCGGTGGCGCCGACGTTCTCCTTCACCACCTCCAGACTGTCGTTTTCGAAAAGGAACTTCGTGCCCGGCTCAAACTTCCCCTGGACCACCACTTCGGCCGTGGCGCCCGGCAGCACCGCTACGCCGCGGCAGAGCTTGATCTCGGGCGAGGGGTGCGCGGCGAAGAGGGCCTTGCGGTCCGTCAGGCCGAGCCGTTTCCGTTCAGCCGCGGCGGCCGAAAGGATCGCCCGCCGTTGCTCGTTATAGCGGCTGGTGGCCGAGCGGGCGATTCCGATAATCAGCGCGGCGACAACTGCCGCCGCCAGCATCGATCGAGCCAGTATGCCTCTCATGATGTGACCTCCACCCCACAGTTCGTACAGTATATCACCATGCCTACAGTAGTAGGTGGTCTGTTTGTGGAGAAACGTGACGGGAATTTGCTGTAGCGCCTTCCCACACCCGGTCGTTTTTCGCAGTTGGGCCGGTTTAGAATCGAATGCCGTCACCCGGGGGCGGCGCGCCTTTCAACTCGCCGCCGTGAGTGAAGCGACGCTGGCCGTGCTGCGCGACCGGCGCGCGCAGGGCCGGAGCACGCACCCGTTCTACTGGGCCGGCTTCGTGGCCGCCGGCGAGTGGTGGTGAAGGGCGCCGCGGAGCCAGTTCCGGATCAGCATGACAGTCGAGGCGTTGACGCGCCGGTTCCGGGGGCCGCGCACCGCATCGAGTTCCCACCCGTCACCGCGCCGGCGAAGGCAGATGGTCGCCCGCTCCGGCTCCAGCATGCGGTAGAAGAACAGCGCGCCCTCGGCGACGCGGCGGGCGTAGCGCGCCGCGCAGTGCTGCAGCTCGCGGCCCTCGGCCCGCAGGTCATCCCGTGTGCGGATGGCCAGAATGTGGCGCGACTCCGGCAGCGGGGGAGGCGGGAATGGGGCCGGGGCCGGGGCCGGGGCCGGGGTTTTCCTCTGCTGTCCTGTGTTCGGGGCGGGAGCCGGCCGGCTGAGCCGATCGATATCCGCGAGCCGGTTGATCCGCGGCGGGCGCCGGCCCTGGCGGCGCGCGTATTCGAGCAAGTTCTCCAGGCGCGCGACCAGGTCGAAGTGCGGCGTCCGGGGATCGATCCTGCCAATCTGCCGGAGGCACGCGAATGAGACCAGCCCCCGAAGCTCGGGACGGCAGACGACACTCAGCAGCCCCGGGTTGATTCGCGGCAACTGCGCCAGAACCTCGCCGGCCTCGCTATCATCCGCGAGCGCGCCGCGGAGAGCCTTCAGCAGGTCCGCGGAGACGCACCCCGCCGGCGCCTTGCCGAGCGCGCGCACGGAGTGCTCGGTTTCCGGGAACCCGAACCGGGCAGCAATCTCGCGGCGCCTGGCGCCGAGCAGGCGACCGGAATCGCCGGCCGCCTCGGTCGCGACAAGGTAGCCCAGCGCGGGATTCGACCTCAGCAGTTGCACGGCCCGCTCACCGCCGCGGTTGACGAGCTGCAGCAGCTCCCAGTGCGCGGCGGAAAAGGGCCGCACGCAATCCTTGGCTTCCGCCGGCCAGCTTGCGAGCAGAAACCGGAACGCCTCGAGCTGGCGCTTCCGGCGCGGCGGCAGCCGGGGAGTACGTTCGAGGCCGGCCGCGAGCGCCTCGATCAGGTCGATCCTGACGTCCGGGGTGAAGGCTTGCCAGCTGGCGCGGCCAGGGAAGCGCCAGGCCCCTGCCTCCGGCCCCCAGGGGCGGATGCGCTCGGTCGAGTCGCGCCGGTAGCAGTAGATCATCCCGTCGCGAATCGCGAAATCGACAGCGGTTGAGCCTTCCACGCCGAGCATGGCGGCACCTTCCAGTAGACCTTATGAACGTTTGCTGTGGCCAGTGACGCGCCGCCGGTGCGCGCAGCGCGCAGCCGCGGCGGTTAGCCGCTTAGAACTTCCGCGACCAGGCCGAGGGCCAGCGCTCGATGACGACCTTCTCCTGGGTGAAGAACTCCACCGCGTCGCGGCCCTGGGCGTGCAGGTCGCCGAAGAAGCTCTCCTTCCAGCCGCTGAAGGGAAAGAAGGCCACCGGGGCGGCCACGCCCACGTTAATGCCGATGTTGCCGGCTTCGGCTTCGCTGCGGAACTGGCGCGCCGCGGCGCCGCTGGAGGTGAACAGGCAGGCCATGTTGCCTGGGCGCGCGCCGTTGACCAGCGCGATGGCCTCTTCGAGCGTGTCCGTGTGAACAAGGCCGAGCACGGGGCCGAAGATCTCGGTCCGCGCTATCTCCGCGCGCGGGTCCACCTGGCCCAGCACGGTCGGTCGGACGAAGTTCCCGCGCTCGAAGCCGGGGATGCGGGCATTGCGGCCATCGACCAGCGCCCGGGCGCCGTCGTTGAGCCCCGTCTCAATCAGCCCCTCGATCCGCGCCTTGCTCTCCGGCGTGATGACCGGCCCCATCTCGACGCCGGCGTCGAGCCCGTTGCCCACGGCGCGGGCGCGGGCGGCTTCCGCGATGGCCTCGGGGAAGGAACCGCGCGCTTCGCCGATGGTCACCGCCAGCGAGGCGGCCAGGCAGCGCTGGCCGGCGCAGCCGAAGGCGCTGTCGGCCACGATGCGGGTGGTCATTTCCAGGTCGCAGTCCGGCATGACGATCACCGCGTTCTTCGCGCCCCCCTGGCACTGGACGCGCTTGCCGCTGGCGGCCGCCCGCGCGTACACGTGCTTCGCCACCGGCGTGGAGCCGACGAAGCTGACGGCGCGGATCAACGGATGATCCAGGATCGCGTCCACCGCTTCCCGCGCGCCGTTCACCAGGTTCAGAACGCCCTTGGGCAGGCCCGTCCGCTCGAGCAGTCGGAAGACCTTCATCATCGTCAGCGGCACTTTCTCGGAGGGCTTGATGACGCAGGTGTTGCCGCAGGCGATCGCGTAGGGGAAGAACCAGAACGGGATCATGCCGGGGAAGTTGAACGGCGCGATGATGGCCGCGACGCCGACCGGCTGGCGGATCATGGTTTCGTCGATGCCCGGCGCGATGTCCTCGGAGACGCAGCCCTGCATCAGGATGGGGATGCCGCAGGCGACCTCGACGTTCTCGATGGAGCGGCGGATCTCGCCGCGCGATTCGGCGAGCGTCTTGCCGCACTCCATGGTGACGGTGCGGGCGAGGTCCTCGAAGTGCTCTTCGAGCAGCGCCTTGAGCTTGAACAGGTACTGGACGCGCTCGGAGGCCGGGGTGCGGCGCCACGCCGGGAACGCCCGCGCCGCCGCCTCGGCTGCGCGCCCGACTTCCGCCGCGTCCGAGGCGGGGACTTCAGCCAGCAGGCCCGTGGTGGCCGGGTTGACCACGCGTAAGTAGTCGGCGCCGTCCGGTACGCGCCACTCTCCGTCGATGCAGTTGGGCACGCGATCAACCATGGGCACCATCATAGCGCGGTGCGCGATAATGTCTCGAAGGAGCCGAACTTGAGCCGCTGGAATCGCCGTGAGTTCTTGATGGTTGCTGCGGCGGGAGGAGTGGCAGGCCAGAGGCCTACCCCACTGGGGCTGGTCGAGTCCACCCATCCCAAGTTGGCGCGGCCCAGTTCGCTGGAGGATCCGCTGGACTACGAGCGCGTGCGCGACATGGTGTGGAAGGCGATCGAGTACGGCGCGCCGCGGGCCGGCAGCCTCGAGGCGAAGATCAAGCCGGGTTCGTGGGTGGTGGTGAAGCCGAACTACGTGTTTTTGCGGCCCCAGCGCGGCTACCGCACCGGCGACGTCACCGACCTGCGCGTGACGCGCGCGGTGGTCGAGTACCTGGCGCGACGCTCGCGCGCCGGGCGCATCACCATCGCCGAGGGCGGCAGCTATCGCGGCCGCCGCGACCCGCTGGCGGACAACGCCGTCCAGCAGAACGGCGCGCGGGTGGACCTGGCTTCCTTCGACTGGGGCGCCGACGAGTTCCCCGGCACGGGCGGCTCGGCCGGCGCGATGCTCAACGAGTTCCAGTCCGGCTTCCCCGGCAAGAAGTTCGACTGCATCGACCTCAGCTACGACGCGGTGCGCGATGCCTCCGGCGCTTTCCGGCGCATCGAGGTCCCCCGCACCGCCCGCGGCGTCGGCGCCTTCGGCGCGCGCCCCGACTATTACGTCACCAACACCATCCGCAACTGCGACTTCCTGATCACCGTGCCGGTCATCAAGATACACGACCAATGCGCGATCACGACCTGCTTCAAGAACTACGTCGGCACCGCTCCGCGCGAAGCCAACCAGGTCCCCGGCGCCTTCCACAACCAGAAGCTCCACGACGACCACGAGTGCGACAACCGTATCGACGGGTTCATCGTGGACCTGGCCGCCTTCCACCCGCCCGACTACTGCGTGGCCGACGGCATCCGCGGCCTGCAATACACCGAGCACAATAACGGCCGGCCCGACCAGATGCTGCGCAACAACTTCGTGCTGGCCGGCGAGGACCCGGTGGCCGCCGACGCGCTCATCGCCCACCTGATGGGCTTCAACGTCCGGGACATGGAGTTCTTGCACATGGCCGCGCAGCGCGACCTGGGGACGATGGACCTGAGCGCCCTTGATCTGCGCGGCGACGACCCCGAGCGCGTGCGAAAGGTCTGGGGCAAACCGAGGGACTGGTATGGCCGCGCCAATCGCGACTGGCTGCTGAGCGCCGATCCCGCCGCCGATCTGCGGAGCTGGAAGCGGCATGTCTCGACTACCGATACGCTCGACCTCGCGAAGCTGGCGGGCGGCAAGCTGGCGCCCGGGGCGGCCTGGGGCGCCGCTGTGAGAGTGCACGCTGCGGGGCATCGCAAGGCCCACCTCTGGCTGGGCCTGCGCGGCCGCGCCGCCGTCACACTGAACGGCCAGACGGTGATGGAGCAGGAGAACCGCACCCGCTACCGCGTCGGCCAGTTCCGCGCCCCGGTCGAGCTGCGTTCCGGCGAGAACCTGCTGGTGTGCCGCGTGCAGGCGCTGACGGAGCAGGCGCAATTCAGCCTGTTGCTGGTGGGCCCGCCGAACGACGGCGACACGGTGGAGGGCATCCGCTGGTCGGCGTAAACTGGAACGCGTGGCATCCCACAACCGCTTGACCCGCCGCCGGGCAGTGGCCTCGCTGGCGGCGGCCGCGGCCTCCTCCTGCGCGCGGCGCGCGCGGCGTCCCAACATCCTGTTCGTGATGACCGACGACCACGCCGCCGGCATGCTGAGCTGCTACGGCAACCCGATCCTCCGCACGCCGAACATGGACCGCCTCGCCGCCGGCGGCGCCCGCTTCGCGAACTGCTTCGTCACCAACTCGCTGTGCGCGCCCGCCCGGGCCACCGCGCTCACCGGCTGCTACTCGCACGTCAACGGCGTGCGCGGCAACTCCGAAGCCGCCGACGCCAACGAGCGCCTGCGTCCCGGCATCCCCACCTGGCCCAGCCTGCTCCGCGCGGCCGGCTACCGCACCGGCCTGGTGGGCAAGTGGCACCTGAACGACGAGCCTGCCGGCTTCGACTACTGGTGCATCCTGCCCGGGCAGGGTCTCTACTTCGATCCCGAGTTCATCGACAACGGCCGGCGCCGCAAGATCAGCGGCTACGCCACCGACATCACCACCGACCTGGCGCTCAAGTTCCTCGAGCAGGCCGATGAGAGGCCGTTCGCGCTGGCCTACCAGCACAAGGCGCCGCACCGTCCCTTCAAGCCGGCCCCGCGCCACGCGGCCATGTTCTCCGACATTGAGCTGCCCTATCCGGCCACCTTCGACGACGACTACTCGACGCGCCGACTCGCGAGGGAAGCCCAGGACATGAAGTTCGAGGTCAGCCTGGCCGGCGATTACAAGGACCTGCCCGCGGGCCTCTCGCCGAGGGAGCGCAA
>JBBTDS010000689.1:0-2686 GCA_038060875.1 Acidobacteriota bacterium | reverse complement strand
GTCGTTACCAGACGGTGGTACGGCTTTCCCACCTACAAGGCCATGGAAATGGCCCTGTATCACAACTTGGGACGACTCCCAGCACCGGAATCAACCCACAAATTCTGCTGAGGAGGCGAAAAGGAGAAGCCCGCCATGCGCGGCGGGGAACCTGCACATCGGTAAGCCGTGTGCAGGATAGCTGCATGCTCGGTTTAAACGGGGGTTCTTGAAAGCCGGCTGACAGCAAGGTCAGTACTGCGTCAAAATCTACTTATGACCAGCACCCGGAGAACCTTGCTTAAGCAGGTGGGAACGGCCCTGTTGCTGCCCGCCCGGCTGGCGGCGGCGCGGGAACTCACCTGCGACGTGGCCGTGATCGGCGGCGGCACCGGCGGCTGCGCCGCGGCCCTGGCCGCACTGCGCAACGGCCTGCGCGTCATCCTCACCGAGGAAACCGACTGGGTCGGCGGCCAGCTCACCGCCCAGGCTGTCCCGCCCGACGAGCATTCATGGATCGAGTCGTTCGGCGGCACCCGCCTTTACCGCGCCTACCGCACCGCCGTGCGCGAGCACTACCGCCGCAACTACCCGCTCACCGAGGAGGCGCGCGCCCGCTGGAGCCTGAACCCGGGCGACGGCGGCGTCTCGCGCCTCACGCACGAGCCGCGCGTGTCGCTCGCCGTGCTCGAGGAGATGCTGGCGCCGTACGCCAGCGGCGGCCGCCTGCTGGTGCTGCTCCGCCACAAGCCGGTGGCGGCTGACGTGGCCGGCGATGCGGTTCGCGCCGTGCGGCTGAAGAGCCTCGAGGACGGGCGCGAACGGACCGTTCAGGCCCCGTACTTCATCGACGCCACCGAGCAGGGCGACCTGCTGCCGCTCACGCGCACCGAGTACGTCACCGGCTTCGAGTCTCGCAAACAAACCGGCGAGCCGCACGCGCCCGAGGAGGCCCAGCCCGCCAACATTCAGGCTTTCACCGTCTGCTTCGCCATCGATTACACCGCGGGCGAGGATCACATCATCGACAAGCCCGAGGAGTACGCCTTCTGGCGCGACTACGTGCCCCAGCTTAAGCCGCCGTGGCCGGGGAAGCTGCTGAGCTGGACCACCACGCATCCGATCACGCTTCAGCCCCGGCCCATGGACTTCGACCCCACCGCGGCGACGGCCGCGCCCGGCCAGCCGAACCTGTGGATCTACCGTCGCATCGCCAGCAAGCGCAACTTCACGCCGGGCGCTTACGCCGGCGACATCTCGCTGGTCAACTGGCCGCAGAACGACTACTGGCTCGGCAACCTGCACGAGGTGAGCGAAGAGGAAGCGGCGCGCCACCTCAAGCGCGCCAAGCAGTTGAGCCTGTCCCTGCTCTACTGGATGCAGACTGAAGCGCCGCGGCCCGACGGCGGCCAGGGCTGGCCCGGCCTGCGGCTGCGCCACGACCTCGTGGGCACGGCGGACGGCCTGGCCAAGTACCCCTACATCCGCGAGTCGCGCCGCATCCAGGCCGAGTTCACCGTGACGGAACAGCACGTGGGCACAGAGGCTCGCGGGCAGCCCACTGCCGAGGTGTTCCCGGATTCGGTGGGCGTGGGCAGCTACCGTATCGACCTGCACCCCAGCTCGGGCGGGGACAATTACATCGACGTCAGTTCCCTGCCCTTCCAGATTCCCCTTGGCGCGCTGATCCCCAGGCGGGTGGAAAACCTGCTGCCGGCGTCGAAGAACCTCGGGGTGACGCACATCACCAACGGCTGCTACCGACTGCATCCGGTGGAGTGGAACATCGGCGAATCGGCGGGGATGCTGGCCGCGCACGCGCTGGCGACGAAGAACCTCCCGCGCCGCATTCGCGACAATCCCAAGCTGCTGGCCGAATTCCAGGCCCGGCTCCAGAGCCAGGGCATCGAGATCGCCTGGCCGCGGCTGACGCCACGGTAGCAGCGTAGGCTTCCGCGGGCCCGGCGGGACATGGCACTCTGCCGGCTGAGCATCAACGCCAGCGGGCGCCCCTACACTTACGGCTCCATTTTGAAGGCGCGCGTCTTGCCCTGCGGGTTAACACCCCATCCAACAATGCCGCCGGGATCATTGATGGAATACGCCTCCACCAAGACCCAACCGGAGCCAGGCGCAAGCGTGTTCAGGTCACTCATGGCGCCGTTCTGCCAAAGGAACGGGCGGTGAGGACCGCCCACGAAGTGCGAGATGCCGACCACCTGACCGCGATTGTTGATGCGGTAGGGTGTAGCGCTGATGCTCCCTGGCAGGTTGTCCAGGGCGGTCATCTGGCCCTTCTGCCAAAGGAAAACGTGCCATTCTCCAGCGGCGGTGTTCGACCACCCAACCACCCGGCCAACGTCGTCGATTGCCACTCCTTGACTGTGATTGCCACCGAGCGTGCCGAGGTTGAGCATTGTGCCGTTCTCCCACAGGAAGGCGCGATACTCGCCCGTAGAGGTGGTTGACCCGCCAGACACCTGGCCACGGTTGTTGATGCCAAACGCCTCGCTTTCCCGCCCCCCGAGCGTCCCTAAGTCAGTCACGCCGCCTTTGTCCCACAGACAAGCATGCCAAGGGGTCACCCACGGAACGCTGGAGGTGAGCGACCGGCCTACTATCTGGCCAGAGTTGTTGATACCAAAGGCCTCACTACTACCTGAATCCGGCGCATTCTGGGGCTCGAAGGGCCTTCGCGGGACCTGCT
>JBBTDS010000688.1:0-16553 GCA_038060875.1 Acidobacteriota bacterium | reverse complement strand
CGGTTTGCTTCGTCACTAGAAGTGACCCCTAACCCCCGGAGGAGCCGTCTGCTAGACTGAAAAAGTTCGATGCAGCGGCTCCTCCCCCTTTTTCTTGGAATCCTCCTTGCCGCCTCAGCCGGTCGCGCGGGCACCGTGCTGGTCATTCCCTTCTCCAATCAGTCCGCTTCGAACAACCTCGACTGGATCAGCGAGAGCATCTCCCAGAGCCTCCGTGAGGCGCTGGCTTCCCGCGGGCTGCTGGTGGTGAGCCGTGAGGACCGCCAGGAGGTCTACCGCCGGCTCTCGATCCGGCCCTACGTCCGGCTGACGCGGGCATCGGTCATCAAGGTCGCCGAAGAGCTGGACGCCGACCAGGTGGTGTTTGGGGAGTTCGAGGTCGCGCCCGGCCCGGCGCCGCAGGGATCGCTGCGCATCGCCGCGGTCCTGCTCGACACCGGACACATGAAAAAGGGGCCCGAGTTTGTCGAGCAGGGCCCGCTGGAAGACCTGGCCAGACTGCAAAACCTGTTGGCCTGGCAGGTGCTGCGTTTCCTGGCTCCCGAGGCGACGCCCTCGGCCGAGCAGTTCCTGGTGGAGCATCCGCCGGTGCGCGTGGACGCGCTGGAAAATTACATCCGCGGGCTGCTGGCGGCCACGCCCGAGCAGAAGCAGCGCTACTTCAACCAGGCGGTACGGCTGGAGTCCGGCTACTCGCAGCCCTGCTTCGAATTAGGCCGGCTCAACTGGGAGAGAAAAGAGTACCGGCTGGCCGCCGGCTGGCTGGCGCGCGTCAAGCCGGCCGACCCTCATTACTGGGAGGCCAACTTCCTGCTGGGCCTGTGCCGTTACTACACCTCGGACTTCGAGGGCGCCGGCGCCGCTTTCGCGCTGGTGGCGCAGTCGGTCCCGCTCAACGAAGTGTTCAACAACCTGGCCGCCGCCCAGTCCCGCCGCAACCTGCCCGAGGCGCTGGAGAACTTCGAGAAGGCATCGGCTGGCGACACCGCCGATCCCGACTACCACTTCAACGCCGGCTACGTTCACTGGAAGCGGAAAGAGTTCGCGGCCGCCGCCGAGCGCTTCCGGGCCGCGCTGGAGCGCAGCCCCGAGGACGTCAAGGCGACGCTGCTGCTCGGCCGCTGCCTGCAAAAGAGCGGTCCCAGGCCCGGCGACCCCGCCAGCGACGGCCTCGAACGCCTCAAACACAACTTCGAGGAGCGCGCCTGGCGCGCGCTGAAGGCGCAGTTCGAAGCGAAAAAGCCGTAGCTTCGGTACAATTAAGAGAGCCTGATGCCCCCCGCGCGTTTGAGCCTGGCGCTTACCCTGTTCGCTTTTGCCTGCGCCGGACAGGTGCGGCCGGACGCCGCCAAACCCGCGCCGCCCCCCAGGCCGGTCCCGCCCTCCCGGCTCGGCGCGGCCGCGCGGCGCAACGAAAACGTCGCCATCTACCGTATCGACAACAACGCCATCAAGGAAGCCAACATCCGGCTGGGCGACAACGTCACCATCGTTTCCGAAACGCCGGCCGAGAACGGCTACTTCGCCACCGAGCACGGCCGGCCGGTAGGAGACTCGCCGTTCCTCCGCCCGGCGACCGCGCAGCCGGAATGGCACGGCGAGCTGTTCGAGTTCCACCAGAACAGCGTGTTCAACGCGCGCACCTTCTTCCAGGCCGGCCCGGTGCTGCCCTCGCGCCGGAACAGCTACGGCGGGCGCGTCACCGGCCGGCTGGGCAAACTGGGCAGCCTGACGGCGAACGCCGGCCAGCGGAAGATCCGCGGCATGGTCAACGGCAACGTGCTGGCGCCGCTGGCCGAGGAACGCACGCCGCTGGCCACCGACCCGGCCCTGCGCGCCGTCGTGAGCCGCTGGCTGGCGGCCTATCCGGCGGCGCTGCCGAACCGGCCCGATTTCGACCCGCGCGCGCTCAACACCAACGCCCCGCAGCGCATCAACGAACTCGACGGCGATCTTCGCCTGGACCGGCCGGCGGGCGCCAAGGGCCGGCTCTCGCTGTTCCACGCCATCAGCCGGCAGCGCGTGAAGGCGTTCCAGTTGGTGGCCGGCCAGAACCCGAACACCGACATCCATTCTCAGCGCTCGCGGCTCACCTGGCGTCACACGTTCTCCCCGGCCACCGAGGCGACGCTGGGCTTCCACTTCAACCGCGTGACCTCGCTGCTGCTGCCCGAGCCCAACGCGGTGGGGCCGCGCGTCCGGATGGGCTTTCAGATCGAGGAGCTGGGCCCCGACGGCATGTTCCCCATCGACCGCGCCCAGAACAGCTTCCGCTACGCGGCGCTGGTCAGCAAGATGGCGGCCGGAGGGAGCCACGCGCTGACGTTCGGCGCCGATCTCACGCGCTTCCAGTTGAACGGAATCGAGAGCAACAACCTGCGCGGCTACTTTCAGTTCAGCAGCAACTTCGGCCGCTCCGCCCTGGACAACTTCCGCTTGGGGACGCCGACCTCTTACGAAGTGACCGTCGGCGAGCTGGCCCGCGGCTTCCGCAACTGGACCCTGAACGCGTACTTCGGCGACAAGTGGAAGCTGGGCCAGCGCCTCCAGGTCTATTACGGGCTGCGCTTCAACGCGGTCGCCGCGCCGGTCGAGGTCAACCGTCTGAATCAGGCCCCCTACGGCTGCGACTGCAACAACTTCAGCCCGCGCTTCTCGATCGCCTGGCGGCTGCCGGCGGAGTGGATGCTGCGCGCCTCCTACACCGCCTCTTTCGGGGAGATCCTCCCGGTAACTTACCAGCAGATCCGCAACAACGCGCCGCGGGTGCTTTACCTCCAGGTGCCGAACCCCGACCTGCTCAACCCGCTCCGCGGCATCGACCTCACCACCGCCGGCGTGCGCAACTCGCCGACCGTCCTGGCGCCGGACCTGGTGTCCCCATACGCGCACCAGTACAACCTGAGCCTGGAGCGGAAGCTGGCGGACGGCTACCTGCTGCGGCTGGGCTACGTGGGCAGCCGCTCCTTCAAGCTGCTGAACACCTTTATCGCCAACCGCGCCGACCCCGTGCCGGGCATCGCGCTGACCACAGCCACGGTGGATCAGCGGCGGCCGGACCCGCGTTACTACGAGGTCAAGAGTATCGTGAACGCCGGCATCGCCTATCTGGACGCGGCCCAGCTCACCTTGGACATGCCGCTCCGGAAGGGCTTCAGCGGCAGCCTCAGCTACACCTTCGGCAAGGCGATCGACGAGGGCGCCGACTACGCTTCCACGGCCGCCAACCAGGACATGCTGCGCGGCCGCAGCCAGTGGCAGTACGACTCCCTGCGCGACAAGAAGTCGCTCAGCCTCTTCGACTCGACTCACGCCCTGCTGGTGAACTACAACTACGATCTTCCCCGCCTGTGGGCTTCGCGGGGCTGGCCGGGCTGGCTGCTGAACGGGTGGCAGGTCTCGGGGACCACCTTGGTGAAATCCGGCACGCCGCTGACGCTCTACATCGGGTCCGACGCGCCGGGCTTCGGCAATGTGGACGGCGGGCCGAGCGACCGGCCCAACATCCTGGATCCCTCGATCCTGGGCCGGACGATCTCCGATCCCAACGCCGCGCCGCTGATCCTGCGGCGCGACCGCTTCGCCTTCATCCCCCCGGGCGAGCATCGCGGCAGCCTGGGCCGCAACACCTTCCGCAAGTCGGGCATCGCCAATTTCAACGCCGCCCTCACCAAGCAGTGGCGGGCCCCGAGGGCACCCCACGGGCGGCGGGAGTGGCTCCTGCTCTTCCGCGGCGAGGCCTACAACCTCACCAACCACCCCCAGTTCGACGAGCCGCAGCGCAACCTGTCCTCGCCGTCCTTCGGCCGCATCACCAACACGCTCAACGACGGCCGCGTCTTCCAGCTCGGGCTGCGGCTGGTGCTGTAGGCGGCAGCCAAGGTCCAGGCTCTTCTACCTACGGCGGCAACTGGGTCACGCATGAAACGTGGCCTCCTCTGCGAAGGCCGGATTCTGAAGGATCTGAAGCGGCTCAGCCCAGACACCCAAGAGCGCATTATCTTGCGCGCGGCCCCCGCCAAAAACGGGAATCTGTCAGGAGTTAGAAGTCGGGAGTCAGAATGCTGAGGCCGGGGACGGAAGGGAAATCGGAGTCGTTGAAGGTCAGCAGGCGGGTGACCCCGTTTGCCTTCATCGTGGCCAACAGGTGGGCGTCATGAATCCGCTTCCCCTTCACTGCGTGCGCAACAACGAGTTCGAGCCAGAGGTCGAGGACTTCCGGGGGCTCGTCGAGCACCGGAAAACGGGCACGGATCTCCTCGATCACCGCCCGGGTGTGCGGTACGGACCAGCCCAGCCCGTTGGACACGGCCGGCCGCGTCGCCACGCTCCAGAACTCCAGCAGCACCTGGAGCGAGACGACGATCTCGTCGGCGGCGCTCAACATGCGGGCCAGCGCGACCTTGGCTGCAGCGTGTTCGCGGGCTGCGGGATTGGCCAGATACAAAAGGACGTTGGTGTCGAGCAGGCAGGCCGACATCAGTCGTACATCGAGTCACGGCGCGTGGCCTCACGAGGCAAGGGAGGGGCCGGGGGAAGGCTTCCTACCCAGGCTTCCAACCACGCGGCCCGCTGCGCGGGCGTCGTCGTGCTCCACCATTGGCGGGCGTCCGAACCCTCCCGCCGCAGGATCAGCACATCCCCGTGGGGTTCGACCGCGTACCGGGTCCCCGGACACACGTTGCCCAGCAGTTCGGCCGGGACGACAAGAGCGCCATGCTCGTCGGCTTGGACGGTGTGGCCCATCAGGGCCCATTGTACCGCCGGCAGCCAGACCTTGGAATGGTTGATTGAGAACGAGAGGGATGGAACGCTGCTGGCGCTGCGCCCGGCGACCAACGCGTCGTGCCGCGGATCGAACAACCGCCGGACGACCGTCTCCGACACACCCAGGCGCCGGACCAGTTAGCTGTTGCTGATGCCGGCCTCGCGCATGGCGAGACAGAGCGCCAGCTTCGGCGCCAGGCACAGACGCTTCCGAGACGGTCTTCCACTTCCGCCATGGGCTCCCGGATGTCTTTCCCGTCGGTCGCCGCGCGCGGAAAGTCGCTGAAACTCCCCTGAGAAAAACCGCTCGCCGCGGACACTAATTATTGCCGATGCGCCGCGTCTTACGCACCGCGCCCGCGTGCGGTTTGGCCTGGTTGCTGGCGGCACAGACCGCCGTGTTGCAGATCCGCGTCCTCCACGGGGAGGGGGCGGTACAGACGACAGGTTCGCGCGTACCCGCCGCCTTCAGCGTGGTGGTCACCGATGAGATCGGCCAGCCGGTGGAGGGCGCGGTGGTCAGCTTCCGGCTGCCCGACCAGGGCCCGAGCGGCGACTTTGGCAACGGGCTGAAGACCGAGATCGTTAAGGCCGGCCTCGACGGCCGCGCATCCGTCCCATCCATCCGCTGGAACGCCACGCCGGGGCCGGTCTCCATCCGCGTCACCGCCGTCAAAGACCAGGCCCGCGCCGGCCTGGTGGTCTCGCAGTACCTCGCCGGCGCCGCCCCGGGCCGCAAGAGCGCCCCGGTCACGGCGGGCGCGCGCGCCAGGAGCCGCTGGCTCATAATCACGGCGCTGGCGGCCAGCGCTGCCGGGGCCGGCTTCGCCGCCGGGTACGCCAGGAACGGCAGGCCGGGGCCAGCCGCCGCCGCTCCGCCCGTACTGGTCGGGCCGCCAACCATAAGCATCGGGAGACCATAGATGTTCCGGCTGGTCGCATCCCTCCTCCTATGCGCGGCGGCCACCGCCGCCCAACCAAGCCTCGGCCCTCCAAGCTTGGGTTGCCTCCGGGATGAACAGAACCGCCTGCGCCCGGTCCTTGGCGTGGCCGCGAACTTCATGGTCGGCGAACCCTGGCAAGCCGGAGTGGTCGCGGCAGCTTGCTCGGGCCGCTTCGCGCTGGTGAAGCTCAGCGGCGCGCTGTTGCTGCTCGACGAGAGCGGCCTTCCGCTCGCGCGCTGGGACGCGCCCGCCGGCCCGGCCCTCTTCGCCTTCGCGGCCGGCGGAGACCCCTCGCTGGTCTGGTTTCCGCGTGCCGCTGCGCTGTACCGGTGGCGGGGCGGCCTCATCGAGCCGGTCGCGGTGCAGGCCGATGCGCTCGGGCCCGACGTGACCGCCATCGCGCCGGCAGCGGGCGACCGCATGATGGCTATCATGTCTGGCCCGGACGGTCTCTGGCTGCGAAGCATCTCGCTCGCCACCGGCCAGGTCGAATGGGAAGAGCGAGTGCACCCGCGGGCCGCGCCGGCCCTGCTCCGCCCGGACGGCACACTGCTCCTGCTGGACAACGCTGAGCTGGTCGTGCGCGGAGGCGATTCAGCCGAGCGGCGGATTCCCCTGCCCTTCCCCGCCTCTGCCCTGGAGCCGCTGGGCGAAGAGTGGGTTGCGGTCGGCCGGGTCCTGGCGCTGCGGCTGCGGGACCAGGGCGCCGAGATCTATCGCCTGCCGGAGGTGGGACCGTGATCCGCCGCGCCGGCTGGCTGCTTTTGGCGCCCTGCTGCGTATTAGCGCAGTTGCAGTTGGCCCTCGTCGAGGCTGGCTCGGAGCGGCCGGCGGCCGGACTGCTCGACTTGGGAACGACCGACGCCGGCGACGTCATCGACGCCCGTTTTCGCCTGCGGAATCCCGGCAGCGCACCGGCGACGCTGCGCGTGCTGTCGGTGGCCGGCTCGGGTTTCACTCTGTCGGGTCCCCCCATCCTGCCCCTGACGGTGGCGGCGGGCCACTGGACCAGTTTCACGGTGCGATTTCAATCCGCCACCTACGGCCTCTTCGCCGCCTCGCTCACGGTGAACACCGAGACGGTGCTCTTGTATACCCGCGCTCGCCCGGCGCTTGTCCTCTATGTTGACGAGGCTAGGGGATTTCGGATCGTGCCCGCCGGGTCCGCAGTGGGTTTCGGATCCGTGGAGCGCGGCTCGGCGCTCTCGCGGCGGTTCCGGCTGGAGAACCCGGGACCCACCACCATGCGCCTCGCGAACATGACCATGACAATGAACGGCGCCTCCTGGCGCGGCCCGGCCGGGCTTGAGCTGCCGCTCACCCTTGCCCCGCAGGAGTCCGTGATCTTCGAGCTGACCTTCGCACCCCAGTTCGCCGGCCCGCACCAAAGCATTCTCACGGTCGAAAACCGTAACTACTGGCTGGTGGCTGCCGCGGTGGAGCCGCCCTTCCCCAGGCCGCAGGTCGTGCTGGGGCCGGGCACGCTCGCCAGCGGGCAGCAGGCTCGGCTCACCGTGCGGCTGGCATCGCCCTCGCGGCGAGCCGGCAGCGGCCAGTTGCGCTTGCAGTTCACTCCCGGCGTGCCCGGCGCCTGGGACGACCCCGCCATCCGGTTCCTCTCCCCGGCCGGGCGCGTGGTAACCTTTACGGTGGAAGAAGGCGCGGATACCGCCCGTTTCGGTGAGCGCGAAGAGGTGGAGTTTCAGACCGGCAGCACCGCCGGCACGCTCGCCTTCACCGTCGCACTGGGCGAGCATGTCGAGCCGGTATTAGCGCCGCTGGCCCCGCGGCCGGTCGTGATCGACTCGGCCCAAGCGAGCCGCGCCGGCGGCGGGTTGGAGGTGCGGTTGACGGGATTCGACAACTCGCGGTCGGTTTCGCAGGCGGTTTTCACCTTCCTCGATGCGGGCGACCGCCCGGTGGAGCCGGGCCCGATTCGCGTGGACCTGGCCGCCGAGTTCCGCCGCTACTTCGAGACCTCGACGCTCGGCGGCGTCTTTGCGATGCGCGCAGTCTTCCCCGTGACCGGAGACGCCTCGCGGATCGCCGCCGTCGAGGCGGAAATGACCAACTCAATCGGCACGACGCGCACGGAGCGGCTTCGCTTCTGATGACGCCGGTCGCCCTCACCATCGCCGGTTCCGATCCCAGCGGTGGCGCGGGCATCCAGGCCGACCTGAAAACCTTCCACCAGTTCGGCGTCTACGGCCAGGCAGTGCTGACGCTGATCACCGTGCAGAACACGCTGCGCGTGGATCGGGTCGAGTGCCTGCCGGCGGACCTGGTCGGGGAACAGATCCGCGCCGTCGTCGAGGACATCCCTCCCGCCGCCGCCAAGACCGGAGCGCTTGGCAACCACGAGATCGTCGAGGCGGTCGCCGCCGCGGCCGCCGCGTTCGACTTTCCCCTGGTGGTGGACCCTGTAATGTTCAGCAAGCACGGCGCCCGGCTCGTGTCCGAAGACGCCCAGGCAGCCCTGCTCACGAAGCTGCTCCCGCGCGCGTTTCTGTTGACCCCCAACCTGCCCGAGGCCTCGGCGCTGACCGGACTCGTGATCCACGACCTGGCCGGGATGCGCCAGGCCGCCGAGTGCCTGTGCCGGATGGGTGCGCGGGCGGTGCTGATCAAGGGCGGGCACCTGGAGGATCGCGCCACCGACGTGCTGCTGGCCGGTAACAAGTTCCACGAGTTTCCCGCGCCGCGCATCTTCACCCCCCATACGCACGGCAGCGGCTGCACCTATTCGGCGGCCATCGCCGCCGCGCTGGCGCGCGGGCTTCGCCTGCCGGAGGCGGTGCACCTCGCTAAATCGTTCGTCACCGAAGCCATCCGCACCAGCCCCGGCCTGGGGCATGGCGCCGGACCGTTGAACCATCACGCGCGCGTGGAGGCGCCCCGCAAACGGGGTTGAACGCATGTCGCCGCGCGAGTTCGACCGCCTGGTGGAGCGGGCGTTGAAGAAGGTCCCGGCGCGCTTCCGCCGCCGCCTCAAGAACGTGGCCTTCGTGGTGGAACCCGAGCCGCCGCGGCCGGGGCTGCTGGGCTTGTATGAGGGCCGGCCGCTGATCCACCGCAGCGTGAGCGACAGCTTCACCATGCCGGACCACATCACTATCTTCCAGGGCCCCCACGAGCGGCTCGCCCGCGACCTCCGTCATCTGGAGAAGCTGCTGGAGGAGACCGTCTGGCACGAGGTGGCCCACTACTTCGGCCTGAGTGAAGCCCAGGTCCGCCGCGCCGAGTGGCGGCGGCGGTTGCGGCGCTGACTCGCTGCGAGGTGCTTAGAAATTCAGCCGCAGACTCAGTTGTACCGTGCGCGGCCCCCGATACCCGAGAATCCGTCCGAAATTCGGCGAGGTCAGGGTCGCCGTTGGGCCGCTCGGATTGACATGATTGAAGGCGTTGAAGAACTCAGAACGGAATTGGAGCAGACGGCCCTCCGCGAACGGGAAGTCCTTGGCCACCGACCAGTCGAGGTTCCAGAAGCCCGGCGCGCGCAGGATGTTTCGGCCCGCGTTGCCAAACGAACCCAGAGGGGGCGCCGCGAAGGCCGCCCGGTTGAACCAGACCGCCATGCTCGGGTTGGACAGCTTCGGATCCCCGACCACGTCGGCGTGGTCGAGATTGACGCCGCTCAACGAGCGATCCTGCCCAGGCCGCACGGTGAACGGCAGCCCGGTCTGCGCCGCCAGCACGCCCGACGTCGACCACGAGCCGATCAGAAAACGCGCCAGCCGGCTGACCGGCTTCACTGTCGGCAGAGTCCACACGTAGCCAAGCACGAATCGGTGCGTGGCGTCGAAGTCCGAGATGCCACGATAGGCGTTCTTGTTGAAAGGGTTGTCGAACAACGGCGAGGTGCCGTTTTCGATGGCGATGTTGTCGATGGACTTGGCCAGCGAATAGCTCACTTGCAGCGCCAGCCTGTCCCGCAGCCTGTGATCGAGGCTCAACTGCATCCCCTGGTATGTCGACAGGCCCTCGGTGGAAGCGGAGTTGACCGCTCCCAAGCCCGCCGCCGCATAGAGCCGGCGTGCGTTGATGTTGCCGCCGGTGCTCTGGCCCGGAATGAACACCGCCGGGTTGGCTTCGTAAGCGGTTTCGAGCTTGGTGCCTTTCGATCCCACGTAGGAAGCCCGCGCCACCAGGTTGCTGCGGATCTCGCGCTCCAGCGTGAGGTTCCAGTTCTGGATATAGCTGGAGCGGCGGTTCGGGTCGCGCGCGCTCAACGATACCGGGCGTGGAATCGGGGTGGTCTTCGAGGGCGGCGGCAGCGGGAAAGGGTTGCCGACCAGGCGGAGCGGATCGGCGTCCGACGGTGGATTGAACACGTCCACCTGCGAGCTGAACGGCGGCACCTGGCCGAAGCCGATGTACGTCTTGGTCGGGTTGATGTCGTAGAACACGCCGTAGCCGCCCCGGACGCTGAACCGGCGCTCGCCAAACGGGTCCCAGGCGAACCCGACACGCGGCGCCCAGTTCAACCAGTCGCGCTGCTGGTGCCCCGATCCGACCCCCGGGTCGCCTTCATAGAGAATGCCCGCCGGCGCGTTCGGGAAGCGTTGCGACTGCTTCCCCGGCGCGAAGGTCGCGCCTCGCCCGAACTTGTCGTGGAACGGCACGTACGGCTCGTAGCGGACGCCCAGATTGAGCGTAAGGCGCCGGCCCACCTTGAAATCGTCCTGCACGTAGAGGCCGTAAAGGGTGCCGCGCATCTGCACGTACTGGCCCCCGCCCTGGACGAAGGAGCTCGGCCTGCCGAGGGCCAGGTCGGCGAGCTGGTTCCCCGAGCGGCTCCCGTTGTAGGTCCAGGAGCCAGTCAGGATGAAGGGGTTGTCGAGCGCCATCTGAAGGCGGCTGACGTTGGCGCCGAAGGCGAACTGGTGGCGCCCTCGCGTGTAGTTCAGGTTGTCCGCCCACTGGAAGCTGTTGCGCGGCGACCGGAAGTCAACGCCGGTGTTGATGCCAAAGTAGCCGCTCACCCCGAACTGGATCTGCGAAGGCTTCGGAGCGTAGATGTTGACGCCCAGGTCGTCGCGCGCGCTCAGCGGCACGCCCAGCGACGACAGCGTCTGCGTGCGGTCGTAAGAGAAGATGAACTGGTTGACCAGGTTCGGACCGAGCGTGTACATGTCGTTGATGGCGGCGCTTTGGTAGCGCGAGTCTTTCCCGCCCCGGGCCGTTACCAGGTTGGTCCCGTCGTAGTAAGACGGCTGCCGGTAGTTGGTGATGAAGTAGCGTCCCGAAAGCTGGTTGCGGGATCCCGTCTGGTGATCGATCTTCACCAGGTACTCGAACAGGTCTTCTTCATTCGGAAACAGCACGAACATGGTGCCCGGCGTGAATCCGGCCAGCGGCGGTGGCGCCGGGAGGTAGCTGTACAGCCTTTTGGCCACGCTGCCGATCTGGCTCGCCGGAATCCGGTTGCCCGCGAACGGCGCCTGCGTGTCCGGATCGACCAGCGGCCGCGTTATCGCGGAGAAGTCGCCGTTGCGCTGCGGCTCGGTGGGCAGGATAACCTGGCTCGAGGACGCGCTGGTGCGTGTCCGCGTGCCCTGGTAGGAGTTGAAGAAGAACGTCCGGTTGCGGCCATTGTACACGCCGGGCACGTAGACCGGACCACCCAGCGAGAACCCGAACTGGTTGCGCTTCAGACCGTCGGTGCGGTTGGTAAACAGGCTCTTGGCGTTCAGCGCATCGTTGCGCAGGTACTCGAACGCGCTCCCGTGCAGGGAGTTGCCGCCCGACCTGGTCACCACGTTCACGACCGCGCCGCCGCTCTGCCCGTAGCGCGCGCTGAAGCTGGCCGTCTGTACGGTGATCTCCTGCACCACGTCCGGATTTGGCATCGGGTTGTTGACGTTGGTGTAGTTGTCGTTGGCGTTGGACCCGTCCAGCGCGTAGTTGACCATGTTGGAGCGGCCGCCGTTGGCCGGGATGCCGGAGCGGCCTGGGAAGCTGAAGGCCTGCTGGAAGCGGGCGACGGGAAAATCGACCGTGCCGGGCACCAGCAGCACCAGGCGCGTCACGTCGCGCCCGTTGAGCGGCAACTCGGCCACCTGCCGCGTGTCCACCACGCCGCGCAGCGTCGAGGTCTCGACGTCCACGTTGATCGCCGCGCCGGTCACCTCCACCGAGGCGCTCACCTCGCCCACCTCCAGACGCGCATCCACGCGCACCGCCTGCGCCGTGCGGATCAGGATGTCCGACTGCGCGAACCGTTTGAAACCCTTGGCCTCGACCGTGATCTCGTAGCTGCCCAGCGCCAGGGCCGGGAACCGGTACAGGCCCTCGGCGCTGGTGGTGGCTGTCTGCGCGAAGTTCGTTTCCACGTTGCGAGCCTTCACCTCGGCCCCGGCGATCAAGCTGTCCGTCGCGTCGGTCACCACTCCGACCAGCGCACCCGTAGGAGTTTGCGCCAACGCCAGGCTCGTCCACACCAGAACCAGCGCCCCTATCACACGATGTGCCATGATTCACCTCCAGAATGAGTGGCCGTGGAGCGCACCGGCTCCACGACCAGTTGCGTGGCTGTCTTCCGGATACGCAGGGTCTGCCTGCCGCCGGGCTTGAGAATCGAAGACCGCGCCGGGAACGCCAGCGGCAGTTCCAGCGTCGCATCGCGCTTTCCAGTCAGCGCCATGACAGTCCCTTCCAGCCGGACCTGCCGCAACTCGACGGGCCACTCCAGGGCGCCCTCGGCGGCATTGCCGGAAGCGAACCCGGGCCGGCCGCACTCGACCAGTTGCCGCCACAGGCCCTCGGTCGAGTCCGGCGCGACCACCGGTGCGGTGGTGACGTTGTCTACGTACCGCGCGCGCACCTGGCTGCCCACCGGCTCGCCGGTCACCCCGCCGATGTAGTGACGCAGAACTTCGTGCACGAACTGATGCGCTGAAACGCCACGGTCGGGCGAGACCACCGGCCAACTGTTCCTCCCGTGGCGCAGCTCCATCGCTACGGCGTGGCGGAGCGCGCTCGAGGCTGCCCCCACCAGACGCGGCAGCCGCGCGTCGCCGCCCAGCGCTTTCTCGATTCGCCCTGGCTTCGGCGGAGAATACGCGATCTGCCGGTGCAGCAGGTACAGCTCCGTCAAGTCCTGCCACAGTTCCGCCGTGTCGCGCAGCTTCTCGAAGTCGTAGCGCAGCCTCTGGAAATCGCGCAGCGCCAGACGCGGCCGCGCCTCCTGGATCAGCCGCAAACCCTCGTTCGCCAGGGCCACTGCATCCTGCTTCTCCCGGCGGCAGCGCGCGATCAGGTCGTCGGGCGGATCGAAGAACGACTGCGACAGCTCGCGCTTCGACGCATCCCACTTGCTCAGGGCGTGGCCCCACAGGTTGTTATCCGCATTCGAGACCGAGCCGATCATGTTGTGGTAGTTGAGCAGCGTTTGGCCCTGCGCAAAGAACGTCTTCTGGGTGATCGCCTCGCTCAGGCGCAGCGCGCGCGCCAGCGCCGGCGCCGCCTCGGCGCCGTATCGTGACTTGGTCCAGCGCGACAGCGATCGGTCGATGTCCGTGTCCGGGTCCCAGCACAGCTCGCTGAAGTAGACCGCGTTGTACTCGTTCGGGTGCCCGAAGATGGGCTCCGGTTCCATCGAAGGAAACGGGAAATCGACGCGGCCGACCACGCCGGCGCACTGCTTCCCGATCGCAAACCGGACGCGGCGCTGGAAATTCTCCGGCGTCAGCACCGGCACGAACGTGCGGCCCTGCCACTCCACGTCCAGGCTGAACTCCACCAGGTGCCGATTCGGAAAAGCGCCGATGAGCGGCTCGTCGGCGATGACGCCGCCGTAAAAGTCGAGTGGGCAGTATTTCGACATCACCTGAACCTGCGGTGGCAACCCGTCATAGGCCTGGCGGATCGTCTCCAGCTCCGGATGACTGTCCAGCGCGTGCGTGAAGGAGCCCTGGAACGTGCGCAGCACCACCTGCTTGCTCAGCCGTCCGCACACCGCGACCACTTCGTCCAGCACCGCCATCAGCCTCTGGTGCTGCGTCAGCCGCGAGCAGCGCTGGCACTTGCATCCGGCGTCGGTGAGCAGACTGAACTGCCCCGACTCGTTGACCGACATCACGACGCCGTCCACCGAAGGCGCGCCCTCGAAAAACTCGACGTACTTGTCGCGGATGAACTGCTTGAGGAACGCGTTCGACAGACACACCGGGTAGCCGGTGCCCTTCGCCTGAGGGTACAAATCGATGAAGCCTGGCGGCAGATACAGCTCGTGGTTCCAGACGAGGAAATCGAGCAGGTTGTCGTGGGCCGCCCGGGCGAGGTCTTCGACCAGCGCCAGCCGCTGCCGCCGCTCGCCTTCCCGGTACAGCCGCGCCAATTCCGGGTACTTCTCGAAGCCGATGATCCAGGCGATGTCCCACCCGTCCCCGGGACGCCCGTTGAGCTCGATGGAGTTCATGCCGTAATCGGCCGCCCGGGGCAGGATCTCCGACCGGATGAACTGGAACCGCTGGGCGAGATGGATCCGCTCGTCCCAGGGCGAGCCGAACACGTGGCTCACCGCGGTCGACCAGCGGCGCACCGGAAAGACCGGCTTGCGCCGCACTGCGAGCGACTCGGGCAGAGACCCGCGCTCGGCCGCTGCCTGCCGCAGTTCAGCCAGGGCATACACCAGCCCGCGCTCTCCGCCAGACACTGCCACAACACCTTCCGGCCGCGCCGTGATCTCATACTCCTCGGCTCCTGGCGGAACCCGGCCGGCCCAACCGGCGTTGGCGAGCGCACTGCGCGACTTGCCGTTTGCCACCGCGGCGACAACGCGAATGGCGCCCTCGCCCTCGAAGTTGGCGTCGATGCCAAGTTTCCGCAGTTGCTGCGTCAGGGCGGATGCCCCCGCCAGCACCCGCGGATGCCGCGTGCCTGCAACCTGCACGGTGACGGTCTTGTCCGTCGGACCACGACCTTGCCCCAGGACCACTCCGGCCCCGGACGCCCCCGCCAGGAACTGCCGTCTTCGCATCCTCAGGTCTCCCAGCTTGCTCCTATTCGGGAAGTTCGGCGTCGTCGATCCAGGCCCGCTCCATCGACGCCTCCATCAGCTCAGTGGCCGCCGTGAGCTCCCGTGAACGGATCAATGCCAGTAGTGTGCCGTGTGTTTCCGCCGTCGCGACCAGCTTCTCTCGTGTCGCACGGGCGTGGCGGATGATCACAAATGCGAAGAGCTTCGGCGCCAGGCGCTCCAAAGCCTCCGCGAGACTGGCATTGCCGGTGGCGCGCCACAGCGCCCGGTGAAAATCCAGATCGGCTCGGTAGAATTCCGCGTGCTGTTCAACCCTGGAGGCTCCGAGCATCTTTTCGTACTGTGTTTCCGCCCCGGTCAGGTCTGCGCGTTCCCGCGCAACAAGCAGTTCCACGGCCAGCATCTCCAGCCGTGTCCGAACCACGTAGATATCGTTAATCTGTCTGCGCGTGAGAACCGTGATACGCGTTTCGCGCGGTCCATTTCGCTCGACGAATCCCTGGTGCTCCAGTTCCATCAGGGCTTCCCGAATCGTCGCTTGCGCGACGCCCAATCTTCGGGCGAAACCTAGTTCGGTCAATCTCTCGCCTGCTTTGAGTTCCCCGTGCTCAACCGCCACTCGAATCTGCTCCACGGCGATCTCACGCAAGGAACGGCGTTCGATGACTCTCAGGATCGAAGCCGGCGCCTCGGGTGACGTTTCAAGGCCTTGTATCATCGCTTATCGTTTTGTTATTATAGATGCCCGTTAAACGATTGTCAAGCCTTGAGAAAGGTTTGGAAACTTGAGAATCGCCATCACGTACCTCTACACGATCTTCCGTTACGGCTATCCGCACTCCGTCGCGGACGCTCTCAAGTCCATCCCCGAGATGCGAAAGTTGGGTTTCCGTTTCCTGGAGATGGAGGGGCTGGGCGCTCCCTTTCTGCGCGCGTTGTACAAGAACCGAAAACAACTCCGGCAGACCGTCGACGATTGCGGTGTCCACGTTCACAACTTCTGCGTAGTCGACCCGGACTTGGTCAGCCTGGACGCCGCCCGGCAGGCCAAGGCACTGGACGGTTTCAAGATGGGCGCCGAACTGGCCAGCCTGCTGGAGGCGGAGACTCTGCACCTCGCCAGCTACGCCCCGCCAGTGCGGTACCTGAAGAACAAGCCGTACCAGCTCGGCGCCAAGGGGGGCTACCGCTTCGCGGACGGCTCTCGGATCCGTGTCCCCAGAGGATTCGACTGGAATCGAGTCTGGGCCGCGCTGGTAAAGTCCTGCCAGGCTTGCGCCGACGTGGCGGCTCAATACGGAAAGACGGTGATCATGGAACCGCGCGTCGGCGAAGTGATCTGCTCGGTTGACTCCATGTTACGGCTCCTCGAGCACGTGGACCGTCCTCATTTCAAGGCGAACTTCGATACCGCTCACTTCTGCGCGCAGAGAGAAAACGTGGTCCTGGCCCTGATGAAGTTGCGTTGCCGCTTCGCCAATATTCACATCGCCGACAATAGACCGGTCAACACCGACCACCTTCCCATCGGTGACGGCATCATTGACTGGATGGAGTTCTTCCGCGCTCTCAAGAACATGGGGTACGACGGCTACCTTGGGCTCGATCTCGGGCCGGCCCCGTCCCTCGTCCGCGACTACCGCAAGTCGGTCGAGCGCATCCAATCGATCGCTTCCCGGCTCAAGCTGAACATCGAAATCTAAACCGCCGCCCGCGGCAGCCAGCAAGGCGTGCAAGTGGCGTGGCCATCGGCTCAGTCTGCTTCACAGCGCGGCATGGCCGCAAACTGTCGCAGATAAGGCAATGACGTTCTCCGGTGTAGTACCGTGTCGGTGAAGTCCAAAATCCATCGACACAAGGAG
>JBBTDS010000687.1:0-3488 GCA_038060875.1 Acidobacteriota bacterium | reverse complement strand
GGAGCGACGTAAGCACCAGTATGCTACTAGCCATATAGCTAGTCAAGAGGAAAACCTAATTCGTTCACACCTTCTCCCGACTTGTCGTCTCCGCTTCGCATGTGGGCGTCAGTTGCGCCGGGGCGCTACCACACCAGCTTCAGGCCGAACTGAATCTGCCGGGCGTCGTGGACGGTTCGCGCAATTTCGGCGGGGTTGGCGCTGCTGAGCAGGGGCCGGCCCGCGAGGTCGAACGTGCCGCCGCCGGGCTGGTCGAACTGCGGGGTGTTGAACAGGTTGAAGAACTCCGAGCGAAACTGGAGCCGGACCTTCTCCGTCAGGTGGATCGCCTTGTTCAATCCCAGGTCGAAGTTGAGGAAGCCGGGACCGTTGATGATATGCCGGCCGGCGTTGCCGAAGGTTCCCGAGGGCTGGATCACGAAGTCGTTCACGTTGAACCAGCGCTGCGGGCTGCGCTGGGAAGCCGGCAGGTCCCCGCTCCCGATCCGGTTCGGCCGGGCGTAATACCCTTGCAGCCCGGTGTTGGAAGGATCGAAGCCCACCGACACGGTGAAGGGCAGGCCGCTTTGAAGAGCGGTCACGCCGGATAGCTCCCAGCCGCCGAGCAGGGCATCGCCGAGGCGGGAGTTCCCCAGGCGTCTGTGCCGCCCCATGGGCAGGTCGTAGGTGTAAGAGACGGCCAGGCGCTGCCGGGCGTCGTTGCCGATCCGGGCGCGTTCGCCGGAAAGATCCAGGTTGTTCTGAGGGCCGCGGAACCGCACGCCCGAGGTTTGCTGCGGCAGCGATTCCAGGGCCTTGCCCAGCGTGTACGAGACCAGAAAGGCCAGGCCGCTCGAGTAGCGTTTCTCGGCTTTGACCTGCAACGACTGATAATTCACGTTCCCCATCGGCTCCCACCGCTGGACTTCGCCCAGTTGCGGGAACGCCCGCCGCGGCGGCAGCGGCCCCAGCCCGGGCCGCGGCTGGCTGACGTCCCGGGGCACCGAAAGCTTCACCGAGTTGGAACCCACATAAGCCGCCTCCAGCAGGACGTCGCTCGGTAGTTGCCGCTGGATGTTGAAGTTCCACTGCTGGGTGTAGCCGCAGGGGAAATTCGCGTTGAAGCTCACCGCGCGCGGCGCCTGGCCGCGGCTGCTGAGCGAGTCCTCGGGGAAGCCCCGCTGCACGACCAGGTTGGGGGCGATCTGATCGGTGGGGAAACTGGCGTTCAGGAAGAACGGCGCGTTGGCCACCATGCGGTTCACCACGCCCCACAGCTCATTGGAGGTGTAGAAGACGCCCCCGGCGGCGCGAATCACGGTCTTCTTGGTGAGCTGGTAGGCCAGCCCGAGCCGCGGCGCGATGTTGTTCTTGTCGAAGCTGACCAGCGCGCGGGAGCGCCCGGCGCTGCCCGCCAGCGCCACCGTCAGATAGCCCGGATTCTCGGGCTCGAGGATGAAGTTGCCCTGCCGGTTGTCCTTCTCGAAGAACGGGGTGATCAGTTCCCAGCGGATCCCCGCGTTCACCGTCAGCTTCGGCGTCACTTTCCAGTCGTCCTGTAAATAGAACTGATAGGCCCGATGCCGGAGCGTGCCAATGATCGCCGAGCTGATGATGCCGTTGGAGGCCAGGCCCAGCAGGAAATCTCCCATCGTGTTGCCGGTGTTGCCGCGCGATTGCGGGTTCTGGGTGTACACGCCGTTGAAGACAAACTGTCCCCTGCCCCGCTGGTGGGCCTCGAAGAAGCTGTCGGCCAGCCGGATGTCGGCGCCGATTTTCAGCGAGTGGTTGCCGCGGATCAAGGCCACGCTCTCGAGAAATTGGGTCGTTTGCGACCCCTGGGAATTCGGCAGGAAGTCGGCGTCTCCGAGGTTGGCGAACCCGTTCGGCTGGAAGGAAGCCAGCCCGGTCACCTTCGGGTTGGTGGAAACGCCGCGAATGCCGAACTCCTGGCTGAGGCGCTCCCGGACGAAAGGCCGCAGATCCGCCCGCACGCGGATGAAGCCGAAACGGAACTCGTGGATCGCGGTGGGGCTGAAGACGTGCGTGTGCACGACCGCCAGGTTGCGGTTGGTAAAGAGTTGGTCGCTGACTCGGTCAGTGCTGCTCCCGACGGCGGGCAGCGGGAGCGGCGGCCCGGCGAAAACGTCCCGGTCGAGAAAGCTGAAGCGGCCGTAGATGGTGTCCGGGCTCGAAAGGCGGTGGTCCCAGCGGGTGTCGTATTGGTCGAAGGTCTCGCGCTGCTTGGGGTTGAAGACAAAGTTATTGGCGGCGGCGCTGCTGGTCGGCGGAGGGTACAGCGCGATCACGCGGGCGGCCACCGGATCCCGGCGGTCCCGCGGCAGGTGGTTGTTGGGAAACAGATCGCGCACGAAGCCGGCCCCGGCGGGATTCGGGCGCACGCTGGCCGGGTCAAACATGGGCCGGGCGCCGAAATCGCCCTGCCGATGGGCGGCCGTCGGCACGGTCGAGATGTTCGTCAGCCCCTTGCCGTAGCGCATCCCTTCCCAGCTTCCGAAGAAAAACGTCTTGTCCCGCACCAGCGGTCCGCCGAAGGTGGCCCCGAACTGGTTCTGAATGAACGGGGGAATCGGCTGATCGGGGGGATCGAAGAAGTTCCTGGCGTCCAGCGCCGCGTTGCGATGGAATTCAAAAGCTGTTCCGTGGATGGTGTTGGTCCCCGAGCGGGTGGTGACGTTCACCACCGCGCCGGCGCTGCGTCCGAACTCGGCCGAGAAATTAGAGGTCTGCATCTTGAATTCCTGAATGGCGTCGATGGATGGCCTCGTGATCTCGGCGCCCCCCGATTGCAGGTTCATGATCTGCGAGTTGTTGTCCACGCCGTCCAGCAAGTAGTTGTTCATCGTGTAGCGCAGCCCGTTGGCCACAAACGCCGAGCCCTGGTCCTCGAGCTTGCCCTTGACGGCCGGCACCACCCCGGTGGCCAGCACGCTCAGTTGCAGGTAGTTCCGCCCGTTGAGCGGCAACTCCACAATCGAGCGGTTGGTGACCACCTGGCCCAGCGAGGTTTCCTCGCTGCCGAGCAGCAGCGACTGGCTCTCGACGGTGATCTGTTCGGTGATCTGCCCGAGCTGCAACGCAAAGTCAACCTTGGCCCGTTGCTGCACTTCCAGCACGATGCCGGCGATGACTTCCCTCTTGAATCCCGTATGCTCCGCGGTCAGGGTGTAGCGGCCGATTCGCAGCGGGGTGAGCGTGTAGAATCCGGACTCGTTGGTCACCGCCCGGTAGCGGGCGTTGGTATCCACGTTGAGGGCGGTGACGGTCGCGCCGCTAACCACGGAGCCCGAGGGGTCATTCACAAACCCGCTGATGCTGGCGGTGTCGGTTTGGCCCTTCAGGACTGCATTTTGCGTCCAGATGCCGGCGCTGAAAAACAGCATGAACCGCCAGGGCTATCTCCTCATGGCGGAACCCTCCTTAAGTGATCATCTTAACCTGACTTTCGCAGTTCCGAGCGGTTTTGGGCCAAAATCGAGCCCAAACAG
>JBBTDS010000686.1:0-16810 GCA_038060875.1 Acidobacteriota bacterium | reverse complement strand
AACTATGCTATCGGGGGCTGGAATGTTGCCGGCACCTACATTCTCCAGAGCGGGACGTGGTTCACGCCGTCCTACAGCGGCGTGGACGCCTCCAACACCAATCGCTTGTCAGGCCGGCCGGACCGCATCGCGGACGGCAACCTCCCGGCTGGCCAGCGGACGATCAACCGGTGGTTCGACACCACCGCGTTCGTAGCGCCCCCGGCGGGAATCGGACGGTTCGGCACGGCCGGCCTCGATATCCTGAATGGCCCCGGCATTAATGTGTTTCACGCCGGACTGTTCAAGGAGATCGTGCTGCACGAACGCGCGCGGATGAAGCTGGAGGCGGTTGCCACCGACGCGCTCAACCATCCCAACTACAACGACCCGGGGGCTACCATCGGAACCCCCACCTACGGCAGGATCACATCCACCAAGCAATACGATGGCAACCGTGAAACGTCTTTCACGGTGCGGTTTATCTTCTAGGCGTTACTGCAAGCGCACCTGGCGGCCGCCGGTGTTCACGGCCGCGGGTGAGCGTTCCAGGGGTTGGCGCTTAGGTCCCTGTCCCGAACGAGCGGCTGGTCCGACGGATGTGGAGGGTCTCTCCGGTCTCGCGTCCCGTCGAGTCACGTCGATGTCGGGCGGATCTTCCCCCGGCGCCCGCTGCGATGCGCCTCCCCGATTCGGGGGATTCGTTCTCCGGGCGGCCACGAGCCCATTATGACACCCGGCCGGTGGCGCCGGCGGGTGGAGTGGTGGAGTGGGACTTCGCCGCCCACGACATCAAGCGGGGTAGCGACCCTCACCGCCGTCTCGCCAGCCACACGTCGGCCGGCGGGGCCTGGACCGCGGGTCGCAACAGCCAATACCCCAAGCCCGCCCTCGATCCAGGCACAAAAAAAGCGCAGGCTCGCGCGCGAGCCTGCGCCCGTAATGTTGCGGTGTCCGGGGGCGCTTACTCCACGCTCTCCTCGCCCTCCTCGAGCTCCTTGCCCTCGCGCACCCTCTTGAGCCGCTCCTCTTTGCGCTTGGCCCGCTCGGCGGCGCGCTTGACCAGCTCGGAGCCGACCAGCTCGATCATGGCCTGCTCGGCGCCGTCGCCCTGCCGGGGGCCCAGCCGCACGATGCGGCTATAGCCGCCCTGGCGCTGGCCGAACCGGGTGCCCAACGTGTCGAAGAGCTTCTTGACGGAGCCGGGTGTTTTCAAGAAGGCCGCCGCCTGGCGGCGGGTGTGCAGCGTGTCCCTCTTGGCCAGCGTTATCATCTTGTCCACCAAGGGCCTGACCGCCTTGGCCTTGGGCAGGGTGGTGATGACGCGCTCCTGCTCGATCACGCTGGTGACCAGGTTGCGCAGCAGCATGTAGCGCGCGTCCAGCGGCCGTCCCAGCTTGTATCCCGCTCGCTTGTGTCTCACGCCATCCTCCTACCCGCTGAGGCCGTCGCCGTGCTCTTCCTCGGCCGGGGGCAGGGCCTCGGCTTCGCCCTGGGCCGGTTCGCCCTCTTCAGGCAACTCTTCTTCTTCCTCGCCGGCCTCGGCGAACTGGTCGGAGGGCAGCGGTGCGATGGCTGGACCAACCGGGAATACGAGCCGCCCCTGGGCGTCCACCTTCATCCCGAACTGCAAGCCCATCCCAGACAGGATCTCCTTGATCTCGTTCAGCGACTTGCGTCCGAAGTTCTTGGTGCGCAGCATCTCCCCCTCGGTCTTCTGGACCAGGTCGCGGAGGGTCTGGATACTGGCGTTCTTCAGGCAGTTGTAAGAGCGAACGCTCAGCTCCATCTCGTCCACTGAGCGGTTGAGAAGCTCGTCCACCTGGTCCAGGGCGCGTTCGGCGGGCTCCTCGACCGCCTCGGGCAGCTCCTCGAAGCTGATGAAGATGGTCATGTGGTCCTTAAGCAGCTTGGCCGCCTGTCCGACGGCGTCCGGGGGCGAAATGGCCCCGTTGGTCCAGACCTCCACCGTCAGCTTGTCGTAGTCGGTCATCTGCCCGAGCCGGGCGTTCTCGACCGCGAAGTTGACCTTGCGGACCGGCGAGTGTACCGAGTCGATCGGGATGTAGCCCAGCGGGAGATCCTCGTCGAAATTCCGGTCGGCGCTGACATAGCCGCGACCCAGCTTCAGCCGCAGCTCGATGTGTAGCTTGCCGCCGTCGCTGACGGTGGCCACGTGCATGTTGCGGTCCAGCACCTCGACGTCGGCATCGGTCTCGATGTGCCCGCTGAGCACCTCGCCCGCTCCGTCCACGCGGATGCGCGCGGTGCGGACGCCCTCGCCGGTCATCTTAAACGGGACCTGCTTGAGGTTCAGGATGATGTCGGTGGCATCCTCCACCACCCCGGGAATCGGGCTGAACTCGTGGGCCACGCCCTCGATCCGCACCGCGGTGATGGCCGCCCCTTCGATCGAGCTCAGCAGGATCCGCCGCAGCCCGTTGCCGATGGTGGTGCCGAAGCCGCGCTCGAACGGCTGGGCGGTGAACATGCCATAGCGGTCCGTCGCCGACTCCGTGTTGGCCACCAGTCTTTTCGGTTTCTGAAAGCCTCGAAACATCATTGGCTCCTTTGCCGCGCTCTCCGGCGCGGGCGTTATGCCTCTCCTACTTGGAATACAGCTCGACGATCAGCCGCTCGTTCAACTGGATCTGCACCAGCTCCTCGCGCTTGGGCAGCCCGATGAGGCGGCCTTTCATCGCCTCGCGGTCCACCTCCAGCCAGTTGGGCGCCGGGGCGTGCGCGGTGGCGTCGCGGGCGGCCAGGATGGTCGGGTTGTTGCGGCTCCGCTCGCGCACCTCGACCACGTCGTGCACTTTGGTCAGGTACGAGGGGATGTTCACCTTCCGGCCGTTGACCAGGAAGTGTCCGTGCCGCACCAGTTGGCGGCACTGGGCATGACTGGCGCCCAGGCCCATGCGGTGCACAACGTTGTCCAGCCGCCGCTCCAGCATGCCGAGCAGGTTGTCGCCGGTGATGCCTTTGGCCCGCGCCGCTTTCTGGAACAGATTCCGGAACTGCGTCTCGCCGAGGCCGTAAATGCGCTTGACCTTCTGCTTCTCCCGCAACTGGAGGCCGTAGCCTACCACCTTCTTGACTTTCCGGTCGCGGCCATGCTGGCCGGGGACGAAGTTGCGCTTCTCGATGGCGCACTTCTCGCTGTGGCAGCGTTCCCCTTTCAAAAACAACTTCATACCTTCGCGCCGGCACAGCCGGCAAACGGGACCGATATAACGAGACAATCTCCCTCCTCTTACCGTTCCTTCACGGTGCAGTTTACGGTCTCAGGACCTTCTTCCTGCTTGGTTGGAACGTGGATCGTGGAACGTGGATCGAATACCGGCGCCACCTCCACGATCCACGATCAAACTCTCCGCTTCTTCGGCGGGCGGCACCCGTTGTGAGGAATGGGGGTCGCGTCCACGATATGCCGCACTTCCAGGCCGGCCGTGCCGAGCGTCCTCACCGCCGACTCGCGCCCGCCGCCCGGGCCGCTGACCCGCACTTCCACCTGCCGCATCCCGGACTCCTTGGCCTTGCTGGCCGCCGTCAGCGCCGCCTGCTGGGCGGCAAACGGCGTCCCCTTGCGCGAGCCGCGGAAGCCCAGCGAGCCTGCGCTGGACCAGGCGACCACGTTGCCGGTCGGATCGGTGATGGTCACGATCGTGTTGTTGAAGCTCGCCCGAACGTAGGCAATCCCCACCGGCACGTTCCTCTTCTCTTTCTTCTTGAAGGTCTTCTTCTTCGCTGCTTTCGCTGGTGCTTTGGCCATAACCTCTCACATTACAGGCGAAAACGCCTGTCCTAGGTCTTCGACGCAGATTTCTTCTTGTTGGCGATGGTGCCGCGGCGCGGGCCCTTGCGGGTTCGCGCGTTGGTGTGGGTACGCTGGCCGCGCACCGGCAGACCCCGCCGGTGCCGCAGCCCGCGGTACGATCCCATCTCGATCAGGCGCTTGATGTTCATCGAGACCTCCTTGCGGAGGTCTCCTTCCACCGCGCCCTCTTCCTCGATGATCTGGCGGATACGGCTGACCTCGTCCTCGTTCAGGTCGGCCACCTTCTTGTCCGCATCCACCCCGGCCCGGTACAGAATCGAGTTCGACCGGCCCCGCCCAATCCCGTAGATGTAGGTCAACCCGATCTCGACCCGCTTCTTGGCCGGCAGATCCACTCCGGCAATGCGCGCCATATTCGTCCCTCCCGCTATCCTTGCCGCTGCTTATGCTTGGGGTTAGTGCAGATGATCCGCACCACCCCGCGGCGGTGGATCACCTTGCACTTGTCGCAAATCTTCTTCACCGATGCCCGTACTTTCATGCTCGTTCCCGCTGCTGTAACAACTCCGTAATCCTTCCCCGCGTCCGGTCGTGCCGGGAAACCTCCACCCGCACCCGGTCGCCGGGCCGCAGGCGGACGAAATTCACCTTGGCGGCGCCGGCCGCGTGCGCCAGCACCTGCCGGCGCGACTCCAGCTCCACCCGGCAGGTCGCATTCGGCAGCAACTCCAACACCGTTGCCACCACTCCACCTTCCTGCTGCGGCTGCCCGCCCACGCCCTTCAACCCTCAGGCCTCGTCAGCACCCAGGGGCCGTTAGCCGTCACCGCCACGCAGTGCTCGAAATGGGCCGAATAGGAGCCGTCCTTGGTGACCGCCGTCCAGCGATCCCCCAGCAACCGCGCCTCGGCCGCGCCGGCGTTGACCATCGGCTCGATGGCCAGCACCATGCCGTCCTTCAACCGCGGGTTCTCGTTCTTGCGGTCTATGTAGTTGGGCACCTGCGGCTCCTCGTGGAGCTGGGTGCCGATGCCGTGCCCCACGTACTCCCGCACCACCGCGAAACCGTTGCCGGTCACGTGTCGCTCCACCGTCCCGCAGACATCAAAGAGCCGGTTGCCCTGCCGCACCTTGTCGATGGCCAGCTCGAGCGCCTCCCGGGTCACCCTCAACAGGCGCCGCGTCTCCTCGCTCACTTCGCCCACCGGGATGGTGATGGCCGAGTCGCCGTAATAGCCGCCCAACTCGACCCCGGTGTCGATCGAAACAATATCGCCCTTCCGTAAGACCCTCTTCGCCGACGGCATGCCATGCACGATTTCCTCGTTCACCGACGTACACAGCACGAACGGATAGCGCTTGCCGGCCGCGGCCACGAAATAGCCCTTGAAAGCCGGCCGCGCGCCCGCGTCGCGCATCATCTTCTCGGCCGCCTGCTCCAGGTCCAGCGTGGTGACGCCCGGCTGGATCATCGCTTCCAGTTCCCGCAAAATCCTCCATACCAGCAGCCCGCTGCGCTGCATCTTCTCCAGTTCGGCGGCCGTCTTGCGAACGATCATTCCTGTTGGATCAGCCCGCAGATCCGGCGCACCAGTTCCTCCGGCGCCCTCTGGCTCCCGTTCACCTCGTGGAACCGCCGGGCGGACGTCCGGAAATGCTCCACCAGCGGCAGCGTCTCCCGCTCGTAAGCCTCAAACCGCTTCCGCATCACCGCCTCGCTGTCATCCTCGCGGGCCTGCAATCGAACCCCGTCCCGATCGCACACGTCCGCACTCTGGGGCGGATTCGAAATCAGGTTGTAGACGGAACCGCACTGCGGGCACTGGCGGCGCGAACTGATCCGGGCAACAATTATATTGTAATCCACTGCCAGGTTGACCACCACTTCCGGCAGCCCGCGCCGCTCCAGCAGCCCTTCCAGCAACAGCGCCTGTGGCAGGGTCCGCGGGTAGCCGTCGAGGATGAACCCGGCGGCGCAATCCGGCCGCGAGATCCGCGCCTCGACGATCTGGTTTACCAGCTCATCCGGCGCCAGCTTGCCCGCCCGCATGATGGCCTGGACCTGGCGCCCCAGCTCGTCGCCGGCGGCCACGTGCTCCCGCAGTATGTCGCCGGTGGAGATGTGGGGAATCCCCAGGCTGCCGGCCAGCAGCTTGGCCTGGGTGCCCTTGCCCGACCCGGGCGGTCCGAACAGTATGACGGCGGCGCTGGTCATCGTCTTTAGAACACGCTGCGGCGGCCGCGAATCCGGCCGGCCCGCGGGGTGAAGCCCTCGTAATGGCGCATAATGAGCTGGGCTTCCACCTGATTCACCGTATCCATCGCCACCCCGACCACGATCAGCAGCGAGGTGCCGCCGAAGTAGAAGGTCACCCCCAGCCCGTCCAGCAGGAAGCGCGGGAAGTAGGTGTCGATCCAGTTGCCCAGCAGCGGCAGGTGGTGGAGCTTGACCCCCGAGATCATGATCTCCGGGATCAGCGAGAGCACCGCCAGGTACAGCCCACCGACCACCGTGATCTTGGTCAGGACCTTGTTCATGTACTCGGCGGTGTTACGCCCCGGCCGGATGCCGGGGACGAAGCCGCCGTACTTGCGCATGTTGTCGGCCGCCTCGTTGGGGTTGAAGATGATCGAGACGTAGAAGAAGCAGAAGAACATGATCCCGGCCACGTACAAAACGATGTAGAGCGGCTCGGCCTGGCGGATGGCGCTCAGCATCGCGCTCAGCCAGGGGTTGTTCTTCACCCAGGGCACCAGCGCCAGCGTCTGCGGGAAAGTCAGCACCGAGGAGGCGAAGATCACCGGGATGACGCCGCCGGCGTTGACCTTCAGCGGCAGGTGGGTCTGTTGGCCGCCCATCATGCGCCGGCCCACCACCCGCTTGGCGTACTGCACCGGAATGCGCCGCTCGCCCCGCTCCACCAGCACGATGAAGGCCACCACCGCCACCATCACCAGCAGGATGACGATGAGATGCAAGGCGCTCCACTGCCGTGTGACAAACACATTGGTGTAGATCTCGGCGATCGCGTGCGGCAAGCCGACGACGATGCCGGCGAAGATGATGAGCGACATCCCGTTGCCGATGCCACGCTCGGAGATCTGCTCGCCCAACCACATGATGAAGGTGGTGCCGGTGGTCAGCGTCAGCATCGTCATCAGGATGAAGCCGGGGCCGGGGTTGAGCACGAAGCCGCCCTCGCTGCCCATCAGGGCGGTGGCGATGCCGAACGACTGCATCATCGACAGCCCGATGGTCAGGTAGCGCGTCCACTGGGTGATCTTGCGCCGGCCCAGCTCGCCTTCCTTCTGTAGTTTCTCCAGCGTGGGGACGACCACCGTCATCAACTGGAGGATGATCGAGGCGGTGATGTAGGGCATGATGCCCAGCGCGAAGATGGTCAGCCGGCGAAACATGCCGCCGCTGAACAGGTCGATGAAGCCGAAGACCGTGCCCTGGTTCTGCTCGAAGAACTGCTCCAGCCGCAGGGTGTTGATGCCCGGCGTGGGTATGTGGCCGCCGAAGCGGTAGACGGCCAGCAGGCCCAGCGTGAACAGGATCCGTCGCCGGAGCTCCGGCACCCGGAACATGTTCGCCACGGCTTCCAGAAACTTGTGCATCGTTCACCCGCTTCCAGGCTATCGGCCGCGGGCGCCGATCAGCTCGGCGGTCCCGCCGGCGGCCTGGATCTTCTCCAACGCTGCCTTTGAGAACAGGTGCGCCCGCACCGTCAGGGGCCGGGTCAGCGCACCCGTGCCCAGAATCTTCAGCCCGTCCGCGAGCTTGCGGATCACGCCCAGCTCCAGCAGCCGCGCGGGGCTGAAGCGGTCGCCCTCGAGTTGCTCCAGCCGGCCGACGTTCAGGATCGCGTAATGCTTCTTGAAGATGTTGGTGAAGCCGCGTTTGGGGAGGCGGCGGTGGAAGGGCATCTGCCCGCCCTCGAAGCCGCGCATCAGATGGTAGCCGGAGACTGATTTCTGGCCCTTCTGGCCCCGGCCGGCCGTCTTGCCGCGCCCCGAGCCCATGCCGCGCCCGATGCGCCGCCGGGTGTGCTTCTGTCCCGCCGGCGGCTTCAGTTGACTGAGGTTCATGTGCTTCTCCCCTACCCGACGATCGCCAGCAGGTGCGGCACCTTCTTCACCATGCCGCGAAAGCCGGCCGTGTCAGGCCGTTCCACCACCTGGTTCATCTTCCGCAAACCCAGGCCGCGGACGATCTTCTTGTGCTTCTCCGGAGCGCCGATCGTGCTCCGCACCAGCTTGATTCTGATCTTGCCTTCCGCCATCGCTGTCACCCTCGTGGTCTACAGCTTCTCCACCGGCAAGCCGCGCATCTCGGCCACCGCGGCGCGGTCGCGGAGCTGCATCAGCGCGTCCACCGTCGCCCGCACCACGTTGTGCGGGTTGTGCGAGCCGATCGACTTGGTGGCCACGTTGGCGATGCCGGCCGCTTCGATGACCGCCCGCACCGGGCCGCCGGCGATCACCCCGGTCCCTTCCGGCGCCGGCTTGAGCAGCACCTGGCCGGTGCCGAAGCGGCCCAGCACCGTGTGCGGGATGGTGGTCGCCTTGACGTTGATCTTGTGCAGGTTCTTCTTGGCCGCCTCGATCGCTTTCTTGATCGCCGCCGGCACCTCCCGCGCCTTGCCGGTCGCGAAGCCGACCACCTTGGCTTCGGGATCGCCCACCACCACCAGCGCGGAAAAGCTGAGGTTCTTGCCGCCCTTGACCACCTTGGTCACGCGGTTGATCGCCACCACCTGTTCCTTCAGGTTCAGACCCTGCGCCTCGATCAGTTTTGCTGTTGCCATAGTCACCACTTGCCTAGAACTCCAGCCCTGCCTCGCGGGCCGCCTCGGCCAACGCCTTGACGCGCCCGTGATAGAGGTAGCCGCCGCGGTCGAAGACCACCCGGCGGACGCCTTTCTCCAGCGCCCGCTCGGCCACCAGCCGCCCCACCTCTTTGGCGCCGGCCACGTTGCCGCCGCCGCCGATCTTGCGCGTCTTCTCGTCGGAGGCGGCGGCCGCCAGCGTGCGGCCCTGGGCGTCGTCGATCAGTTGGGCGTAAATGTGCTTCAGGCTGCGGAAGACCGCCAGCCGCGGCCGCTCCAGCGTGCCGCGCACGCGCCTCCGGATGCGCCGGTGCACCCGCAGCCGCAACTCGTTCCTGGGAGTCTTCCGGATCATTTGGTGGCCCCCGCCCCGGTCTTGCCGACCTTCTTGCGCAGCAGCTCGCCGCTGTAGCGGACGCCCTTGTTCTTGTACGGATCGGGCGGCCGCAGCGCCCGCATGTTGGCGGCCACCTGCCCCACCAGTTGCCGGTCGGCGCCGCTGACCACCAGGTGCGTCTGCTTGTCCACCTTCACCTCGATCCCGGCCGGCAGCAGGAACTCGATGGCATGCGAATAGCCGAGCGTGAAGGTCACCACCCGGCTCTTTATGTCGGCGCGAAAGCCGATGCCGACGATGTCCAGCTCCTTCACGAACCCGGCCGAGACCCCCTGGACGGCGTTGGCGGCCAGCGCCCGCGTCAGCCCGTGCAGCGCCGTGTAGCGGTCGGCGTCCCGCTTCACCAGCAACTGGCTGTCGCTCTGTTCGACGCGCACGCCGGCCGGGATGGGCACCTTCAGCTTCCCCTTCGGCCCTTCCACTTCCAGCTCCGCGCCGATCTTCACCTTCACGCCTTTCGGCAAGGCAATCGGCTTGTTCCCGACTCTAGACATGGTTCGACCCTACTCCACCTGGCAGAGGACTTCTCCGCCCACGCCCTGCTTGCGCGCCTCGCGTCCGGTCATCAGCCCGCGCGGCGTGCTCATGATGTTGATCCCCAGCCCGCCTAGGACCGGGCGGATGCCGTCGTGGCCCACGTACACGCGCGAGCCGGAGCGCGACACCCGCGCCAGCTTCGAGATCACCGGTTGGTTGTTAGCCTGGTACTTCAGGTAGATCTTGATCGTCCTCTTCACGCCTTCCTCGGCCAGCTTGTAGTTCAGGATGTAGCCCTCTTCCTTGAGGATGCGGGCCAGCTCGGTCTTCAGCCGCGAGGCGGGCACGTCCACCTTGGGATGCCGCGCCTGGAGCGCGTTGCGAATCCGGGTGAGCATGTCGGCAATGGGATCGTTGGTCATCTTGCTTTTCTTCCCCTACCAGCTTGCCTTGATCACGCCGGGGACCTCCCCGGCCAGCGCCAGCGCGCGGAAGCAGATCCGGCAGAGCTGGAACTTGCGCAGGTAGCCGCGCGGCCGCCCGCAGCGCCAGCAGCGGTTGCGGTGGCGGCAGCGCAGCTTCGGCGTCTTGGCCGCCTTGGCTTTGGCCAGCTTCTCATCCTTCGCGATCTTTGCTGTCGTCGCCATTCTGACTCCTGACTCCTGACTCCTACTGCCGGAACGGCATCCCCAGGTGCCGCAGCAGCGCGATCCCTTCGGCGTCGCTGCCGGCGGTGGTGGTGATGGTGATGTTCATCCCCTTGACCTTGTCCACCTTGTTGTAGTCGATCTCGGGGAACACCAACTGGTCCTTCAGGCCCAGCGTGTAGTTGCCGCGCCCGTCGAACGACTTGGTCGAGACGCCGCGGAAGTCGCGCACGCGGGGCAGGGCGGCGTTCATCAGCCGGTCGAGCAGCTCGTACATGCGTTCGCCCCGCACCGTCACCATGCAGCCGATCGACATGCCGGTGCGCAGCTTGAAGGCGGCGATCGACTTGCGCGCCTTGGTCACCACCGGCCGCTGGCCGGTGATGGCCGCCAGCTCGTTGACCGCTCCGTCCATCAGCTTCGGGTTCTGGCTGGCCTCCCCCAAGCCGATGTTAACGGTGATCTTCTCCAGCTTCGGCACCGCCATCACGTTGGTGTAGCCGAACTCCTTCATCAGCGCCGGCGCCACCGTCTTCTTGTAGTGTTCCTTGAGCCTGGCTCCCATAACGCTTATGCCTTCTTGTCCAGCGGCGCCGCGCACTGCCGGCAGATCCGGGTGCGGTGCGCCTTGCCGCCGACGACTTCGACCTTGTGCCCGATGCGGGTGGGGCCGCAGGCCGGGCAGACCAGCATCACGTTGGAGACGGCGATGGAGCTCTCGCGCTCGGCCACCCCCCCCTTGATCTGCTTGGCCGGATTGCGCCGCGTGTGCCGCTTGACCATCATGATGCCTTCCACCAGCAGACGGCCCTTCCGCCGGTCCACGCTGAGCACGCGGCCGGTCTTGCCCTTGTCGCGCCCGCTGACCACCGCCACCGTGTCATCCTTCTTGAGCAGGATGCGCAGCGGCTGCCCGCCGGCCTTCCGTTTGCGAGCGGAAATGGGGCGCGGCATCAGATCACCTCCGGGGCCAGCGAGACGATTTTCATGAACCGCTTCTCGCGCAGCTCGCGCGCCACCGGCCCGAACACGCGGGTGCCGACCGGTTCGCCGTCGGGGCTGATCAGCACGGCGGCGTTGGTGTCAAAGCGGATATAAGTGCCGTCCCGGCGCCGCGTCTCCTTGCGCATCCGCACGATCACGCAGCGCACCACCTTGCCCTTCTTGATGGCCGAGTCGGGGGCGGCTTCCTTGACGCTGGCGGTGATCACGTCGCCCAGCCCGGCCCGCAACCCCTTGTCGCCGCCGAGCGGCAGGATGCATTGCAGCCGGCGGGCGCCGCTGTTGTCGGCCGCGTCCAGCATCGTTCGCATTCCGATCATGGCTCTACTCCTCCAGCTTCGCTTCCGCCGCCGCCGTCACCGTGTCCTCGACCCCCACCAGCGCCGCCCGCCGGATCACGGCCTCCAGCCGCCAGCGCTTCAGCCGGCTCAGCGGCCGCGACTCGACGATCCGCACCGTGTCGCCCAACCGGGCCGTCTCCTGCTCGTCGTGGGCGTAGAACTTCTTCCGCCGCGTGAGGATCTTCTTGTAGAGGCGGTGCGGCACGCGCCGGGAAACCTCGACCACGATGGTCTTGCGCATCTTGGTCGATACCACCTCTCCCACTTTCTCGTTCTTGCGGCTCTTGGCCGTTGGTTCCGCCATGGGTTACTGGTTGCCCTCTTTCTGCGCGGCCGCCTGGCGCTCCCGCAGGATGCTCAGTATGCGGGCGCGGTCCTTCCTCAGCGCGCGGTATTTCTTCAGCCCCTCGCTCTGCCCCATGCCGATCTTGAAGCGCAGGTGAAAAAGCTGCTCCCTCACCTCGCCGGCCTGGCCCTCGAGCTCCTTGGTCTCCAGTTCGCGAATCTTCTCCGGTTCCATCGCCCCTCCGCTATTCGATTCCCGGGCGGGCCACCAGCTTGGTGGGGATCGGCAGCTTGTGGGCGGCCAGCCGCATCGCCTGCTCGGCCACCTCGCGCGACACGCCCTCCATCTCAAACAGCACCCGGCCCGGCTTGACCACCGCCACCCATCCCTCCGGCGCTCCCTTGCCCTTGCCCATGCGGGTCTCGGCCGGTTTCTTGGTGATCGGCTTGTCGGGGAAGATGCGGATCCAGACCTTGCCGCCGCGCTTGATGAAGCGGGTCATGGCCACGCGGGCGGCCTCGATCTGGCGGTCGCTCACCCAGGCGCACTCCAGCGCCTTAAGCCCGTAATCGCCGAAAGCCAGCGAGCCGCCCCGCCAGGCCTTGCCCGTCCGGCGTCCCCGCTGCTGCTTGCGGTACTTGACTTTCTTGGGCATCAACATCGAAGGGCGTCTCCTAGCTCTGTCTTTCGCTGGGCGGCTCGGCCGCCGGCTGGTTTTCGGCCGGCTTGACTTCCTCGGCCGGGCGCGGTTCCTGCTTGAGCTCCTGCTTCCAGGACGGCTGCGGCGGGGCCAGCGGCGGCACGATCGGCATGCCCCGCGCCGACTGCGGCAGTTCCGGCGGCGCCGTCTGCACCGGCGCGGCCGCCTCGGGCGCGGCCGCCAGCGGCGGCCTCCGCTCCCGTTCCCGGCGCTCGCGCGGCGCCCGTCGCGGCTCCGGCTCGCTCAACACCCCGCGGCGCGCAGCCGATTCCAGCAACTCTCCCTTGTACACCCAGCACTTGACCCCGATCACGCCGTAAGTGGTGTAGGCCTGGCTGAACCCGTAATCGATGTCGGCCCGCAACGTGTGCAGCGGCAGTCGCCCTTGCAAGTACCATTCGCTGCGCGCAATCTCGGCCCCGTTCAGCCGCCCCGACACCCGCACCTTGATCCCCTTGCAGCCGAAGCGCAGCGCCGAGTCCACCGCCTTGCGCATCGCACGCCGGAAGGCCACCCGCTTCTCCAGTTGCAGCGCGATCGACTCCGACACCAGTTGCGCGTCCAGCTCCGGCTTGTGCACTTCCTGGATGTCGATGAACACCTCCCGCTTGGTCTTCCTGGCCAGGTCCTGCTTCAGCTTCTCGATCTCGGCCCCCTTGCGGCCTATAATGATGCCCGGCCGCGAGGTGCGGATGGTCACCCGCAGCTTGTTGCCCGCCCGGTCCACTTCCACCGCGCTCACCCCGGCCGCCTTCAGCCGCTTGCGCAGGCTGTCTTTCAGCTTCAGGTCTTCCATCAGCAGCTTGGCGTAATCCTGCTTGGCGAACCACCGCGACCGCCAGGTCTTGGTGTACCCGACCCGGAATCCGTAAGGATGAACCTTCTGTCCCATCGCGCTCCTATGCCTCCGCCTCAGCCACCGTAACGGCGATATGCGCCGTCCGCCGCTGGTAGCGGAAGGCGCGGCCCATCGGGGCCGGGCGCACGCGCTTGGTCCGCGGCCCCTCGTTCACGTACGCCTCGACCACCACCAGCTTGTCCACGTCCACCTCGCTGGCGCGCTGCTCGGCGTTGGCGATCGCAGAGCGCAGCACCTTCTCCACCACCGGCGCGATCCGCTTGTTGGTCGTCTGGAGAATCGTGATCGCTTCGCCAGCCTTCTTGCCGCGAATCAGGTCCACCACCAGCCGCGCCTTCTGCGGCGAGACCCGAATGTATCTGGCTTCCGCTCGTGCTTCCATACGGTTCGCCTTCCTCCTCTACGCCGGCTTGGCCGTCTTCTCGCCCGACTTGACCGCGTGCCCCCTGAAGGTCCGCGTCGGCGCGAACTCGCCGAGCTTGTGGCCCACCATGTTCTCGGTGACGTAGACCGGAATGAACTTCTTGCCGTTGTGCACCGCCAGCGTGTGGCCGACAAACTCCGGCAGCACGGTGGAGCGCCGCGACCAGGTCCGGACCACCTTCTTCTCGTTCTTGGCGTTCAACGCCTCGACCTTGACCACCAGGTGCTGGTCGGTGAACGGCCCTTTCTTTACTGAACGGCCCATTTACTTCTTCCCCCTGCGGCTGACGATCCACTTGCCGGTGCGCTTGTTCCGCCGCGTCTTGAAGCCGCGGGTGGGCTGGCCCCAGGGCGTCACCGGGTTGCGACCGCCCGAAGTCTTGCCCTCACCGCCGCCGTGCGGGTGGTCCACCGGGTTCATCGACACGCCGCGGTTGTGCGGCCGCCGGCCCAGCCAGCGGTTCCGCCCCGCCTTGCCCAGCGAGATCTTCCCGTGATCCACATTGCCCACCTGGCCGATGGTGGCCATGCACTCCACCAGCACCTTGCGGACCTCGCCCGAAGGCAACTTCAGCAGCGCGTAGCCGCCCTCCTTGGAGACCAGTTGGGCGCTGGCCCCGGCCGAGCGCGCCATCTGCCCCCCTTTGCCCGGCCGCAACTCGATGTTGTGCACCACCGTGCCGGCCGGGATGTTTTTCAGCGGCAGCGCGTTGCCCACCAGGATGTCGGCCTCCGGGCCGGCCAGCACCTTGCGCCCGACTTCCAGGCCCACCGGCTGCAGGATGTAGCGCTTCTCGCCGTCCCGGTAGTGCAGCAGCGCGATCCGCGCCGAGCGGTTGGGATCGTACTCGATGGCCGCCACCCGCGCTTCCACCCCGGTCTTGTCGCGCCGGAAATCGATGGCGCGGTAGGCCTTCTTGTGCCCGCCGCCGCGGAACCAGGAGGTAAGCTGCCCGAGGTTGTTGCGCCCGCCGCTGCGCTTCTTGCCCACCGTCAGCGCCTTTTCCGGCCGCTGCTTGGTGATGTCCTCCCGCGAGATCGCCGTCTGGAACCGCCGCGTCGGCGTGGTGGGGCGATAGCTCTTGATTGCCATGTCAGATCTCCGCGTACTCCGGCACTTTCTGGCCTTCCTTCAGCTTCACGTAGGCCTTCTTCCAGTCGGAGCGGTAACCGCTGTAGCGGCCGCGCCGCCGCAGCTTGCCGGCCATGTTGGCGGTGCGCACCTGCTCGACCTTGACCTTGAAGATCTGCTCCACCGCCGCCCGGATCTGGGTCTTGTTGGCCGCCAGCGGAACCTCGAAGCACAGCGTCCGCGCCTCGTCTTTCTTCTGGACGCTCTTTTCGGTCAGCAGCGGGCGGCGGATCACTTGATAGGCGTTCATCGCGACAGGCCCTCCGAGAGTTTCCGGGCGGCCGCTTCCGACATCAGCACCTGCTGGTGTCCCAGCAGGTGGTAGGTGGTCAATTCGCGGCTGCCCAGCAGGGTGACGCCGGGAAGGTTGCGCGCTCCCAGGCTCAGGCTGCGGTTGTCGGCGTTGTCCACCAGCAGCACCTTCCTGCGCGCCTCCAGCGTATCCAGCGCCGCCCGCACCGTCTTGGTCTTGTGATCGGGCAGCGAGAACGACTGCACGATCTTCAGCTCGCCGTCGCGCAGCTTGGCCGAGAGCGCCGAGCGCAGCGCGCCGAGCTGCATCTGGCGCGGCAGCCGGTAGCTGTAATCCCGCGGCTGCGGCCCGTGCGCCGTGCCGCCGTGCCGCCACAGCGGCGAGCGGATCGAGCCCACCCGGGCCCGCCCCGTTCCTTTCTGCCGCCACAGCTTGCGGCCGGAGCCGGAGACTTCGTGCCGCGTCTTGGTCTTGGCCGTGCCCCGCCGCCGCCCGGCCATGTAGTGCCGCACCGCTTCGTAGAGCAGCGCCTCGTTGACCTCGGCGGCGAACACCTCGTCGGCCAGCTCAAGCTCGCCGACCTTCGCGTTGTTTAGATCGAAAACATCCACCGTCGGCATGGCTTCACCTCTTGGCCCGGCGCACGACCACGTAGCCGCCGTTGGGCCCGGGCACGGCCCCCTTCACCACCAGCACGTTGTCCTCGGCGTTGACCTCGATCACTTCGAGGTTGCGCACCGTCACCCGCTGGTGGCCCATGTGCCCGGCCATCCGCATGCCGGGGAAGACCCGCGACGGGTAGCTGGAGCCACCGATCGATCCCGGCGCGCGGTGGAACATCGAGCCGTGCGCGGCCCCGCCGCCGCGGAAGTGGTGCCGCTTCACCACTCCGGCGAAGCCGCGCCCCTTGCTGATGCCGATCACGTCCACCTTGTCGGCCGGCTTGAACTGGTCCACCAGCACCCGGTCGCCGGCCTTGAAATCGTCGTCGCCAGGCGCCAGCCGCAGCTCGCGGAAGAACTTCACCCCGTCCGCCCCCGCCTTCTTCAGGTGGTTCTTGAGCGGCTTGCTGATCCGCGAGCTCTTGACGAACTCCAGCAGGCCAAGCTGCACCGCGTCGTAGCCGTCGGCCAGGGGCGACTTGCGCTGCACCACCACGCACGGGCCGGCCTTGAGCACCGTCACGGGCACCACCTGCCCGTCGGCGCGGAAGACCTGCGTCATTCCGATCTTTCTGCCGAGAATGCCTGGGGTCATAGCCAAATTCCTGTAGAGGCCGGGCATGCCCGCCCCCTACCTCTTCTCTTTCCCGAACGCCTTGATCTCCACGTCCACGCCGGCCGGCAAGTCCAGCTTCATGAGCGCATCCACCGTCTCCTGGGTCGGCTCCAGAATGTCCAGCAGCCGCTTGTGGGTGCGGATCTCGAACTGCTCGCGCGACTTCTTGTCCACGTGCGGCGAGCGGTTCACCGTGTACCGGTTCTTGACCGTCGGCAGCGGGATCGGCCCGGCCACCTGCGAGCCGGTCCGCTTGGCCGTGTCCACGATCTCGGTGGTGGACTGGTCCAGGACCCGGTGGTCGTAAGCTTTCAAACGAATCCGAATGCGCTCTTTCATGGTGCTCCAGCCGGGCGAGGCACGCCTCGCCCCTACTCCACCACCTCGGTGACGGTGCCGGCGCCGACGGTGCGCCCGCCCTCGCGG
>JBBTDS010000685.1:0-1841 GCA_038060875.1 Acidobacteriota bacterium | reverse complement strand
TGAGATTGCCTCAGTGCCAGGCGGGGAGGTTGCGGATGATGGCGAGGGTTTCGAGGCTCACGTGGATGACCTGGCCGACGAGCCGGACGATGTATTCGGGGTCGTCGGGGCGGTTGGGGTCGAGGCGGATGCCGCTGCGCGGGTCCTCGGTGACCTGGTACTGATCGATCACCCATTCGAGGGCGCTGCGGTTGCCGAGGCGGTATTCGAAGCAGTCGGGCGGGATGCCAGGGTGAGGGACGGGTTGACCACGAGCGAGCGCTTGTCCTTGGCGAGGCGCATTTTGTCTTCGACCCGGTAGGAGAGGGAGAAACCGGGGTTGACGAAGAATTCGAGCGGGTAGGGTTCGAGCTGCTCGTAGTCGAGGTGGAGGCGGGCGAGGCGAAAGCCGGCGTCGGCGAAGGCGTCGAAGTGAGGGGCGAAGGGGATGCGGGGGAGCTCGCGCTTGAGGTTGTCGGCGAAGCGGGCGCGGTAGTCAGGGTGGTGGAGAAGGGCGTAAACGTAGTGGAAGATCTGGGTCTTCGTGATGCCGGCGTGCTGGTAGTGTTCGCGGAAGCGTGCCAGGGCCCAGTCGGTGATGTTGTCGCGGCGGTGGGTGCCGTTGGGGAAGTAGGTGTAGAGGGGGAAGCACTGGTGGCCGTCAAGAGCGGCGCAGAGGTGGAGGTCGGGGATGCAGTTGGCCATGAGGGCGCTGAATGTGGCGGCACGGTAGCCGATCACGCTAGTGACGATGGCGCGGTTTTCGCGCTCTGCGGCGGGGGTGGGGAAGATCTTGGGGAACAGGCGAGGCTTCTCGTTACGGATGCTGTCGTAGAACAGGACGCATTTCGTGAACGGCCTGTAGATGGCGCCGCGGATTTTGTGGGCGGCGAACTCTGCTTTCTCTGCATCCGTGTTCCTGGTCATGTCGCGATCCCCATGTCGTGCTGACACGGGACCTCGATCATGCGCCCCAACAGAACGGAGTATGACCGCTCACATTACGACGCGGAAGATGGGTTCGCCGGACGGATACAGAAAGACATCAGCGGGACTCTACCTGATAATCGAGAAGACCGGCACGGCCGAGGAGATGTCAGCAAAACGCGGGATCGGTGCCGTCGCAGAAGCTCCTGTAACAGTGGCAATCGGGGCGAAAGTAGCCGCCGCGGTTGCACTTCCGAGGGCCGGCAGGTTTTGAGAGGCGAGTGGCGCATAGGCGACCGCGATCCCGAACGTCAGCCTCTGCGATTTGTCAGTTCCGGCGTTGACGATTTCCCACACGGCCGTGCCCCATCCGCCCTGTAACTCAATCTCCGAAAGGGCGAACGATCGATGGTGGAAATCGGCATGCCCGAGGATTCTGGGTTTCTGGAAAGGCCCCGCACCGTTAAAGTCTGTGCTGGTGAGACTTGCAGAGAGATTAGCCGGGGCGCTCGAAACCTCTTCCGTTGTGACGAATAAGTGGACCCCTGCCGGCACGTTTGCGAAGCGGAGCATCAGGCGCGTCCGCTCGCCCGGAAGCTGCTCATACTCGGCAAGCCGCCCTGAGAACTCAACCAGCAGGGACAAATTGCCTGCGGCTGTGGGGTCGCCGAGCAAGCCGGTATTGCACGGTTTCGATTGAGGTAAGCAACGGTCAATATCGGGCGCTGCGGTAGATATCATGGTCCGGAGATCGTGTCCGACGCTCGCGACCGGAAACTGAGGTGAAGGATGCACAGAGGTATCGGAGACGCTCAAGAACATGAAGATGGTCGCAGGCTGGATGGTGGTGCTGATTCCCAGTTGGTTCGCATTGACTCTGATACCTGAATCCGGCGTGAAAACGAGGATTTCAGGGTTGGGCAGGCTTCAACCTG
>JBBTDS010000684.1:0-21417 GCA_038060875.1 Acidobacteriota bacterium | reverse complement strand
GAGCAGTGTTTGGCGTTTGAGCACGCGGTCGGGCGCGGTGTCCCCGGTGCGCGAGATGGTCCTGCGCAAGCCCCTGAAGGTGCAGCTCCCTCGGTTCGTCGCCCGGCTGCGCCGCCGCCGGCCCGCGCTTGCCCGCTGGGATGCCGATCGTGGCGGCCAGTGCCAGGATGAAAATCGTTCCTGCCAGCACCCTCAAAACTGCCTTGAGAACGCCCTCCAGCATGACCTCTCCCTCCTTCAGCGCGCCCCTCCCGTCCTCGGTAGATAATTCTCCAGCACCCAGATATCGAGCTCCGGCTCCTCGACCCACATGACCACCCGCTTCCCGCCGGGATGCACGCGGAGTTCCCGCAGCCCTTTCACCGGGATGGCGAGCTTCCGCGCCTCGCCGCCGGACGCCGGGATGCGCCACACCTGGCCCTCCTGGTTACGGCACAACACGTAGCGAGAGTCCGGCGTCCAGCAGAGCCGGCAGGAGTCGCCGGCGCTTTCCAGCCGGAAGATCCCACGCGGCTCTCCTCCCGCGACCGGAGCGAGGCTTAGAGTCTGGTTTTTACCCATGAACGCCACCCACCGCCCGTCCGGCGACAGGGGCACGTTCGCGGAGTTGCGTCCAAATTGCACTCGCTCTTTCTCTTCTCCCGAACCGAGCTGTCGCCGGACGATGCCGCCCTTGACCGCGCACCACACGGCATCGCCCGTCGTGGACCATTGAGGGAACGCGCATCCGTCCTTCCAGTTCTGGCTTCCCGGCAAGGGGCTGGCAGATCCGTCCGCCACGTCCAACTGCGGCGTCTTTTCGCCGCCGCCCGCCGGCAGCCCATAGACCAGCAGGGTCTTCCCGTCCGGCCGCCATGCCGCGGGACCCCCGAGGGTGCGGAAGCCCTGGCGCATTTCCCGCTCGCGGCCGGTTTCCATATCTCGCACTACGACCCTCAGGGGCCCGTCCCTCGCCAGGATCGACGGTGTGTTCACCAGGTATGCGAGATAACGGCCGTCCAGTGACCAGGAGGGCCAGGTGGGTCGCCCGTACCGCGAGACCACGGGCACGGGCTCCGACGGAAGCCGCCCGGTTTCCAGATCGATCTCCGCCACCAGGAGATCGTCGGCCCCTCTCGGCAGAGAGTAGTGGAAGCCGCCCTTCCGGCTGAACCCGAGCGGAAACATTTGGGAGGCATTGGCCTGGATTAATGCCGGCGCGCCCTGGGCGCGTCCCTGCGCAACGGACACGCTCCAAAGCCCAACCGCTCCACCGCGGTCGCTGAAGAACAGCACCCGGCTGCCGTCGGGCGTCCACATCGGCCCGGCATCGTGCGCCGGATGCCGCACCAGAGGAACTTCGCGGCTCCCGTCGCTGGCCAGCAGGAAGATGTCGCGCTCCGGCCCCTCCTCGGCTTGTGGGAAGTCATAGGCGATGTAGCGCCCGTCCGGCGACAGGCTCATCTTCCCCGGCCTGCGCCGGCCAAAGGACTTCACCACCCGCAACGCGCCGCTATCCACCGCCAGCGTCGCGATCTTGTCCCCAGCCTTCGCCAGCAACTGCTTGCCGTCCCCCGACCAGCCCGCGGCGAAGATCCCCGGGCCCTCCGAATTGCTGTAAAGAGTCCGTGGCTCCGAACCTGCCGCCGTTCCCACGACGCGCAACTCGTAGAACTCCTTCTTGTAGAAATACCAGGAATAAGCGACGAGCTTGCCGTCGGGGGAGATCAGCGGGGACTGCGCGAAGCCGCCACCCTCGGTCCCCTCGCCTTGATGGGTCAGGCGCCTCTGCTTGCCGGTGGCAAGCTCGATGGCGTCCACGGCGCCCGTGGTCCAGTCGGCATAGACCACCAGCCGGCCATCGGAAGAGGCGCCGGAGGAGCGAAGGTTGGTCTTACCGGCCCAGAGCTGCCGCGAGACCGCCTTCCCCGAGCCTGGTTCAGCCGCCTCCACCAGCGGGTACGGCAGGTGAAGAACTCCCTTGCGCCACAGGGCCCAGCCGGATCCCAGCAATGTCACCACCACCGCCGCGGCAATGGCCAGTCGTCTTACGACGGGCGGCGCAGGGGCGGCTTCCGGTTCCGGCTGCCGGGCCGCCCGCCAAGCCTCCAGCTCCGCTGGAACTGCGTACACGCTGCTGCGTGTGCGGTGCTCGTGGCGGCGGACCGGGAGGCCCTCGTACTTCTCCCACCGGCGCACGGTGCTGACATCTCGTTGCAGGTAGGCGGCAATCTCCTTCCAGGACTCGAGTTTGGCGCCCACTTTGTCATTGCTGGGTGTTTCCGTCATGCGTCAACCTCCGCTGGCTGAACCCAGCCAGTGGCTTCTGAGGGTCAGACTAGACCAACTGGGCCTCGGCGGCAACAGGCATTAGCGCTCACCTCCACCCGTGACCGCAGTTTACTCCTGATGCGCGGTCATTCCGTAGCGCCACCCTCTATCCCCCGCTCAACGGACACCCAACACCGCAAGAGCCCGCGTAGCGGCGGGCCACGGCATTCATCCCGTGCCGCTCCCGAATGGACGCGGCCTCGCATCGGCCCGCCCGCAGGGCGATCGCGGGGTCATCGAGCCAGCGCCCGGCAGAGAGACGCGAAGGGAGATGGCGGGCGGGCCGGGCGTCAGTGGGCGGGCGGGCCGGACATGATCCCGCGGACTGCCGCCAGGCTGGTGTCGAGACTGGTGAGCACCGGCACGGAGACCGACGCTCGCGCGCGCTCGAGGATGCGCGCCATCGAGACCTGGGCGAGCACGATCACGTCTACGTTCTGCCGCGCCAGGGCGGCGACCGCATCGAGCAGGATCTTGTCGTGAGTTGCGGCGTCGCCGGCCAGCAGCGCGTCGTAGGCCTTGGGCGCGACCTCCAGTGTCAGCTCGACGCTGCGCCCCTGTTCCCCGGCTGCCTCCAGAAGCAGCTTCGAGGTCAGCTCCGCGGTGGGCGGGAAGGTCACCGCGACGCCGATCCGCGAGCCGGTCTGGACGGCGTGGCGGGCCATCGGGTAGTCGATTTTGAGGACGGGGATCCGCGCGCCGGCGCGCAGCGAGTCCAGCATCGGGCGCGGCACCGCCGAGCAGGTGAGCATGGCGAGTTCGGCGGCGTAAACGTCGCGGGCGGTGGCCAGCATCGCGGCGAGGCGCGTCCCGGCGAGCGAGAAGTTGCCGGCCGAGAAGAGCCGCAGCAGCCCGTCATCGAGCAGGTTGACGATGTCGAGGTCCGGCGCGGCTTCCTTGTAATACTGCATCAGCGGGGGCAGGGACGCCGGCGAAGCGTGAATGAAGGCGATGGTGTGTTTCATGACTCTGTGGCGGCGCAGATGGCGCCGGTTAGCGCGCGCGCGGAACCGCTGCCGCCAAGGTCGGGCGTGAGCGAGCGGCCCTCGCGCAACACGGTGGCGACAGCGCGCCGCACGCGCCTGGCGGCCTCGTGCTCGCCCAGGTGATCGAGCAACAGGGCGCCCGAAAGGATGAGGCCGATGGGGTTGGCCAGGTCCTGGCCGGAGATATCCGGCGCGGCGCCGTGAGCAGCCTCGAAGACCGCGGCCTGGGGCCCGATGTTGGCGCCGGGCGCCAGCCCGAGGCTGCCGACCAGGCCGGCGGCCACGTCGGAGAGGATGTCGCCGTACTGGTTGGGCAGCACGAGCACGTCGAACTGCTCGGGCGATTTCACCAGCAGGTAGCAGGCGGCGTCCACCATGCGGTCGTCGAAGACGAGACCTGGGTACTGGGCGACGACCGCGCGCACCGACTCCAGGAACAGCCCGTCGGTCAGGTGGAGCACGTTGGCCTTGTGCACGGCGGTGATCTTCGCGCGCTGGTGGCGAACGGCGTGCTCGCAAGCGAAACGGGCGATGCGGGTGCTGGCCGCCCGCGTGATGAGCTTGACGGCCTCGGCGGTGTCGGCGTCCACCTGGCGCTCGATGCCGGCGTAGGTGTCCTCGGTGACCTCGCGGACGATGACGATGTCGAGGGCGCTGTAGCGGCCGGAGACGCCCTCGAAGCCCCGCACCGGGCGCAGATTGGCGTAGGCGCCGAGCTCGCGGCGAATGCCGTTGTTGATGCTGGGATGGCGGCGCACCACGCCGTTGTCTTCCACGGTGACGCCGCCGGAACGGCACTTAGCGATCAGCGGTCCCTTGAGGGCCACGCCGAGGCGGCGCACGGTTTCGAGCGACTCCCGCGGTATGTCCGCGCCGCGCAGCCGCCGGCCCTCGCCGCCCATCGGCGCCTCCTCCCAGTGCACGGCGACACCGGCCGCCTCGATCACGCGCTGGGTCGCCTCCGAGATCTCCGGCCCGATGCCGTCACCGCGTATCAGCGCTACCTTATGCATCGACTCTCCTGTCCCATGCCACCGCGAGAATCGCCAGCGTTCCCAGCACTGCCAGCATGCCCACCATCAGAAAGGGAATGGTGAAACCCGCCGCCTGCGAAATGACGCCGATCGCCCAGACCAGCAGCGCGCCGGAGAAGGCCCCGATCGATCCCATCACGCCAGCCATCAACCCGACGCGGCCCGGCGCGATGTCCTGATTGAAGGCGAGGAAGTTCGCTCCCCACGAGGCGCGGCCCAGGTTGAGCAGGAACACCATCGCCACCGCCCATTGCGCTCGCGGCGCCCAGGGCACGGCGGCCGCCGCAAGCATCAGCAGCGTTGACGCCACCATGACGATCTTGCGCGCCTGCCCGACGCGGCAGCCGCGGCGTATCAGCAGGCTCACCGCCGCGCCGCCGCCGAGGAAGCCGAGGTCGAGGCCGAGGTAGATGAACAGCAGGTAGAGCCCCAGGCCCGCGGTGAGCGGCATGTTCCACTGCTGCACGAAGTAGGTGGGGATCCACGCTGAGGAGACGTGGATGATAGGGATGGCGAAAGCCGCGCCGGCCGCGCAGGACCAGAACTTCGGGTTGCGCAGGATGACGCCCCAGCGGTCCTGGGGCCGGGCATGCCCGGCCCCTACAGCAGCCATGGCCGGCGGGCGGAACCAGAGAATCCAGCTCAGCGCCCACACCAGGCCCACCGAGCCGAGGATCATGAAGCCGTAGCGCCAGCCGATGGTGTTGTTCAGCCAGATCATCAGCACGGGGGCGATGATCGCTCCCAGGCTGCCGCCGCTCATCATCAAGCCGTTGGCGAGCGAGCGGTCCTTCTGCGGGAGGATGGAGGCGATGATGCGCGCCGCGCCGGGCTGGGCCGCCGCCTCGAAGCCGCCGAGGAACACGCGGGCGGTGAACAGCGAGCCGAAGCCGCGCGCCAGCCCGGCGGCTGCCTGGGAGAGCGACCAGAAGGCGACGAACAGCGCGTAGGTGACGCGGATGTTGCAGCGGTCGAGGATAAAGCCGACCACCAGGTGCATCAGCGAGTAGGAGTAAAAGAAGGCGGAGAGCAGCAGCCCAAGCTGGGCGTTGTCGAGCTTGAGCTCGCCGCGGATGACCGGGGCGACGATGCTCAGCGTCTGGCGGTCCAGGTAGCTGAGCATGGTGGCGAACAGCAGGAAGACGCAGACCTTCCAGGGCCACCAGCGGGCGTGGCTCATCGCATCACCAGCTTTTGCACGTGATCCAGCACAGCGTGGAAGTAGGCCGGGTCACGTTCGTCCACAGGTATGTCCGCTGTCACCTGCGTGCTCCTGGAGGGCTGGTAGAAACGGAACGGAAACATCTGCACCTGGCGCCAGGGCATGTAGCCCCAGCTTCCGCCGGACTCCCAGACCGCGTCGCAGCTCGCCAGTTCCCTGGCGAGGTTCTCCGGCGTGGTGTCGCGCCCGTTGTCATCTTCGTTCATGTGGATGGGGCCGGGCATGGCGGCGTCCGCGACCAGCTCGGCCGTGCGCTTCCGCTTCTCCTCCGGGGTGCGGCCGTTGCCGTGGATGATGACCAGGTCGGCGTGCTCGCGCACGCCTTCGAAGACGCGCATGCTACCGCCGGTGGAAGCCGAGATGGGCAACCGGAAGGCGGCCTTCCGGGCGCTGAAGCGCTCGCGCGCCACCTCGATCAGCCGCGCCATCTCGCGGTGGATGTAGCGGTCGTGATCGTAGCGGGCGACGTCGTGCTCGTTGGCGATCTCGATGATGACGTTGCGGCAGTCGTTGGCGATGAGCCAGTCGGTCGCGTTGCGCACGGCGCGGTCGATGGCCTCGGTGTTCTCGAAGACCTCGTCCTGGCCCTGGTAGAAGATCATCAGGTCGAGGATCATGCCGCGGCGGTCCAGCTCGCGGGCCAGGCGCAGCGCGCGCTTCATCCAGGCCTCCTTGAGCGAGCCGTCGGGTCGGAAGGCGCTGGTCAGCGTCCCCTTGCCGGGGCCGAACTTGGCCTCGGGGTTCCGCTTGACGCCCTGGAACTCGCGGTTGTAGCCGGCGTTGCCGGCCTGGAGCGAGACGTTGATGGCCAGGATGCCGTGCTCCTTGTAGGTATCGAGGGCGCGGATCAGGCGGCTGGTGTTCTCTTCGGGATCGAAGGGGAACTCGGTGAGCCACTCGTCGTGGTAGAGGCCCTGCGCGATGCGAAGGTTCATCAGGCGGCCGGCGACCTCGGGCCTGAATTGCGGGCCGGTGTAAGTCTTCCGCCACTGGCCGCCCTTTTCGCGCAGGTAGAAGGCGCGGGCGTCGTAGCCCTGGCCGAGCATCTTACCGGTGGCAATCTCAACGCCCATAGCCGGGCCGGTAAGCAGATGAGCCTCCAGAATGTGAGGCACGCCATGGGCTGTCGGGCCCGTCTGCGCGCCAAAGGCAGCGAATACGATCCCATGCTTGTGGTTCCACAACGTGTATGAGCCGCCCTTGCCCGCGGCGAAGGCCCAGGCGCGATCCGCCCCCGGATAATAATCGCCCTCCGTGTTCACCCACGTCATAAAGCCGTAAGGGGCTTCACGGAATTTCACCGGATCCAGGCCCACCAGACCGTCGTTCGGACCACGGTAGTTCTTAAGCATCCCAGAGGTCTGCTTCGTCTCCAGTTCCTCGACAAACCACTCCGGGATCAACTCGTTGCCCTTCCACTTGCCTCGAGCGAGCACGAGCAGGCCGAGCCTGCCCATATCCTCCAGATCCAGGTAGAATCCGATTCCGTCCTCGACTGGCTTGGTGCGGACGTGCGTCCGCCATCCGCGCATCCCGATGGCATCGAAGTAGGCCTCCTTGACCACCGCTTCGTAGTTGTCTTTGTGGTCCCTCCTGCCGTACACGCGGGCAAGCGCATTACCAAGCTGGACCAGGTTGAGGTCGGAGTAGGTCCACATCTTGCCGGGTGAAAACGCCGGGTACTCGCCGTAGGGGTAATCGAATCCGGCCGATTGCGTGATGACGTGCCACCAGGTCGCCTCCGCGTGCTTGCCAGTCAGTTCCCTGTTCCACACGCTGATCTTCTGGCGCAAGGAAGGAATTCTGCCCTGCTTGATGGCCGCTCCCACCGTCAGAGCGTGCCAGGTTTTGCGATTCGAGGCCACCTCTTGGACCTCATTGAAATTACCCTTCACGTGAATCAGGTGACCGTAGCGCCACAATGCCCAGCGAGCGGCCGCTCCCTCAAGCTCCTGGATAACCTTGGGGTCGAAGCCGGCTTGCTCCGGACTGCGCCTGCTCTGCGCCTCCAGGCTTTCGCCGGGCGGAGGGAAGTAGAACTGCTTGGCGGGCTGCACGGCCTCGACAATCTTGCGGATCCATTCGTCAGCCTTCCTGATGGGCGGCGATTCAGTAAAGCCACTGGTGATGTCATAGGCGCCGGCGCCGGTACCGACCACGGCCACCAGGTCGAGGACGGGCGCGACCAGAAGCACCATGCGCCGGTTATTCCTTCCGTTCCCGCCATGGAAGAATGCGTCTTCGGGCACCCCGGGGAGGAGGACCCTGCCGTCGTTGGTAAACCACCAGTAACCGTAGTGGCCGCCCAGATGCGCCACCTGGTTTTGCCTGGCCTCCCGGACATAGTCTCTGGGAATGATTTGTACGCCGTTCCATTCGCCCTCGCGCAGCCACAAGTAACCGTATCTCGCCAGGTCCCGCAGGCTGGAATCGATGGCGAGCTTCGGCCCCGGCTGACGATGGCTGCCCGGGGAGAACTTCTGGTCAAAGTGATAGCAGTCCCAACCGGCGTGGATCTTTCTCGCGATACGTTCGGCAACCAGCGGAGCGATCCGGTCCTCTGGCATGCCGTAAACTCGCCCGAGCACGGCGCCGCCGGCGGTGCATGCGGCATTGTTGTAAAGCCACGCCTCACTAGGCCGGCTTCCCGTCATCCAGCCTGACGCGTTGGTGGCCAGGTGCCGCATCCGAATCTGTTTGTCTTTTTCCGCTCCGGTAATCCGGCGAATCTCCGGCCAGAGATCGTCCACGACGCTGTCGAGCGAGAGTTTCCCCTCCGCGATCGCCATTCCCAACAGGCCGCTGGTCACGGACTTGCGAATGCTGCCGATCTCCCACTTGCTGCCGGCATCGGCGCCGCTGCCGTAGTATTCGCACACGATCTTTCCGTGACGCACGATGACTGTGCCGAAGGGTTCGCGCTCGGCTTTGGAGTGGAGCCAGGCGACGTAGCGCTCGAGGCCCGCGCGGGACATGCCGACCTCTTCGGGGGAGGATACCCGCTGCCAGTCGGGCACCGGCCAGACGGCAGCTTCCGCGACGGACGTCAACAATACCAAGGCAGTGATGACCTTCACTTGACGATCAGCCTCACTTTCGCGCGGTTCGACCGGTCTTTGCCATCGCCTACGACCCATTCCAGGCTGTCTTCGCCCTTGAAGCCCGGCGACGGCGCGTAGATGACATCGTTATCCAACCCTTCGGCGGTCCCGTGCTTGGGAGGCGTTACGATGCGAATCTGATATGGACCGGGGCCGTCCGGGTCCTCATACCGCAGAATGAAGGAACGGGATCGGCCGGCCTCCACGGCCACCACCTGGTCACGGGCTTTGGGCGGCGAATTCACGCCCTTGGCGTTGCACATTATCGAAACCGTCGCCACGTTCGAACTCGTGGAGCCAACCTTCGCGCGCCACTGAAAGGAGTCGCCGCCCGTGAAACCCGGTTTCGGTGTGTAGATGCGGTCAGCGCCGGTTCCCGCCAGGTTTCCGTTCCGTGGAGGTGCGACGACTTCGTACAGCGCCTCGCCCGGAGGCAATACAGCGAGCCGGATGGGTACGGCCTGGTCGCGCTGGGACCACAGCTTCGCGGACATGGCCGTCGGCGCACCCCCCGAGTCGCCCTGAATGCGGGTCAGGCGCAAGGCCCAATCCTGGTTGTCGGGCGCAGCCAGCGTTTGCCGCCCACCAGCAACGGAGGGAGCCGGTGTCCAGGGATTGCCGCCCGTGTTCCGCGGGTCGAACCACTCGACCCTGTACTGATTGCCCGGCGTTAGCCGGACTTCGACCGAACCTCCCTGGGGGAGGTACAGAGCGTAGACTTCCCCCGGCTTGGCGAGGCAGAACGCTTCCCCGCCGCCGACGACGTGATTGGCCGGATGCATCTGATGGAACGGCAGAGTCTCCATGAACACGCGAGTGGTCGCCAGTTCGCGCCACACGCGTTCCTGTTCGGCAAATCCGCCGGGCACCCGCGCCAGCGACTCCCAGATCCCGCCGCCCAAATACACGCTCCACCAACTCCTTCGATCTTCCGCCGGGCGCGCCTCGTCGAAGGAAACCACCAACGGTCTCCTGCCGCGCGCCAGGCAGGCTTCCATCCAGTCAACCGCGATCTGATTCAGCGAGCGGGGCCTGCGCGGCGGCGTCTGAATGCTCGTCGATTCGACGTGCGGGCTGTCAACGTACTCATTCAGCGGCTGATTGACGTTGTGAATGGCGCGCGGGTGGTGGTAAGGGTCGAGTTCGCCCAGGAGCTTCATGTAGGCGATCGCATCGCCGAGCGAGTAGTTTTCGTTGTGCTCTTCGTTAAAGTTGAAACACAGCGCCGGCAGGTGACCGAACCGGGCGACCATTTCGCGGTAGTAGCGGGCGTGATCGTAGCCTGCCCAGGCGCTGTCATCCTCCAGCACCAGATGAATCACGATTCCTTTCGACTGGATGTACTCGAAAAACTCCCGCCACTTGTCGAGCCTGGCGACATCGAAGCGATCCTGGCTCGCCTTTGCCTCCTGCGGGGTTGCGCCGAGCCAGGGCCAAACATCATTCTCGTCGCCCTCGAGGTTGTGCGTCATGACGTACACCGAATTGATGTTCTTCGAGGCGAGATAGTCGATCTCGCGCTTCTTTGCCTCCCAGTCGTTCAGTCCGAACGCCTTCCCCAGAATGTTCTCGGGCTCATCCGCGCCGAACTTGATCCAGTAACCGCCTTCTCTCAATTTCAAGTACCGTTCGCCGACATGCTCCAGGCGGCCTTTGCGGTAGAACTCGGCCGCGTTGGGCGGCGGATCGGTCACCCGAAAGGCGCCGGAGCGCCCGGCGAGCGCCGGGTGGGAGCTTTCCGTCCGGTACGTCCAGGCGCCGTTGCGATCCGCGGCGAAGCGCACTTTCCAGATGCGGCCGTCCAGGCCGCCGCTGCCGTCGCCGTCGTAGAAACCGGGAACCTTGAATGATTTGCCGTCCGGGCCGGCAAAGATCACGTCAAGGCGTATGGCGAACGGATTCGGATCGCCCCGGCCCAGCGACTTCGGGCCTTTGAAGGACAGCTCGATTTTGCTCCAGCGGGCCAAGACGAGTTGCCGTTTCGGCGCGCAGGCGGCGAGCGCGGCCAAGAAGGCCAGGGCCCAAAGAATCCGCTCCCTTACGGTCGCGGCTCGGAAGCGCAAACCGAGCCGCGCGCGTAAGCAAGCGGTTCTTCCAGAACCCACTAGAACTCAAACCTGAGCGCCAGTTGCATGATCCGCGCGCCGCCCGCTGAGGTGATCCTCCCGAAAGTGGCGCCGCTCGCGAGGGTGGCGTTGGGTGTTCCGAAATTCGGGCGATTGAACACGCTAAAAACATCCCACCGGAACTCAACGCGTTTCTTCTCGGCAACCGCGATCCGCTTGTGGAGGGACAGATCGAAGCTCACCGAACCGGGGCCGATCATAGTGTTCCGCCCCGCGTTCCCGAATTGCCCAGGCAAATTCATGGAGAACCTGGTCGTGTCAAAGTACCGCGCAAGCAGTTCCGACCTGGAACGGCCGGTGGGGAGCCTCGGATCGCCGGAAACATTGGGACGATCCCGGTCAACACCCCGCAGCGAGTTGTCGCGCCCGGAGCTGAAGTTGAACGGCCGGCCATCCTGAATACTGCCCAGCCCCGAAAGTTGCCACCCGCCGATGACCTTTCCAAGCGCGCCCCTCTGGTCGCGCAAAACCGGAAGCTCCCAGAGCCAGGAGACGACCAGCCTGTTCCGGATGTCGTAATCCCCGAGCCCGCGGGATCCTCTCCGGTCCAACGGATCCTGCGGATCCCAGTGGGCCACTTCGCTCGTGCTCACTTCGTCGATCGCTTTGGAGTAACTATACGCAAGCCCGAACGTATAACCGGAGGAGAAGCGCTTGTTTGCCTCCACCTGGAGACCGTGGTAGTTGGAACTGGCGTCGGTGCTGTACGCGAAAATCGAACCGTAGGTGGGTCCGAAGATACGGCGCTGTTGAGTGTTCTGCGCCGTTGACGCCCCGGGAACGTAAACCGCCCAATTTTGTTGCTGCCGCACACCCAGCTTGCGGCCTGACGTCCCAACGTAGCTCGCCCGCACAAGCGTATCGCGGGCTACCTGCCGCTCCAGAGTGAGGTTAAAATTCTGCGCATAAGGAATGACAACGTCCCCCATGAACGAGTTCTCCATGGAGATGGGGAAGTTGAACTTGGGATTGTTCGGGTCGTATGGCACGTCGAAGGCCACGGTCACATATCTTTGCGGATCGCTCAGCGGCCCCACCCTGGTGACCTCCAACAGGTCGTTCGCAAACGGCTGCGCGTTTTGTGTCGCGACCTGGCCGACCAGCGGGTCGTAACTGATTCCATATCCGCCCCGGATGCTGGTCTTGCCGTTGCCGAACACATCGAATGCGAACCCGATCCGCGGGCCGATGTTCACGGCATCCGTCCGAAACGGAAAGTTCTTGTCCCGGTCGTACAGCATCCCGACGGGAGCGCCGGGAATGAAAGTTGACCGGGCTCCAAGGACCAGCACGGCGAACTGCGCGTCGGGAGTGCGCCAGGGCGTGTAGATCTCCCACCTCAGCCCAAAATTGAACGTCAGGCGGCGAGTGGCGCGCCAGTTGTCCTGCACGTAAATTCCAGTGGACCAGTACCGGGCATCGTTGTCGCGGAAATCCTGCTGGTTGAATCGCGACGCCGTCCCAAGGAAGAAGTCGGCCAAGGCATTTCTCGTAAATGCGCCGTCAAACCGGAAATCGCCATAGCCTGTCCCGGTTTGCTCTGAGGCGTACTGCTGCCGGAGAAGGGCGGCGCCAAACTTCACCTCATGCTTTCCCCGGAACCAGCTAAGATCGCCCCCGGCTTCATGAGTCCTGCTGAGCCGGATCCCATCCTTGGCCGGGTCGGCATTCACCCTGCCGGAAATGCTTATGGTGGGCAGACCTCCCGGCGGCCCGCTCACGGTGAACTTTGACCCGAGATCCGCCAACGTTGTGTTCACCAGGTTCGCTTCGTTATACAGGAACCGGGTCCAGCCAAAGCGGGCGTTCAACAGCAAGGAAGGCGCGAAGGTGTGGGTGTGGGTCACGACGAGGTTCTGTGCGCGATCGCTCACCGTGTTGGGCGCGTATCCGTCGATGTTGGCTCTTCCAAAAGGATTCAATGTACCAGGATCGTCGATGAAGTAACGCACGCTGCTGCGGTCGCCGGGTCTGAGATCGTAGTCCACCTTGGCGATGATCATGTCGGTTTCGGTAGGGCTGGAAATCTGCTTGATGTACTGGCCGTTGGGCTGATTTGGCAACGGAAAGTGGTCAACCAACTTGACGGCCACCGGATCGAACCTGCTCGTGGGGATGATCCCGTTGGGGAAGGGCTGGCCCGTGAGCGGATCGTTCGGGCGAGTCCCCAGAGTCCGGGAAAAATCTCCGGCGCGTTCTTCCCTGGTTGGAGGAAAAGCCGAGGACTGGACGATGTCCGAGCGGCTCTCGTAGCCCTGGTAGGAGCCGAAGAAAAAGGCTTTGTTGCGGATAATGGGCCCGCCCAGCGTCCCGCCGAACTGGTTGTAGCGCAACTTCGGCACGTTTCTGGCAAAGAAACTGCGGGCGTCCAGCTTGTCGTTGCGGAAGTAGTTCCAGGCCGAGCCATGAAACTCGTTGGTGCCGCTCTTGGTGACCGCGCTGATGACGGCGGAGCCCCGGCCGAATTCCGCCCCCACGCCGCTGGTAATCACCTTGAGCTCCTGAACCGCGTCCGGCGGGGGCTGAATCAAGCCTTGGCCGCGGTGGCCATAGTACATCGAGCCGCCGTCCAGCATAATGTTCGTCGAGTAGCTGCGATTGCCGTTGACGTTGACGGTCTGCTGGCCGAGGGAGGGGCCGTTGGCCAGGCCGGTCCGGGTCACCGCCGGGGAGAGCGCCGCCAGGGCGAGGACGTTCCGCCCGTTCAGGGGAAGATCGACCAGCCGCCGTTGGTCTATCAGCGCGTCGAGCGTACTGGTGGAAGTGTTCACCGGCGGCAGTTCGGCGGAAACGGTGACTGTTTCGGCGACGCCGCCGACCTCGAGCTTCACGTCCACGTGCGCCACGTCGCCGGCGGTAAGGGCTATTCTCGTTCGTGCATACCGCTTGAACCCTGAGCTTTGAACCGACACGGAGTACCGGCCGACCGGCAGGTATCTCGCGATATACTCCCCGACCGTGTTGGACTGCACCTCGACGCGCTGCCCGGTCAGTTCGTTCTCAACGACCACCCCGGCCCCTGGCACCACTAGCCCCTGGCTGTCCATCACCGTCCCGCGAATCTGGCACGTCGTGACCTGACCGGGGAGACTCCAAGGGGCCAGGAAGACGGCAGCTAAAGCGAGAGAGAAGCCGTTAATCCGAGTTGTAGGCAACATTTCAATCCTCCTATCGCCGCCTGTCCGATGGGGACAAAGTTCATTGGCGGCCTCAAGATTCACACCTCAATGCAAGATGCAGCTCACTTTACCATCCTCAGGTGGAGCACCCAGTCACGATTGTCCGGCGCGGAAAACGATCGGATAGCCGGCCCGGAGACTCTATCGAGCGCCAAATCCTCGCCGGTGCGGGGGTCGAATCGGCGCGCCTCGTATCCGCCAGCCGCCAGATCGATCGAGAAACGGCCACCCGCGGCAGCGTAAACAATGTACTGGCGGCCGGGTTCGGCGAGAACATAGACCCGTTCGCCCGTCTTGACCAGCTCGTTGTGGCCGGCCATCTTCCAGTACTCGAAGCCCTTGGCGGTGAAGAAATCAACCAGGCGCTTGATGTCGTCGAACTCCGGCTCGTCATGCCAGTTCGCGGAGACGTATGGCCTGCCGTCGTCGTACTCGTTCTTATCCCCGGCCGAGCCGTAGCCGCCAGCCACATAGATGCCCCACATCGTCCGGCGGTGCTTATCGCGGCTGTAGCGCACCGTGCCGCCGCCTGGGCCGCGGGGCTCGGTTTCGTCCGCGGGTTCGCCGATGTAACCGTACTCGTCGTTGACCACCGGAACGTTGTGGCCCCAGTTGTAGAGGATCGAGAAATTGCCCCAGTCGTCGCCGTTTCGGAACACGCTTTTCAGGTCGCGGCCGGCCAGGCTCCATTCGTCGCCGCCGCGGTGCGCCTTGCCGCGATTACGCACTCCGAGTTGCACGATAGCGTGGGAGAACCACTTAGCGCCAAACAACTGGAAGTCGTAACGCGTCTGCTGATGCACCGAGAGGCCGCGCACGTACTCACCCCGCCGCGCCCAGGGATCTTCGCGGCTGGCCAGTTCGCCCATCGCGTTCCAGAGCTCCTTGGGCTTCTTGGTGTACTCCCATTCGTTCTGGAGACACCAGATCACGTTCGGGAAAGCGGCGTAGCGGGCGATGGCGTAACGCAGGTAGCGCTCACTTTGTTCCCGTGAGACTCTGTCCACGTCCTCTCGCTGGAAGAGAATGATGTCCGCAATGATTCCCCGCGAAGCCAGGTAGCGGACCACCTCATCGAGCTTCCGCCAGTGCGGCAGATTGGGGCGGTCGAAATCCTCTTCCACGAAAGCCGGCGAGAAACCGAACCCGGTACGGTGGCGGTCGCCCGGGCCGCGGTACAGCGAAAAGCGGATCTTGTTCATCCCCTTGGCCCGCGTGTTGTCCACGGCGGCCTTCCAGCGATCTCCGGCCATGGCGTTGCTCGTCAGGGCGTAGTACGTGTTGCCGAAGAGGAAGCAGCGCGCGCCGTCGTCGAACACGAAGCTGTAAGGGTATTCGACATCGCGCCGCAGGCAGCCGTGCTGGCCGGGATCGGGCGGCGTCGCATGGACCTCGCCACGTTTGCCATTGAGACCGGGATCGGCGGAACGCGTGACATAAGCCCACTTCCCCGGGAGCGCCGGCGTCCACCGGACCTTGAAGGTCCGGCCGCCATCCCAGAAACCCTTCACCTCGACCCGAGCGCCGCTGGGGCCCGAGAACTCCGCGGTCAGCGCGGCTTCCAGGTAGGGGTTGCCGTAATCCTTGCTTGCCTGGAAAGCGAGATCCTGAACCGACCACTGCGGCGCGCCGGCCGCGTGCGCGCTGAAACCGGACGCCAGGAGAAGACAGAGGCAGGCTTTATGCATTTGGTCAAAACGTCAGCCGCACCCCGCCCAGCACCAGCCGGGAACCGTCGGCCGAACTGATCACGCCAAAGGTGGCTGGATTCGACATGTTGGCGCCTGGACTGCCGAATTGCGGCGTATTGGTGGCGTCGCTGGCCTCCAGCCGGACCTCCAGCCGCAGTCGCTCCCAGATGGCGAAGCTCTTGAACCCGGAGGCGTTCAGCCGGCTGACACCCGGCGCGCGCAACTCATCCAGGTAGGGCGGCTCGGGCGAAACCGTGTACTGGTTTGGCAGCGCGGCGAACGCGGTGGTGTCGAAGTACGGGTTCAGCACGCGGCCCGCGGCGTCACGCCGGTCACCCAACCGGTCCACGACCGGACCGCTCTTGACCGCGTTGCGCAGACGTAGGGGACGCCCGTTGGCGTGCGAGATGCTCAGCGGCTGCCCGGATGCCAGGCTCCAGAAGGCGCTCACGGACCAGCCACCCAACACCTGGTTCAAGGCCTTGCCCGCGCCGGTGCGCGCAGACGGCGAAGGCAACTGGTAGACAAACGCCAGCCGCATCATCTGGGCCTGGTCGAACCCCGAAACCGAGCGGTAATGGCGCTCGTTGACGATGCTGGTGGTGTTGTTATCCATCAGTTTGGAATTGGTGTAGTTCCAGAGTAGGTTCAGGCCATGCGTGAGGCGTTTCTCCACCTTCACCTGGAGCGCATGATAAACCGCCCGGCCGGTGTTAGCCCCGTCCATCGTGAGCGAGGTGAACTGGGGGAACGCCGGCCATAAGCTGCGCTGCGTGATCGTGGTCCCCTGGCCGAGCGAGGAGGTCGCAGGAAAGACGCCCAGGAAGGGATTCGGAACGCGGTTGTTCTCCGCAGTCCCGAGGACCAGGTAGCGGTCGAGCTTCTCATTCAGATTGAAGCTCTCGAACTGCTTCAGGCTGAGCATGCCGATATAGACCGCCTCCACCAGAATCTGCGAAGGCAACTCGCGCTGAATGCCGAATTGCCACTGCTGGTTGTACGGGGACACGCGGTCCGCGTGGTAGTAGCTGAGGCTGTCGCCCACCTGCGCCATCAGCCCGGCCGAGGCGCCCTGCGGCTGCCGCAGGCCGGCCGGGAAGGGATTGGCGAGCGTGGTGAAAGGCGTGGCGCCATTGTCATTAGTCGCAACGTACGGAGTTACCGCGCTGAACACGCCGACGTCGCCCAGGAATGAGGTGTTATACACTTGCGGGCTGTAGAACAGACCGTAGCCGCCGCGCACGACCGTCTTGGGCGTGGCGCTAAAGGCAAACCCGAAGCGCGGTCCAAAACTGTTCTTGTCGATCGTCCCCTCGCGGCGCGGGTGACCATCCACTCCAGCAAACAGAATGCCGCCGCGCAGGTCCATTCCGCCTGCCCGTTCCGGGGGAATCTGAACGGGCAGGCGCGCGTTGGGGTCGAACGTGTAGCTGACGCGGTTGTACCGCTCCGTGTAAGGCGTTTCCAGTTCGTAACGCAGGCCGAAGTTCACCGTCAGCCGGGGATTCACCTTCCAGTCTTCCTGGACGAAGCCGGCCAGATAGTGGGTCTGCAAGGAGAGGGGACTCTGATAGCCGAACGAACCCGAGGACGGCACGCCCAGCAACAGGGAGGCCATAGCCGAGCCGGTGGTATCGGCGGAGCGGGGCGTGTAGGGGTCGGCTTGCGTGAAGGTCGGGCTGAAACCGAAGTTGCCCGACGCCGCCGATCCCGGCGACAGCCGGTTCCAGCGGATGAGCCGGTAGTCTCCTCCGAACTTGAGGCTGTGCCGGCCGGTGAGCTTGGTGAAGGTGGCCAGCAACGCGTGCAGGTCATTGGCATCGCGGCTCAGGCCGCCGCCGATGCTCACCATGTTCTCGCCGGGGGAGAAGAAGGGATATCCCTTGGTAGCCTGGTTCCGAACGATGATATCCGGCAGGCGCAGGCCGGCGGGATCCAGCCCCGCGCCGGCGCCGTTGATGACTTTCGTGGCCCGCCGCGAGATGCCGTACCGCAGCGAACCGACGAAAGAAGGCGAGAGCATGATGGTGTCATCCAGGGAGAGTGAGGTGAAGTAGCGAAGGTTGTGGTCGCTGCTGCCGCCCTCGGGGGCGCCGGAGAACCCCGGGAACGTGAAGTTCTCTTCGATGTTGTTCTGGTCTCGCTGCATCCGCCCAAACCGGCCGAACAGGCGGTGCTTGTTGCCGATGCCATGGTCGATGCGCGCGCTGAAGTTCCGGTTCAGGACCGGATAGTATCCGGCGATGGTCCAGTTGTAGCGGCCGATCTGGGGGACGCCGGCGATGTTCGGCGCCGGGTAGACGTGCATCACGGCCAGGCCGGTCGGGTTCAGCCGCGAAGAGGGGATACGCTCGCCGGGAAACGGCTGGCGGGTGGCGGCCGTGCCCGAGATGATGGTCGTGGCAGGATCGTAAATGCGCAGCGCGCCCGTGCCCAGCCGGTTGAGGGTCTGGGAAAAGTCTCCCTCGCGTTCCAGGGCGGTCGGCACGCGGCCCTGGCGGGTGGCCGCGGTCTTCCGGTCATCCCACTCCAGCGAGGTCGAGAAGAACGTGCGGTTGCGGCCGCTGTAAATCTTCGGGACATAGACCGGCCCGCCCAGCGCGTAGCCCCACTCGTGGCGATTGGTGGGCGCTTTCGGGGCGCCGAGCCGGTTGTTCGTCCACGTATTGGCGTTCAGCGCCGCCCACATCTTGTGGAAATAGAGAGCGCTGTGCAGCTCGTTGGTCCCGCCCCGCGTGGTGATGCTGACCGCCCCGCCGTTGGAATGGCCGTAGGCGGCGTCGAACAGCGTGGTGTGAACCTTGAACTCCTCCACCGCATCCATCGTCGGCGCGAAAGTGAGCACGCCTCCGCCGATGGGAACGCTGTTGGGCACGCCGTCCACGAGAAACTCGACCCGGCCGCGCGTGCCGCCTCCACCGGAGATGCTGATCTGGCTCTGCGAGTTGTCGGTGTAAGTGGTTTCCCAGCCGTCGGTGGTGATGCCCGGCGTCAGGTGCACGAGGCTGACGACATTCCGGCGCACGGTGACGGTCATCATGTCCACGTAAGTCTTCTCGACCACCTGTCCCACGTCGGCGCTAGCGGCGTTGAGCAGGGGAGCGCTGGCGGTCACCGTCACGGTTTCGGCGGCGGCGCCCACTTCCAGCACGAAATTCAGCGTCACCTGTGCGCCGACCGAAACGCGCACTCCCGGCCGTTCCACCTTCTTAAAACCAGGGTGCTCCACCCGCACCACGTAGTTGCCCGGCAGCAGGAACGGAACCTGGTAATTGCCTTCCTGGTTCGCCGCCGTGCTGACGGCGACATTCGTCTCGACGTTGGTCACTTGAATGCCGGCGCCCACCACGACCGCCCCGCTCGAGTCGGTGATACGCCCGAGGATGGCGCCGCGGAATTCCTGCGCCCCAAGGAATGAAGGAAAAGCAAGCAGAATAACAGCAAACCGACGCATTGCCGACCTCCCGCGTGAAGTGTAACAGATATATGAGAAGCATGTCAATATGCCTTCCAAGCGCATCTCAGTTGTGTTTCTGCTGCTGACAGCCTATCCTATATGATATATGGCGCCGCGCAATAGAAGACGAGATTCGAAGCGGCCTGAGCCGATCAGCGCCGAGATCGGCTCCCGAACCGAACTGGCCTATCGGGCGATCAAGGCTGAAATCCTGAGCAATCGCCTCCACCCCGGCGAACCCGTGCCGGTGGAGCGATTTGTGGACGAATTGCGGCTGAGCCGGACCCCCGTGCGCGAGGCCATTCTCCAACTCGCCAAAGAGGGCCTCATCGAGGTCAGACCCCGCATGGGGACGTTTGTCTCCCACCTGGATCTTCGCCAGATTCAAGAGATGTACGAAGTGCGCAGCCTGCTCGAAGGGCATGCGGCTCGTCTCGCCGCCGGCCTGATCCCGCAGCAAGAACTGACGGCGGTTGAGCGGGAGTTGCTCGCGCAGAAAACGGAAGGAGAGATTGACTCGAAGGCGATCTCAGAAGCCGGTCTGGGAGTCCACCGGCTGATCGTCAGCTCGTGCGGCAACCGAGTGCTGGCGCGGATGATCCTCTCCCTCCAAGATCACTTCGTCCGCTTCCGCCTCCTATCCCTGCAAATCCCCGAGAAGGTCCTCTCCTCGCATCGGGAGCACCTGGAGATCCTATCAGCCCTCCAGCAACGTGACGGAGAACTGGCGGAGGAAAGGGTTCATCAGCATTTGGGTCACGCAGCGCGCTACCTTATCGAGGGCCTGCTGAGCAGATCGAGCCACGCCACCGTCCCGCCGGTAACTGTCTCCACCGGCGGCAGCTCTTCAGCTCGGTATGGGTTCAGCTCTTATCTGTGACGCGGAAGGAAGCCGAATGCTCATCACACCTCCGACGGTGCTATATTATCGCGTTACCACGACATCATGAAACTGCGCGGAGGCGTTATGAGCGCGGAAGAGAGGGCCTTGCTGGAGCAGATGGTGGCCACGGCGCGGTCGCTATACGAGCGCGGGTACAGCTTCGGCGCCGCCGGCAACATCAGCGTCCGCGCAGTGGACAGGGTCTTCATCACGCCGACCAATTCCTCCTTTGCCAGCCTGACGGTCGAAGGGATCGCCGCCGTTGATCTCGATGGCAATGTGCTCGGCGCCAGCACGCCGAGCAAGGAGGCGCACTTTCACCTGGCCGCGTATCGCGCACGGCCCGAAGCCGGGGCGGTGGTGCACCTTCATTCCACTTACGCCACCGCCGTCTCCTGCCTGCGCGACCTGGACCTGGATGATGCCCTGCCCGTGTTGACGCCCTATTACGCGATGCGCATTCCCAGGCTCCCGGTCGTCGCCTACTACCCGCCCGGCGATCCGCGGCTGGCGCCCGAGGTGCGCGAGAAGGCGGCCGTCTCGCCGGCCCTGCTGCTGCGCAACCACGGCTCGGTCACCATCGGCAGGACGCTGGCCGAGGCGGCCGCGCTGGCCGAGGAGATCGAAGAGCAGGCGCGGTTGTGGTTCCTGCTGGGCGAGCGCGGCCGGACGCTGACCGGCGAAGAGGTGGCTGAGCTGCGAAAGAGGTTCCGCTGATGTCCATTGTGTTTGGCTCAGTGGCGGACGACGATACCGGCGCGACCGACCTGGCCGGCATGCTGGCCGATCAGGGGCTCCAGACGGTGCTGATCATTGACCTGCCTTCGGAAGCTCACTTCTCCGAGTGGACCAGAGGCCACGACGCGGTGGTGATCGGAGTGGCCACGCGGGCGGCGGCGCCGGCGGCGGCCTACGAGCGCACGCGAGCGGCGATCCGGCTGCTGGCGACGCTTCAGCCGCGGGTCGTCGAGATCAAGTATTGCTCGACGTTCGACTCGACGCCGGAGGGCAACATCGGCCAGGCGATCGAGGCGGCGATGGACGAACTCGGCGAGCCGTTTACCGTTGCTCTGCCCGCGCTGCCGGTGAACGGGCGGACCACTTACATGGGCTACCACTTCGTGCACAAGCACCTCCTGTCGGATTCGCCGATGCGCCACCATCCGCTAACGCCGATGACCAACCCGTACCTGGTGACGCACCTCCAGAGCCAGACGCGGCGCAAGGTGGGGCTGGCCCACTATCCGGTCAGTCGTACCCGGCTGGAGCGCGTGCGTGAACAGGGCGCCGAAATCGCAATACTGGACTGCATCAGCGATGCGGACCTGACCAACGTCTGCGCGGCGATCGCCGATCTGCGGTTGATCACGGGAAGCTCGGCGCCGGCCATGAAGCTTCCGCGGGTCTGGCGGCGGGAGGGGTGGTGGG
>JBBTDS010000683.1:0-10673 GCA_038060875.1 Acidobacteriota bacterium | reverse complement strand
CTAGAATCGTCCCTTTCAACCTTATAGGAGGGAGGTCCCTACCATGGGGAACAACGGTTTATCGCGACGGCACTTCTTCTACGGCGGTCTTCTGGCCGGCGCCGTGCCGGGCGCCGGGTTCGGCAGCGTGCCTTCGCTCAAAGCGCTGGGCTGGAAGTCGCCGAACGAGAAGCTGAACATCGCCGCCATTGGCGCCGGCGGGCGAGGCGCGGTGGACATTGCCGGCTGCGCCTCGGAGAACATCGTCGCGCTGGCCGACCCGGACGCCCGCTCAGCCGAGAAGACCTTCAAACAGTACGAGAAGGCACCGAAGTATGCCGACTTCCGCAAGATGCTCGACAGGGAAGCGAGGAACATCGACGCGGTGATCATCGCGACTCCCGACCACATGCACGCGATGCCCGCGATGTGGTCGATGGAACGCGGCAAGCACGTCTTCGTGGAGAAGCCGCTGACGCGCACGGTTTGGGAGGCGCGCAAGCTGACCGAAGCGGCGGCGAAGTACAAGGTGGCCACCCAGATGGGCAACCAGGGCTACTCCAACGACGGGGCGCGGATTGCCGCCGAAATCCTCTGGTCCGGCGAAATCGGCAACGTGACCGAGGTGCACGCCTGGACCACCCGCCCCATATGGCCCCAGGGCATGACCGGGATCCCGAAAGAAGAGCCGGTTCCGCCAACGCTGGACTGGGACCTCTGGCTGGGCATGGCCAGCATGCGTCCTTACACCTCCGGCGGGGTTGACTCAGGAAAGACGAAGCCCGGCTCGTTCGGCGGCGGGTTCTATCAGCCGTTCAACTGGCGAGGGTTTTTTGACTTCGGCTGCGGGCCGCTCGGCGACATGGCCTGCCATCTTCTGGGCGCGGTGAACATGGCGCTGATGCTGGGGGCGCCCACCAGTGTCGAGGTAATCAAGCAGGAGGGCAAGAGCAGCTTTGCCTTCCCCAAGAAATCGGTGACGGTGTTCGAGTTCCCAGCGCGCAGGAACATGAGCCCGGTGAAGATCTACTGGTACGACGCCGCCAGCGGCCCGATGTACCGGCCCGAGGGCATCCCGGAGAGTGAGCCTCTGATTGGCGGCGCGGGCGCGTTCGGCCGGGCGCCGGCGATGCCGGGCGTGCGCCCGGGCGGCGGCCCTCCCCGAGCGCCCGGCGCAGTCCCGGGGGGAGCCGGGACGCCCGGCGCACCGGCCGGTCCCGGCGGCCAGGGGCGTGCTCCCGGACGCTTCGGCCCGGGCGGCTTCGCCGGCCGTGAGGGCGTCGTCTACGTCGGCGACAAGGGGACCATAACGACGGACACTTACGGCGCCAGCGTGCGGTTGCTGCCGGAATCCCGGCACAAGGACTACAAACCCCCGTCCGAGCTGCTGACGCGGTCGCCCGGCCACTACCGCGACTGGATTCGCGCCTGCAAGGGCGGCGAGCCGGCGTGCTCGAATTTCAGCGTCGCCGGTCCGTTCACCGAGTGGATCGTTATGGGCGTCATCGCGCTTCATTTCGAAGGCAAGCTCGAATGGGACAGCGCCAGGATGCGGTTCACCAATAACAAGGAAGCCAACAAGTACGTGAAGCCGTCTTTCCGGAAGGGCTGGAGCTTTACGTAGTGGCGATAAGCATCGCTAGAGGGGAAGGAGGTCATCACCATGAGGTTGAGTAAGCGCGTATTGCTGTTGGCCGCGGCGGCCGGGCTGGTGCTGTCGCCGGCGGCAGCGGCTGCGGATGTCAGCGGCAAGTGGCGGGCGGAGTTCACCACCCCGGATGGAACGCAGCGGGTGAACACGTTCACCTTCAAGGTCGAGGGCGGGAAGCTGACCGGCACGGTGGCCGGCTCGCAGGACGAAACGCCCATTCAGAACGGCAAAATCGACGGAGACGAGATCTCGTTCACCGCCGAGCGGCCCTTCGGCAGGTTCACTTACAAGGGCAAGGCCGGCGGCAACGAGATCAAGTTCAAGGTCGAGTTCGGCGAGCAGAGCTTCGAGATAACCGCGAAACGACTTTAGATTCTTACGTCCGAGATCGTAAACAAATATATTTGGCTAGAGCTCAGCGCGAGCAAGATGGTAAAAGGGGCGGATGCGCTCGCAACGGCTCTGACGAGCAGCGTTCGCTGAACGCTCGATCACACATCCGCCCAAGCCGCCGCGTGCTGGCGCGTGCGGTTAAACGACAAGCCTCACGGACCGGAAGCTCTGCCGGCCGATGCTATCTCACCATCGCTTGGGATCGCGGCCAAAGTCCTGATCTCCACGCGCCGGTTCTGCCTGCGTCCTTCCCGAGTGGAGTTGTCGGCCACGGGAGAATCCGAGCCGCAGCCCATGAGGTGAATCCGGTGGAGCGGAATCTTCTGGTTGATTGTCAAGTAGCGCACCACCGCGGCGGCTCGTTTCCGGCTCAGTTCCAGGTTGTGTTCCCGAGGACCGGTCGGGTCGGTGAAACCTCGCACCTCGATGACGTAGCGCTTCAGCGAGGCCACTTTTTGAGCGATCCCGTCCAGCGCCTCTTTGGCTTCCGCGTTGGGGTCGCTCCGGCCCGAGCCGAATTGCACGCTCTCTGTGGACACCAACTGATAATTGTCCAAGCGGTCGATTCTCGCCCCAAGAGTCTGCCCCACTTCTCCGGCCCTGGTCAGTCCCCTATCCGCGACGCTCCTGGCTTCGTCGGCCGACTTGCCAGCCAGCGCCGCCTGTTCGCGCGCTCTGGTCGCCTCCTGCGAGGCGGCAGACGCCCTCTGGTCGGCGGACAGGGCGCGCTCGTCGGCCCGCGAGACGCCCTTGTCCAGCTCTTCGATGGAACTGGCGTGTTCGGCCGTGTTCCTCTCCAGTTGGCTGAGCTTCTGTTCAATCGGGCTCACGGTCCGGCGAACAAACTTCTTGGTGGCGCAGCCGCTGCCGGTAAACGCAAGCGCGGCCGCGATTGCGGTCCCGCAAATGAGTGCCGCAAAACAGTTAACAGGCTTCATGTACCCTCCTCTGGCCGCCGCGCCGGCCGCCGCGCCTGCTGCTGCCCCAACAGCAGATCCCCTTCCACTGGCCGCAATGGCTCCGATCGCCACACCGACTCCGGAACCGCTTACGCGTGGGCCGGAATCTCAATCGGACGAACCCCAGTAGCCACTGCGCGCTCAGGCCTCGCGCTGGCGGCCGGCACCGGCTCTGCATCCCCGCGCTTCGAAGGCGCTGAATAGCTTTGCCCGCAGCCTGCCAAGCTGACGAACACCGGTAAAACCAACAGTGTTCGTCGCCTCACCACTCCGAAGTAGCAATTGGCGTGCCAAGTCGCGTTTTCGGCCCAACATCATAGAGATGCGGTTCAAACTGCCGGACGCATGGAAAAATTTACAGGGTTCCATGGAGATTTCTTCCCTACAGCTAGTCGGCCGATGCCGCCCGCCCCTCGCCGAAATGGCGGAGAATGGCAGATATGGCCGGGGTTCCCACCAGAGTGTTGATCGTTGACGACGAAGAGGACCAGCGTACCGGGCTGGCGAGCATGGTCAGCTCTTGGGGCTTCAAGGCCGAGACGGCGGCCGACGGCCGTGAAGCGCTGGAGAAGCTCGAGACGTTCCCGGCCCAGGTGCTGGTGACCGACCTGATGATGCCGGGCATGGACGGCTTCGAGTTGTTGCGCCGGCTCTCCGCCCAGGGCGGCGGGCCGCCGGCGATTGTGGTCACCGCCTTCGGCAACATCGAGACCGCTATCGCCACCATCCACGAGCTGGGCGCGTTCTGGTTCCTGGAGAAGCCCATCCAGCCGCGGGCCTTACAGGTCCTGCTGGAGCGGGCGGCTTCCCAGCGCCGGCTGGCCGAAGAGGCCGAGCGGCTGCAGCGCCAATTGAGCTATCAGGGCGTGCTGGAAGACCTCACCGGCCGCTCGCCGGCGATGCAGCAGGTCTTCTCAACCATTCGCCAGGTCGCGCCCAGCAAGGCGGCGGTGCTGGTTACCGGTGAGAGCGGCACCGGCAAGGAGCTGGTCGCGCGCGCGATCCACGCCCTCAGTCCGCGCAGCAGGGGGCCGTTCGTGGCCATCAACTGCGCGGCCCTGCCCGAAACGCTGATGGAAAGCGAGCTGTTCGGTCACGAGAAAGGCGCCTTCACCGGAGCAATCGAGCGCCGCGCCGGCTGCTTCGAGCTGGCCCAAGGCGGCACCCTGCTGCTGGACGAGATTGGCGATATGCCGGTCGCCACCCAGGCCAAGCTGCTCCGCGTGCTGGAAGACTCCCGCGTGCGCCGGCTGGGCGGCAAGGCCGAAACCCTGGTGGACGTGCGCGTGATCGCCTCCACCAACAAAGCTCTGGAAGAGGCCCTCAAGAAAGGGGAGATTCGCGACGATCTCTATTACCGGTTGAACGTAATCCCTATCGCTCTCCCGCCCCTGCGCGAGCGTATGGAAGATATCCCGATGCTTACCGGGGCGCTGCTGCGCGAGCTGAGTAAGAAGCATGGCTGCCGGGTGGCGAACGCCTCGCCCGACGTGATCGAGCAGCTCCGGCGCCACCACTGGCCCGGCAACGTTCGCGAGCTGCGAAACGTCCTGGAGCGAGCGGTGATCCTGGCCGGCGAGGGCACCATCACCCGCGAGCACCTGCCCTGGAGCTTCCGCCCTCCGGCGGGAGCCCCGGTCTCCAGCGACAGCGACGATCCCGCCTCGGTCATGTTGCCGGTGGGCACTACCATCGCTGAGGCGGAAAAGGCGCTGATCCAGCGGACGCTCCGCTACACCGGCAACAACAAGACGCGCGCCGCTCAGATTCTGGACATCAGCCTGAAGACGCTTCACAATAAGCTGAAGGAATACGGCTCCTCGGAAGCTGGGGCCGAGTGACCCTGGTTGCTCGTATGCGCGCGAACTGGTTCCCAGGCTGACGCTTCATGTCGCTGAAAGCCCGCCTGCGCATCTCGATTGTGGCGCTGGTCATTCTCGTGGTCAGCGCCGTCTCCCTGCTGAACATGTCCAGCCTCGCGGAAGCGCGCCTGGTAGACGTCGTCCAGCGCACCGCCATGGCCGCGCAGCAGGTGAAGATGTTCCTGATTCAGCGCGTCCAGGATCAGGCCGCCCGCCGGGAGCCAAGGCCGGCTTCGCTGGAAGAAACCAAGCGCCTTTGGACCGAGATCGTGCGAACCGACGACGAGCTGGCCGCAATGCTGGAAAACACGATGGCCAACTCCCGGTTGATCATCGAGATCCTGGTCTGCGGAGAGGACGGGGAGATCCTGGCAGCCTCCAACCGCTCCCACCTCGGCGGCACACTCCACCGCCTGCCGGAGCTGGCCCAGTGGGAGAAGAAGAACCCCTGGCAGAAGCTGATCGAGGTCTTTTCGCGGCGCCAGGACTACGAGGCCGTGATCGCCCTCGGCGTGCCCGACCAGCCCAAGCCAATCTTCACCATCCAGGTGGTGGTCTCGTCGATCCTGTTGCGCGACGCACTGCTGCCCCAGATCTACAAGATCACCGCGATCTTCCTGGCTTCCCTGCTGGTGTCTTCCGTCCTGGCCGTGATTGTGTCCAATCTCATCTTGCGTCCGCTGGCGAGGATCAGCCAGGCCATTGACCGGATCAGCCGGGGCGAGTTCGGCAAGGATCCCACCCCTGCCGACAGCGAGGCCAAGGAGTTCGCGGCCGTACGCACCAAGCTGAACGTGCTCGGTGAGCAGTTTCGCGGCGCCCGCGAGGACGCGGTGCGGTTGCGCGCCAATATCGAGCAGTTGCTCGAGCGTCTACAGGAAGTGGTCTTTCTGTTTGACCGCGACGATCACCTGGTGCTGGCGGGCCGGGAGGCCGAGCAACTGCTGGGACGCGCGCGCGGGGAGATTGTGGGCCGTGCGCTGACCGACCTTTTTCCGTCCTCATCGACGCTGGGAGCCATCATCCGCGGCGCGATCGACCTGCGGCGGCCGCTTCGGGACCACCCCGTCACTCTGGAGCGTGGCGACCTCCCGCCGGCGCACCTCCTTGTCAGCGTGGAGATGCTGGGGGGCTTTCCCAGTCACCAGCGCATCGGCGCCCTGATCACGCTGCGGGACGCCGAAACGCGCCGGCAGATCCAGTCTCAGTTGGATATCTCCGCCCGACTGGCGGCCATTAGCCGCCTCACCGGCGGCGTGGCCCATGAGATCAAGAACCCGCTGAACGCCATCACCGTCCACCTCGAGATCCTCCGCGCCAAGCTGGGCGAGCAGGGCGCCGCCGTTGGACCTGAGATCGAGACTATCTCCCGGGAGATAACCCGCCTGGACCGGGTGGTGAAAACGTTCCTCGATTTCGCGCGGCCGATCGAGCTCCGCATGCAGGACCTGGAAATGGTGGGGCTGGTCCGCGAGATCATCACCCTGGTCGAGCCGGCCTCCGCCCGCCAGCAGATCCGGGTCCAGTTGCAGGCGGAACCAGAAGCGGTCTTCCTGCGCGGCGACCACGACCTGCTGAAGCAGGCGGTTCTCAACGTCGTTGTCAATGCGGTGGAGGCGATGGAGGAAGGAGGCCGGCTGGAAGTGCAGGTCCGCCGGGTCACTGACGAGTGCCTGGTGACGATCGCCGATGACGGCGCCGGGATTCCCGCCGGCATCCACGACAAGATCTTCAATCTGTACTTCAGCACCAAGGGCAAAGGCTCGGGAATCGGCCTGGCGGTGACCTTCCGCGTGGTGCAACTGCATGGTGGTACCATTGATTTCGTCAGCGAGCCTGGCAAAGGCACAACGTTCCGGTTGCGGTTCCCGGCGCTTCAGACGAAGGAACCGGCGCCTGTGTTGACATCGTGATGAGCGGCGGCAGAGTCGGCTTGGCGGTGGTGGTTCTCTCGATGGCGCTGGCGTCGAGTTCCTGCCGCCTGTTCCGGCGAGGAGCGAAGCAGACGCCGCCGCCGCCCCCCAAGCCGGCGGTCACCGCGCCCGTCGCCCCACCGCCGTCCACAACGCCCAAGGAGGCTCCGCCGCTAATCCTCCCGCCCCCTGATCTGCCGCCCGGCGAGCCCAAGATCAGCCAGCCGCCCGTGATCCAGTTGCCCCAGCCGCGGCCTCCCGCACCCCGGCGCCGCAAGCGGCCCGTTCCCAAGCCGGTTCCGGCGCCTGTGCCGGAACCCGTTGTCGAGGCTCCCAAGCCCCCCACCCCGATGCAGGTTCCGCAGCTCCAGCAGATCCTTTCGCCGGAGCAACAGCGGGAATGCAACGAAGCCATCGACCAGAGCCTCGCCCGGGCTCAGGCGGCCCTCGCCCGGTTCAACGGCCGCCGGCTCACAGACGATCAGGCGGCCGCCGTTGCGCGCGTGCGAACGTTCATCCTACAGGCCGAACAGGCCCGCAAGACGGACCTCCTGACTGCCCGCGCGCTGGCCGAGCGCGCCGATGTGCTGGCTCAGGATCTGCTGAAGGGGGCGCCCTGAGCGCCCCCGCAGCAACCGTCGGGAAGATTGACACACTCTGTTGACTTCGGCGCGCCTCGGGTGTTGGCCCAACTCGGGGGCTTCGAAGAGAACCGGGGCCAGGCTCCCAGTGATGTGCGCTATCTTTGGCGCGGCGATTCCTGGAATGTCGATTTCACAAGCAACGCGATGGTCTACGGTCGGTTCCCCATCCGCGTTGAGTTCTTGGGCGCCGGCGCCAGCCTCCGGGCCGACCGCGAAGCCAACTGGATTCTGATGGGCGTAACGCCCGGCAGTGCATCCACCACGCCGTGCTACCCTTCGCCCAACTCGCAGATCGGAAATTGTTACGATGCCTGGCTCGCCCGCTGGAACTCGAAAGGCGAACCGCAGTGGCTGACCATCCTGGGCGGCAGCGCCGAGTAGCAGCCTTACTACCTTCGTTTTCATCCTTCCGGCGACGCCCTGGTTACGGGCATCACTTCTTCCGAGGACTTCCCGGTGACCCTGAACGCGGCGCAGGCGCGCTACGGCGGACCGCGCGCGCCGTCGCCTTCTCCCGGTCAGCCGTACGGAGGCGACCTCTTCCCGGCCCGGTTCCAGGCTGCGTCCGGGACGTTGGTCTCCGCAACCTACTTCGGCGGGGAAGGTCCCGAAGCGCCCACCGGCTTCACTTTCGACCCGGCAGGAATGGTGTACGCCACCAGCCAAAATTCCGCAGTGAAGTGGGACTCGTCCGCGAACCGTTTCCAGTACACGGCCAGGCTCCCGACCACGCCGCGCGTCATCGCCGCCACCCCGCAAGGCGAGCTCTTCTACAGCGGGGCCGCCCCGAACGGGTTCGTCCTCGCGCGGCTTCCGAGCCCGCACGCTCGTGACCCGGGTGGATGGGAAAGCCGGCCGCGTTGCCTCCCACGGCTACACTCCGGCACAGGATTCCCATTCGCCCGAGCTGCGCATCGACGCGGCCGATCATGCCGTGTTGACCGAAGACGTCCGTGGCCGCACCATCCCCACCACCGAAGATGCTCTCCTGGCGGCGCCTTGCAGCGCTTACGGGAGCATACTGACGCGTCTGGCGCCCGACGGTCGGGTGACGCTTGCCACCTATCTGCCGAACCGCCCGCTGCTGGACGACCAGGCCCGTGCCTGGTGGCCGCGCTTCGCCCCTGGAGGCGTCCAGATCATCGACTCGCTCGATCTTCAAGCCCCGACCCCGGCGCGCCTGCACTGCCAACCCAGCGCCGTCGCTCCCGGCCAGCTCGTGACTTTCATCGGAGGAGGGTTCGGCCCATCCCGACTGGTATCCGCATCGTTAGACCCCGATGGGAGTCTCCCTACGGCTCTGGCGGACGCGCAGGTCCGCTTCGACGGAACCCCTGCTCCCTTGCTGTTTGTCTCCCGCGGGCAAATTCAGGCCCAGGTCCCGTATAGCCTCACCCTTGGCGCCAGGACGCGGATTGAAGTGGTGGCCGACGGCCGCCTGCTGGCAAACTTCGATGCCGCTGCCATCCCGTCCTCTTTCAGATTCTTCGCCGCCGGCGGCCCAACCTTGCTGCAAGCCGCCGCGCTCAACGAGGACGGCACGCCCAACTCGCCCGACAACCCGGCGCCCCCCGGTTCGGTTGTCAGCCTATTTGGCCAAGGCGCGGGCCTTCTGCTCCCGCCGGTCCAGCAAGGACGCATCCATTCGCTCACCGAACTTTCCACCGTCAACGAGCCGGTGCGGGTTTGGCTACGTGGCACTAACTTCATCCTCCCGCTGGAGGTGACTTACGCCGGCTCCGCCCCGGGCGTGTCCACCGCCGTTACGCAGATCAACATCCGCCTGCCCGAGGAACTGCCCGAAGGGCCCGCGCGCAGGGAAACAGGAATCTCGGTCTTCCTGGGAACTCCGGGCCGCTACTTCATGGCGCCGGACGCCCAGGTCACCATTGCGATGCGCTGAACACCTGGGCTAATCGAGGGCTCAGCCACCCCAGGTGGTGGCAAATCCTTCATCGGGGAAAACCCGTCAGCGGAGAAAACTTACCGTGTGGCTGCCGGGACCAATCTCCCGGCGCATCGCCCATTGCGCGCCCTCACGGTATCGTGTTTTCAAGAGGATCGGTGCGACCGTTCGGGCGGGACGAGGGATTGGCAAACGGATTGCTCCGAGTGAGGTTAGCTGCGGTAACTAATAGGCGCGTAACGTAAGAGTTACGTGCCAGAGGGGAAAGGAGAATGTTATGAACGATACAAACCAGGAGTACAGCGAGGCTCCGAAAGGTTCCCTGCGGAAAACATTGGGGATCCTTGCAGTAGCGTTGACACTTTTCGTCGCCAACGCCTACCTGTTTCGGAAGATCGACAACCTCGGGAAGCACGTGACGCAGGGGCGCACGTCGATGCTGAGCGAGATCGGCAAGCTGCGCGAGGCGCATGCGGCCGACATCGCGGCGCAAGACAGCCGTCTGGCTTCGCTCGCCGAGCAGATCGGAGCGGCCCATCGGCGGACCGCCGTAGTTGCGAGCCGCTCTAACAATGAAATCAAGAAGACCGCCGAGCGGCTCGTCAAGCTTTCGGAAGAGCAGCGGAAACAGCAGCAACAGCTCGCCAGCGAGCTGACAGAGGTCAAGGAGGTCGCCACTTCGGCCAATACCAGGATCGCCGGCGTCAGCGGCGAGGTCACCACGGTGAAAGCTGACGTGGCTGCGACCAGGACCGAGCTGGGCAACACCGTGGCCGACTTGAGGCGGGTGACCGGCGATATGGGCGTGATGAGCGGCCTGATCGCCACCAACGGCAGAGAGCTGACTGCCTTGAGAGAACTCGGGGAGCGGAATTACTTCGAGTTTAATGTGGCCAGGGCCAAGACGCCGCAAAGGGTCGGCGACATCCGCTTGGTGGTGAAGAAGACCGACCCCAAACGTAACAAGTACACCATCGAGCTCTACGCCGACGACAAGCGGGTGGAGAAGAAGGACCGGACGATCAACGAGCCGGTTCAGTTCTATGTCTCCCATAGCCGGCAGCCGTACGAGCTGGTGGTGAACGAAGTCAGACTCGGCCGGCTCGTCGGTTACCTGGCCACCCCTAAGGCGCAGATAGCCAGGAAGTGAGCGCCGTCCCCGTCTGAGAGCGCGGAAGCTCGTGCCCGCGCGGGAGAGAACGCGGGGAGAGAACCACGAAGAGCGGTATATTGGTCCTTCGCCCGGGAGGCGGCTTAGAACGCCGAAGACGCGCGGGCCATCGCGGTGGATTAGGTCCTGTCCCTAGTACGGTGATTCCTAAATAATATATCAATATCTAGACCACGGACAGCGTCTCCAACTTGT
>JBBTDS010000682.1:0-13998 GCA_038060875.1 Acidobacteriota bacterium | reverse complement strand
CTTAAATGACCCAACCGAGACCCATTTCGGTCATGTTGTTAAATGACTTGACAGGTACGCTGAGTTGGGCGCACTTACGCCTAATCCAGCCGCTTGTGGAAGCGCAGCGCGCTCAGCGTCAGAATGGTCACGCCCAGCGCCGCCAGCGCCGCGATCTGCGGCCATAGCACCGCGAAGCCCGTGCCCTTCAAGAACACGCCGCGCACGATCTCCATGAAGTAACGGACCGGGTTCACGTAAGTCAGCCATTGCACCGGCAGCGGCATGTTCCGCACCGGGAAGTTGAAGCCGCTGAGCATGAAGGCGGGCGTGAAGAAGAAGAACGAGGCCATCACCGCCTGCTGCTGGGTGCGCGAGATGGTCGAGATGAACAGCCCGATGCCGAGCGTGGTCAACAGAAACGCCACCGCCGAGACCAGCAGCACGACGCCCTGCCCGCGGAACGGCACCTTGAAGATCACCAGCGCCGCCGCAGTCACCAGCATCAGGTCGAACAGGCCCACTACGGCGAAGGGCAGCGTTTTGCCGAGCATCAACTCTATCGGGCGGATCGGCGTCACCATCAACTGCTCCATGGTGCCGATCTCCTTCTCGCGCACGATCGCCATCGCCGTCAGCATCAGCGTAACCAGGGTGATGATGTTGACCACCACGCCGGGCACGAAGTAGTTGCGGCTGCGCAGCTCGGGATTGAACCAGACGCGGCTGCGAGCGGCCACCCCGGGCACGCTCAGGTTCACCGGCCCGCCGGCGGCGGCGGTGCTCGCCACCAGCCGCGCCCGCATCTGCTCAGACATCAGCTCGCCGGCATACCGGTTCACCACCTGGATGGCATAATTGGAGACGATCGAGGCGGTGTTGGAGTCGGCGCCGTCCACCAGGATCTGCACCGCGGCTGTCTCGCCCCGCCGGATGTCGCGGGCGAAACCGGGCAGCACGCGCACCACCGCCTGCGCCTGGCCGCGGTCGAGCAGGTCCTGGACCTCCCGCTCGCTGGCCGGCACGGCCACCATCTGAAAACGCGGCGAGCCTTCGAAGGCCGCCCGCAGGTCACGGCTCTCCGGGGTGTTGTCCAGGTCGCGCCAGGCGACGCGGCTGTTCTCCACGTCCATGTTCACCGCGTAGCCGAACAGGATCAACTGAATGAGCGGCGGCCCGAACAGCAGCAGGCGCATCCGCGGTTCGCGGAACGCCTGGCGGAATTCCTTTCTTACGATGTGCCGGATGCGGTTCCACATCTCAGGCCACCTTCTGGCGGACCTTGCGCGTTGCCGCCACGAATACGATCGCGGCGAACGCCGCCAGGAACGCCACCTCGCCCCACAAGACCGCCGGGCCGACCCCTTTCAGGAAGACGCCCTTCGCGATGGTGACGAAATAGCGCGCCGGGACGATGTAAGTCACCAGTTGAACAACCGACGGCATATTCTCGATGGCAAAGACAAAACCGGAAAGCAGAAACGCCGGCAGGAAGGAGCTCAGCATGCCCATCTGGTACGCCATCAGTTGGGAGCGGGCAGTCGCCGAAAGGAAGATGCCCCAGAACAGCGCGCCGAGCAGGAACACGCCGCTGGTCACGATGAGGAACAACGGGTTTCCCCGCAGCGGCACGCCGAACAGCAGCACGCCCAACGTGATGGCCGTCAGCGTGTCGATCGCGCCAAGCACGAAGTAGGCCGACATCTTGCCCAGCACCAGCTCGGCCGGGCGCAGCGGCGTCGAGAGGAGCTGTTCCATCGTGCCCATCTCCCACTCGCGCGCGATCGTCAGCGACGTCAGTAGGGCGGCAATGATCATGAGGATCACCGCGATCAGGCCCGGCACAATGAAGTTCTTCGACTCCAGCTTGTGGTTGTACCAGACTCGCAATCGGGGCTCGACCGGCGGCTTCATCTCCGCCCCGCCCTTGCGGTTGAAGGCGGCCGCCCGCAGTTCTATCGCATGGGTCTGGACGACCGCCTCGGCGTAGCCCAGCGCGATCGAGGCGGTGTTGGAGTCGCTGCCGTCCACCAGGAGCTGCACCTCGGCCTCGGCTCCGCTCAGCAGTTTCCGCGAAAAGTCGGCCGGGATCACGATGCCGAGCAGGCACCGGGCGCGGTCGATCTCCCGCTCGATCGCCCCGTAGTGGCGAACCGCCCCGAGAATGTGGAAGAAGCGCGAGCCGCGGAAGCGCTCGGCCAGCTCGCGGCTCTGCGGGCTCGCGTCCTGGTCGTAGATGAGCGTCGGGATGCGGTCCACATCCAGCGTTAGCGCGTAGCCGAACAGCAGCAGCATCAGCAGCGGCATGGCCAGCGCCATCCCGAGGCTCCGCCAGTCCCGCAGGATGTGCAGGGCCTCCTTGCGCGCCACCGCGCGGGTGCGGCGCAGGTTCACGCTTCCCTCCGTTCCTCTTCCTCGATGGTGGTCACGAAGACGTCCTCCATGGTTGGCCGGCCAGCCTCGCGCTTCAGCGCATCCGGCGCGCCCAGAGCCACGATGCGCCCGCGATGCATCAGCGCCAGGCGGTGGCAGTACTCGGCCTCCTCCATGTAGTGGGTGGTGACGAAAACGGTGCGGCCGGCGGCCGACAGCTCGTAGATCAGCTCCCAGAAGCCACGGCGCGCAATCGGGTCCACTCCCGAGGTCGGCTCGTCCAGAAACAGGATCGGCGGCTCGTGCAGAATGGCGCAGCCCAGCGCCAGCCGCTGCTTGAAGCCGCCGGACAGCAGCCGGGCGAGCGTCGCGTGCTGTTGTTCCAGCCCGGCCATTCGCAGCGCGTACTGCTTGCGCTCGCGGCGGCGCGCGTCCGGCAGGCCGTAGATGCCGCTGAAAAAGTCGATGTTCTCCTCCACCGTCAGGTCGTCGTAGAGCGAGAACTTCTGCGACATGTAGCCGATGATCCTGCGCACCTCCTCGGCCTGGGTGGCCACGTCCAGCCCGCCGACCAGCGCCCGGCCCGAGGTCGGGCGCAGCAGGCCGCAGAGGATGCGGATCACGGTGGTTTTGCCGGCGCCGTTCGGGCCGAGGAAGCCGAAGACCTCGCCGCGCGCCACCGCCAGTGAGACGCGGTCCACGGCGGTGAAATCGCCGAACTTCTTGACGAGGTTCTCGAGGCGGACCGGGTGGCCATTGCCGCTTGCTGACGCGCGCGGCTCAGCAACGGGTTCCGAGCCGCGACCGTGAGGGAGCGGTCGCATCACGCGCCTCCTGCCGTGGCTTTCCGGATCAGCGCAATGAAGACGTCCTCGAACGAGGCCGCGGTTTCGCCGGCCTCGCGGCGGAGGGCGGCCGGCGTGTCGCAGCGGATCAGCCGGCCCTGGCGCAGCAGCCCCACGCGGTCGCAGCGCTCGGCCTCGTCCAGGTAGGCGGTGGTCAGCAACACCGTCATTCGCTCGTCGCGCACAAGCTCGCGGAGGATCACCCAGAAGTCGCGGCGCGAGACCGGGTCCACGCCATTGGTCGGCTCGTCCAGCAGGAGGATCTGCGGGTGGTGGAGCAGCGTGCACATCAGCGCCAGCTTCTGCTTCATGCCGCCGGAGAGCTTGCCCGCCTGGCGGCGGCGAAACGGTTCCATCCGCGTCATGCGCAGCAGGCGGGCCGTCAGCGGGCCGCGCTCGGCGTCGGCGATGCCGAACAGGTCGGCGTAGAAGGTTGTGTTCTCGTCCACCGTGAGGTCGTGGTAGAGACCGAATCGTTGCGCCATGTAGCCGATGCGGTCCTTGACCGCCTCGGGTTCCCGCGCCACATTGTGCCCTGCCACCCAAGCTTCGCCGCCGCTCGGATCCAGCAGCCCGCTGAGCAGGCGCAGCGTGGTGGTCTTCCCCGCCCCGTCCGGGCCGACCAGGCCGAAGATCTCGCCGCGCGCGACCTCGAGGTTCAAGCCATCGACCGCGGCCAGCGGGCCGAAGCGGCGGGTGAGGTTAACGGTTCGGATCATTCAGCAGGATCTCCGCATCGGCCGGCATGTTGGACTTCAACTCGCGCTGCGGATTCTCGATGTCGATCTTGACGCGGTAGACGAGCTTCACCCGCTCTTCCTGCGTCTGAATCTGCTTGGGAGTGAACTCGGCCTTGGAAGAGATGAACGACAGGCGGCCACGGTAGACCTTGCGAGGAAACGAATCGGTGGTGACCCGTACCCGCGCGCCCAGCTTCACGCGGCCAAGGTCACGCTCGCCGATGTAGCCGCGCAGCCAGGGGTGATCGAGGTCGCCGATGGTGACTACGGTCGTGCCGGCCGCCAGTATTTCGCCCACCTCGGCCGACTCCGCCAGCACGACGCCGTCGGTGGGCGAGGCGATCACGGCGTCCTCCAACTGGGTGCGGTTGATGGCCAGCTCGGCCCGTGCCTGGTCGATCTCGGCGCGCCGCATCGGCACCTGCTGCTCGCGCACCCTCAGGTCCAGGCGCGCCGCCTCGGCCAGGGCGAGCGCGGCCCGCGCCTGGGCCACCTGCGCCCGGGCGCCTTCGATGTCTTCCTTCCGCGGCCCCTCGACCACCAGGGAGAGCAGCTCCTTGGCCTGCTTGAGCGAGGCGCGCGCGGCGTCGTAGCGGGCCAGGAACTGGTCGCGGTCCGAGGCGGAGATGTCCTGCTTGTCGTAGAGCGCTTTCGCGCGCTCCCAGTCCTTGGCGGCCTTGTCGTGCTCGGTCTCGGCCCGTTCCAGCCCGGCGCGGGCCTGGGCGATCTCCTGCTCGCGCGAGCCGGCCAGCAACTGCCGCAGCCTGGCCTCCGCCTGCTCGAGCTGGGCGCGGCTGTAGGCGATCTGCGCCACCACCGTCTGCCGCTGCCGCTCGACTTCGGTGTGAAGCTGCGCCAGCCGGGATTGGGCCGCCTCGATCACCGCCTGGATGCGGTCGCACTGGGCCAGCAACTGCTGCTGATCCAGACCAGCGACGAGCTGCCCCTTCTTGACTGCGTCGCCCTCTCCGACCGCGCGCTCCACCAGCTTGCCCGACATCTTGAAGGCCAGGTTGATCTCGGTGAGCTCGATGTTGCCGGAGATGAGAATGCGGTTCGGGTCCTCGCGCTTCCACCAGCGCGACCAGGCCAGCGCGCCGGCGCCGAGGGCGGCGACGGCCAGCAGCGGGATGAGTTTCTTTTTCTTGCTCATGAGTGCGGCTCCGCCATTGGGAATTTCGGTGACAGGCAACGAAATTCCGGTGCGTGTAGCTTCGGCCGGACCCGATAACGAATTTCGTCGCCTGTCACCGAAATTCCCTTCCTCTATTGAATCGTCTCGCGCAGAGTGCCCATCGCCTGGGCCAGATCCAGGCGCGCCAGATTGTGCTGGAACAGGGCCGCGATCTGGTTGTCGCGGGCCCGCTGGAGGCGCGTCTGGGCGTCGGTTACTTCCAGGCTGCTGGTGACGCCGGCCTCGAAACGGCGGCGCGCCTGCGCCAGCTCGCTTTCGGCCAGCGCCAGGCCCTCCTCGGCCACCTTCACCTGGTCGGCGGCCGAGCGCAGCGCATCGAGCGCCACCCGGATCGCCAGCTCGATCTGCTCGCGCAGGTCGCGTGTCCTGATCTGCTCCTGCCGCCAGGCGGCGAGGTTCTCCTGGCGGCGCGCGCCGCGTCGGCCGCCGTCATAGAGCGGCAGCCGCACGGACACTCCGTAGGTGCGCGTGGGCAGGCCGTGGTTGATGCTCGCGCCGATCGAGCCGTAGTCGGCAAAGCCAACCAGCGAAGGCAGGCGCTCGAAGCTGGCCGCGCTCGAACTCAGCCGGGCGCTTTCCTCCCGCCGCTGCTGGGCGGCGAGGTCGCTGCGCGACTGGAGGGCGGTCTGGATCGCTCGCTCGACGGTGACCGGCTCGACCGCTGCGTAAGCGAGCTTGTCGGTCAGCGCCAGCACGGTCCCCAGTTTAACGCCCATCGCCCTGAGCAGCTCCAGGTACGCCCGCGCGCGCTCGTTCTCGGCGACCACCCGCCGCTGGCGTTCATGGGCGAGTTGCACCCGGGCGCGGGTTACGTCCAGCCCCGTCCCCGTCCCCGCCCGCCGGCGGTCCTCGGCCAGCGCGGCCAGCGCCTCCCCCAGCGCGACGTTGGCTTTGGCCGTCTCCAGGGCCGCATCGGCCCGCAGCGCCGCCAGGTATAAGCGCGCCACCTGCTGGACAACCTGGTCCTCGGTGCTCGTGCATTCCGCCTTGGCGGTGGCTACGCCGGCGCGCGAAGCCTGATAGCGCCGGACGGAGGGGAGATCGAAGATGTTCTGCACCGCCGTCGCCCGCGTGTCAAAGGTATTAAACGGACCGACCACCTCCGGGAAGGTGAAACCAGGGATGGGAATTTGAATGCGGATGCCGAAGGCGGCCAGGTTGCGTGTCTGGTTCTGCTGGCTGATCGAGGAGGCGAGGTCGGGCAGCAGGGCGGCGCGCGCCTGCGCCGAGCGGGCCTCGGCCTGGCGAGTCAACTGCTCCGCGATCTGAATACGCGCGTTCCCTTCCGGCGCCAGCGCGATATCGACCGCCTGCTTCAGGGTCAGGCGCAGCGGCGCCGGGCCTTCCTGGGCCACGCAGGCGGCAGCCACTACGATTACAACAGCGATGAATCGTGTCATGTTTGCTTCCTTTGCGCACGCCTGTTGCGCTTGGCCGGCGCCGGCGCCCTGAGCCCCGCGGCCACGAACGCGATCATCCGCTCCAGCGCACCCTCGGTGTCGGAGGGATCGCACAGCCCGCCGGAGATCACCTCCAGCGGCAGTGTGCCTGCCAACGTGTGGGCCATCACACCGACGGTGAAGTGCATCCGCCAAAACAGCTCGGCAGCCGGCAGCTCGGGCAACGCCCACTTCAGCGCGATAGTGAAGCGCCGGGCGACACGGCCTAACTGCTCGTGCAGGATTCGCCGCGCCGTCTCGCCGGGCTCCAGATAGATCCGGCCCATCAGACGCGCCAGCGCGGCTGGGCGGAACATCCGCAGCGGCGGGGCCAGAAACGCCTCCAGGATCTTCTCCAGGGCCGGGCCGCCGTGCCCGCTTGCCGCCTCGCAGGCATCCAGCATCTCCAGGCGGCTCTGGTTGAGCGGGCCCAGACGGCGGGCGAATACCGCCTGAAGCAGGCCTTCCTTGGAACCGAAGTGGTAGTTGACGGCCGCCAGGTTGACGCCGGCCGCGGCGGTGATCATCCGCAGCGAGCTGGCGGCGAATCCTTTTTCGGCGAACAGCCGCTCGGCGGCGTCCAGAATGCGCTCCTTGCTTTCCATGGTTGTCAAACGTTCGCTTGAAACGAACGTATGCGTTGATGGTGCCAGAAGCCGGCCAGGGAGTCAAGGCCGGGGCCCCGGTACGGCGCTAAGGGGCAGCGCCACGTCCGGCTAAGGGGTTCGCCCTAGCTGCCTACAGGCCATGACTGCCGAACTAGCAGCGGGAAGTGTTGAAGAAGGCAGTGGCGTATCGCAACAGTCGGGCCGAACATGTTGCAATGTGCAAAAAGACAGTTTCGGGCCTTGTTATCTTTTTCATCTCGTTATATACCTGAAAGAGAGACTTGGCCACGGGAGGTGCCATGCCGATCAACGTCCAGCGAGTCCCCGGCGCCCTGCCGGCCTCCGAACGCGAGCTGCGAAAGACCTTCCTCGAACAGGCCCACCTTGTTCCGGGCGGGGACCGCATTTCGCGCTGCCTGCAATGCGGCACCTGTACCGGTAGTTGTCCGGTCAGCTACGCCATGGACATCTCTCCGCGGAAGGTCATCGCGTTGTTCCGCGCCGGCGAGATCGAGGAGATCCTGCGCAGCCGGACCATCTGGATCTGCGCCTCCTGTTACATGTGCACCACCCGCTGCCCGCAGGGTATCAAGATCACCGACATCCTGTATGCACTGAAGCGGACGGCCATGGAGAAGAAGCTCTATCCGGAGCGCTACCCGGTGTACCTGCTGTCGAAGAACTTCGTCGGCCTGGTGAACCGCTATGGCCGCAACCACGAGATCCTGCTGGTGCTCCTCTACTACTTGCGGCGCAACCCGCTGGCGTTGTTCCGGCTGCTGCCGCTGGGGTTGTCGCTCTGGAGAAAGGGCCGCATCACGCTGTTCCCCTCGAAGATCGCGGGCGTGCAAGCGATCCGGAGCATCCTCGCCGCTTCGGCGGCGCTGGAGCTGCCGCGCGAGGAGGCCAAGCCGGAGTACGACGAGACCATGGTGGGCTACCGCGCGGTGGGGCGAGGATAAGCGCGCGCCGGCCCGGTCGGGAGAGAACCGATGAAATACCTTTACTACCCCGGATGCAGCCTGGAGGCGGCCGGGAAACCCTACGACGAGAGCCTGCGGGCGGTGTTTCGCGCCCTGGGCGTGGAGCTCGCGGCGCTGGAAGACTGGAACTGCTGCGGCGCCACCATGTACATGAGCGTCGATGAGACCGTCTCACTGGCGGTCAGCGCGCGCAACCTGGCGCTGTCCGAGCAGAACGGCAGCCGCGGCCTGGTGGCGCCGTGCAGCGCCTGCTACACGGTCCTGCTGAAGACCAACCGCTTCCTGCGGGAAAGCCCGGAGCTGAAGAGCAAGGTGGATCGCATCCTGGGCGAGGCGGGGTTGAAGTACGACCTCACCGTGGCGGTGCGGCACCCGCTGGACATCCTGGTCAACGACATCGGCGTCGAAGCCATCGCGCAGGCGGCCCGGCGGAAGCTGGAGGGCGTCACCTTCGCCCCGTACTACGGCTGCCAGATCGTGCGGCCCGAGCGCGGTTTTGACGATCGCGAGTTCCCCAACTCGATGGACCTGCTGTTCGAACGGCTGGGCGCCAGGAGCGTCTACTTCCCGCTTAAGACCCGCTGCTGCGGCGGCATGCTCATGACGACCTTTCCCGACGTTTGCCTCAAGCTGGTGGCCGACCTGCTGGAATGCGCCGCCGAAAACGGCGCCCAGTGCATCGTCACCACCTGCCCGTTGTGCCAGATGAACCTGGAGGCCTACCAGAAGCAGGTTAACAGGCAGTTCGGAAGGTCCTACGAGATGCCGGTCATTTACTTCACCCAGTTGCTGGGGGTGGCACTGGGTTGTTCGGAACGGGAACTCGGGCTGCAACGAAACCTGATCCCGGTGAAGGCCCCGCTTTCGGCGCTGGTGGCCTAGGAGGACAGCCATGGAGCAGAACGGACAGGTGCGGACCGGCGTTTACATCTGCCACTGCGGATTAAACATCGCCGGCACGGTGCACGTGCACGAGGTTCGCGAGTTCATCTCGCGGATCCCCGGCGTGGTCAGTGCCCGCGACTACAAGTTCATGTGCTCGGATCCGGGGCAGTCGCTCATCCAGAACGACATCGAACAACTCGAGCTGAACCGGATCGTGGTGGCCGCCTGCTCACCGCTCATGCACGAACTCACTTTCAGGAACGCCGCCATGCGGGTCGGGCTCAACCGCTACCTGGTCCAAATCGCCAATATCCGCGAACACTGCTCCTGGATCCACGATGACTCCCGGGCGGCCACCCAGAAGGCCAAGGCGCTGGTGCTGGCCGCGGTGCGGCGGGTGGCGCTGCACCAGCCGCTGGAGCCGATGCGGGCAGAAGTCAATCCCAACGTGCTCATCGTCGGCGCCGGCATCTCCGGCATTCAGGCGGCGCTGGAGATCGCCGAATCCGGGAACACGGTGTACCTGGTGGAGCGCGAGCCCAGCATCGGAGGCCGCATGGCGCACTTCGACAAGACCTTCCCCACCCTGGACTGCGCCGCCTGCATCCTGACGCCCAAGATGGTCTCGGTCAGCCACCGCAAGAACATCAAGCTGCTCAGTCTGAGCGAGGTGGTGGGTTTTTCGGGGTACATCGGCAACTTCAAGGTGCGGGTCAGGAGGAAGGCAAGGTACGTGGACGAGTCCAAGTGCACCGGCTGCGGCCAGTGCTGGATTGTTTGCCCGGCCACGCGCGTCCCGACGAAGAGGACCATCTGGCTGGGGGACCAGGTTGTCAAGCGGGTGAGCTGATGCGGCTGGAGCTGGTAAAGGAGACGCTCGACTGTCAGATCCTGCTCGGCAAAGACCGGCTGGGCGAGGAGGTGCAGGTGGGCTGCGCGGCCGACCTGATGAGCGACGTGCTGGCATTCGCCAAGCCCAACGCGTTGCTGCTGACCGGGCTGACCAACCGCCAGTCGGTGCGCACCGCCGAGATTGCCGAGATCCGGGCCATCGTTTATGTGCGCGGCAAGCTGCCCGACAAGGAGGCCATCGAGCTGGCCAGGGAGAAAGGGATCGTGCTGCTGGCGACCAGCCTCCCGATGTACGAGGCCTGCGGGAAGCTATACGCCCTGGGTCTCGCCGGCGAGAGCGCGAGCGAGGGAGGCCCTAGCGATGTCCGGCGAGCCTCATTTCTTCCAACGCGCTGAGATTCAGGGACGGGATTTCGCCAATGCGGGAAAGGCCTCGAGCAGGATGAAGGCGGCGCTGAAAGATCTCGGCGTTGCCCCGGAGGTGATCCGGCGGGTGGCGATCGCCGCTTACGAGGCGGAAATGAACGTGGTGCTTTACGCGCGGAAAGGGACGATGGAGCTGAAGGTCACCCCCGCGGACGTCCGCCTCACCGTCGCCGACGAGGGCAACGGGATCGCCGATGTCCCGCTGGCCATGCAGGAGGGCTACTCGACCGCCTCCGACGAGATCCGCGAGCTGGGCTTCGGGGCGGGCATGGGCCTGCCAAACATCCAGAAGAACGCCGACGATTTTCGTATCCGCTCCGTCGTCGGGCGAGGGACAACGCTGGAAATAAAGGTGCGCTTGTAACATGGAGGAGTACTTCCATTCGGTCCGGACAGTGCCGGAGAAGTGCGGCGGCCGGATGGCCTGCATGCGGGCCTGCCCGACCGAGGCCATCCGGGTGCGGCACGGGAAGGCGCAGATCCTCGAGGACCGCTGCATCGATTGCGGCGAGTGCGCCCGCGTCTGCGCGAACAACGCCATTGTCCCCCAGACCAGCTCGTTCACCGACTTCTCCCGGTTCAAGCACACCATTGCCCTGCCCTCGCCGGTGCTTTACGGCCAGTTCCGCAAGGACGTGCTGCCCCGGATCATCCTGGCCGCGCTGAAGCGGATCGGCTTCGACGACGCTTGCGATGTGGCCTCGGCCAGCGAGGCAGCCAGCATCGCCGTCGAAGAGCATCTGAAGGACTCCCGCGGCCCCTACCCGCTGCTGTCTCCGTTCTGCCCCACGGTAGTGCGGCTCATCCAGGCGCGCTATCCCAATCTCATCGACCTGCTGATCCCCATTGAAGCCCCGATGGAGATCGCCGCCCGCGAGGTCCGCTACCGGAAGATGAAGGAACTCGGCCTCCAGCGGGAGGAGATCGGGATCATTTACCTGACGCCTTGCGCGGCCAAGATGGTGGCCATCAAGTACCCGCCCCGAAAGCGGGCGTCCCACATCGACGGCGCCATCGCCATCACCGATATTTACCCCACGCTGCTGGCGGCCATCGCCGAGGTCAACCATGAGGCGATTGAAGACGAAGAGCCGGTGCGCGGCATCGGCGTGGGCTGGCCGGTGGTCGGCGAACAGATCGCCCATCTGCGTGCCGGGAGCTGTCTGGCCGTGGATGGGCTGGGCGACGTCGAGCGGATCCTCGACGAAATCGAAAACGGCAAGCTGGTCGACGTGCAGTATGTCGAGTGTCACGCCTGTCCACAGGGATGCTGCGGCGGGCCGCTCACGGTCGATAATCCTTACGTCGCCCGCAGCAAGATCCTGGGCCTGGTAGCCCGTTTCGGCAGCACGCCGAGCCAGGATCGGGCCAAGATCCGGGAACTGTTTCAACGCGGCTATTTTTCCTTGCCGGGGAAGATCGCCTCCCGGCTGTTCCCGCCGTTGGACAAGGACATCTCCAGGGCGATCGAGAAGAAGAAAGGGATCCAGCAGACCTATGAAGCTCTTCCCCAGATCGACTGCGGAGCCTGCGGGGCGCCCACCTGCCTGAGCTTCGCCGAAGATGTCGTGCGGGAGAGCGCGCTGCTGGATGAGTGCGTGGTGCTGACGGCACGGGGCTTGCTGGCGCGCGCCCAACACGCCCCGGCGATCAAGGAGGAGCCGGCATGACGGTCCGCGACATAGTGGAAGCTCTGCAACTGGAGGTGCTGGGCGGCGACCAGGGCCTCGACCGCGAGGTCACCGGAGGATACGCGAGCGACCTGCTCAGCGATGTGATCGCCAACAGCCGGGCCGGCGACCTCTGGGTCAGTTTGCAGGCCCATCGCAACATCATCGCGGTCGCCTCGCTGAAGGAGTTGGCCGGGGTGGTGCTGGTGGGCGGGCGGGCGCCCGATTCCGAGACGCTGGCCAAGGCCCGGGAGGAGCAGGTTCTTCTCCTGGGCAGCCGCTTGCCGGCCTTTGAAGTCGTGGGCCGGTTGTATGCCTTGGGCCTCCGGGGGGCCGGTTGATGCTGCGGATCTTCAAAGCCGATTTGCACATCCACACCTGCCTGTCGCCCTGCGCCGAGCTGAGCATGAGCCCGCGGGCCATCGTGGAGGCAGCCGGCCGCCAGCGGCTGGACGTGATCGCTATCTCCGATCACAACTCCTGCGAGAACGCCCTGGCCGTGATCCGGGCCGCCGGCGAGGGCGGGATCAAGGTCCTGCCCGGCATGGAGGTCACCTCCAGGGAAGAAGTGCATGTGCTGGCCCTGTTCGAGGCGATCGAAGCCGCTCTGGCATTGCAGGACGCCGTCTACGCGCACCTGCCGGGAGAAAACGACTCCCAGCGCCTCGGGCTCCAGGTGGTCGTTAACGAGCATCACGACGTGGTCGGCTTCAATCACCGGTTGCTGGCCGGCGCTACCGAGTTGTCGGTGGAGCAGATAGCGGACCTGATCCATGGCCTGAACGGCCTGGCCATCGCCTCACACATCGACCGCGAGGCGTTCGGCATCATCGGGCAGTTGGGATTTATCCCGGAAGGGCTTGCATTCGACGCGCTCGAGCTGAGCGCCAATACCAGTCGGGAAGAGGCCGCTCGCCGCTTCCCGGAACACGCTGGAGCCGCATTCATTCACTCCTCCGACGCGCACCGTCCGGAGGAGATCGGCAGGACCTTCACCCCGCTGTTGCTCCGTGAGCCGACGACGGCGGAAGTCCGGAAGGCGTTCCGGCGCGAGGAGGATCGGCGGATTCTTTACAGGGAGGCCGCCGGCTGCGGCGCCCGGCGGCAGGAAGGCTGCTGTGCCTAGGTTGGCCATGGAAGAACTCGCCCTGCACGTGCTCGACATTGCCGAGAACTCGATCGCCGCCGGCGCCAGCCGCATTCAGATCCGGATCAGGGAGAGCGTCCGCGAGGACGTTTTCGCCATCGAGGTGATCGACGACGGGCATGGAATGGGCGAAGCCATGCTGGCGCGGGCGACGGATCCGTTCTTCACCAGCCGCACCACTCGCCACGTGGGCCTTGGCCTGCCGCTGCTGGAACAAGCGGCCAGGGCCGCCGGCGGGGAGTTGCGGATTGACTCCTTTCCCGGGACCGGCACCACCGTCAGGGCAGTTTTCCAACACAGCCACGTGGACCGCCAGCCGCTCGGAGACATGGCCGGCACGCTGCTGGCGCTGGTGGTCGGCAACCCGGAGACGGACTTCGAGTTCCTGCACCAGTCCGACGAGGGGGAGTTCAGGTTCAGCAGCGAGGAAATCAAGGCGCAGCTTCAGGGCTGGCCGGTCAATTCGCCGCGGGGAATCGCGGCCGTGAGGAAAAGCCTGGCCAAGACGCCGGGCTGAGAAAGAGAGGCACATGGAACTGGCAACCATCGAGAAGATCATCCGCGAGCACGGCACCCAGAAGAGCGCGCTGATTGCGATGCTCCAGGACGTCCAGCACGAGTACACCTACCTGCCGCCTGATGTGCTCGCCCACCTGTCGCGCACGCTGGAGATCCCACTGAGCCGCACCTACAGCCTGGCTACGTTCTATCGCGCCTTCAGCCTCAAACCGAAGGGCCGGCATCCGATCGCCGTCTGCCTGGGCACGGCCTGCCACGTCGGAGGCAGCGTAAGGATCATCGAGAAGTTCGAGCGCCAGCTCGGCATCAAGGCCGGCCAGACAACACCGGATCTCCA
>JBBTDS010000681.1:0-6874 GCA_038060875.1 Acidobacteriota bacterium | reverse complement strand
CGCGGCGCTGTGGAGCCGGGGAGCGGGGGATGCGGTGCCGCCAGCCGAGGGAACCGCGCGGTGAACAAAGACGAAATCGCACTTCAACGTCTCACGAGGCCACTGCGAGACGGGAAGCCACTCACGCGCGTCCCCGCCATTGCTAGGTGCTGGGCGACCTTGGAGGGGGGGATCGACTTCGCTTTGTCTTGGGGACTTCAGGCGGACCTCGGGCTGGCGAGCTACGCCGAGCTGGCGATCCGCCGGCGGATCGATCACCTCCTGCGCGAGCGGGGAGTGGAGGTGAAGGTGACGATAGACTTCGACAGTGTTGCCGCAGTGAAGGAGGCGATCACGCTGGGGAGCGCGATAAGCATCCTGCCGGCGCGGGTGCTGGAACCGGAGGTGCGTGAGGGGCGGCCTGGCGGCCATCCCGCTGGAGGCGGCACTGGTGCGGCCGCTGGGCATCGTCCACCGGCGGCGGAAAGAGTTCAACCGGGCGGCGCAGTGCTTCCTGGAGTTGCTGGAGGAGGGGCCGGGCGGGGGGGCCGAGGGGTGAAATTGGGTTTTTTTCGTAAATTTCATCTCCTGCTGGCGGGAGCCGGGGGGCCGGGTGGACGAGGTGACGGTGTGACGGGCGTCCATCAAGTCCAGATTGGGGTGCGCCGGGCGGCTTTGAACCCGGGGCACCGGGCAAGCGGAGGGGGAGATGGGACAAAGAAATCGGGCTGAGTTGTCACCGAGGCGCAGGGATACCCCGGTGTGGTCGTGGATCGGGGCGGATGGGTAGACGGCCGCGGCCGGCCCCATCGCTAAACCGCCGCAACAGAGGCCGAAATTAGGCCAAACCTCAAGGGGGTGTTAGCGTGGGGGTTCCAGCCTTGGCGCAGATAACGCTAAAACTTCACCGATGGGAGCTTGCGCGAGAAAAGTAAACGGTATATCATTTACGGTATGGCGGGGGAGCTCGCAGCCAAGCTCATTCTGAAGCTCGACTCCGCTCTCGAACTCTCTGCAATTCGAGACATCCTCCAGACGATAGCGGAGCACTTCGGCGCCTGCGGGGTACTCCTCTGGGAAGTCGCGCCGGGAATCAAACCGCCCGAGGGCCGCAGGCTCTTTGTGCAGGGACAGTACTTCGAAGACAATTCGGCCCCCCCCTTTTTTGAACTTCCGATGGATTCGATCAGCGCGAGAGCCATTCAGAGCGGTAAGATCGAAAACCACGCGCGGCGGAACGGTGTATGGCCGGTAAAAGTTACGTATGAGGAACCGCTCGATCGGCTGGGGATTGTGGCATTTGTGACGGTCCCGATCCAGCTTCGCGGCGGCACGAGGGGCACCTACGATGCGGCGTTGACGTTTTATCGGCAGTCTGGCCCGTTCCTGGAAGAGGAACTGGAAGCGTTGGCGGAGACGGGAATGCTCTTCCCGGCCATCTACCGTGCAGTATTGAACACGGTGTCCCTGGGGCTCTTGACTTCGGTGCAGCGCATCTTAGGCTTGGCTCATTATTCCCAGGTCTCTCTTGTCGGCGGCACGAAAGCCAAAGAGACCCTTCAGACGGTGGTTGGGATTACCAAGCAGTATTTCCGCGCACGGGAGATCTCCATCCTGTTGCGGGATCCGGCGCAAGACCCGGAGAAGTTCGACGTCATCGCCTCCGAATGGCCATGGTCCGCGCCTGAAATCAAACAGTACACCCCCGGCGTGGGGGGGACCGGATGGGTACTGGCGACCGGGAAGCCGCTGCAACTTCTCGATTTAGCTCATTACGAGGACGACCGGGCCTATTACCAACATCGCTACCCGGGCATGGCATGGCGCGATCGCGCGGGCGTGGTGGAGGAAGTGTGCCGGCGGCAGGAACGCAGTCCGCCGCTCAGCTACGTGTGCGTGCCGGTTCACTACAAGGGCTACGTCTACGGCGCGATCCGGTGCTTTCTCCAGCAGTCCGGACCCTACTACTTCGACGACGATTTGACGCAGGTGCTGTGTTCGGTGGCCGATCTGGTCGGGGACTGGTGGGTACACTGGCTCGACGTACGCAACGAGATCGACGAGCGAGCACGTCTGCTGAAGTTGCTGTCGGCGCTTGCGAAGACCAATCGCGAAGCACTCGCTCAACTCGCCAGCCCAGAGAAGGACCCGGGCGAAATCGCGGCTCTGGTTCTGAGCGCGTGCCGTGAATTGACACCGGAGGTGGACGTATTCCAGGTCTGGATGAAACACGCCGGTCGGAACGAGCTGTATCTGGCTGGAGAGCTGGCTGCAACCGACACGGCCCGCCGAGGGCCTGTCCGGCGTGCGATGGCGCCGCTGGCGCGCGACATGCCTGGCGGCAAGAAGAACGCGTTGTACGAAGTATGGCAGCGAAAGGATTCGATGCAAGTACCGGACACGCAGCGCGGAAAGAACGTGTTCCAGTTGCCGGACTGCCCGACGTGCCGTGCGTTCACCGTGGCTCCGATCCTAGCCGAGGACATCCCCACCGGGATTCTCGTTGCTCTGTCGCACAACCGAGTCCACCGCCAGCCATCGATCATGACGATCGTGAAGTTCATCGCCAGGCAGCTCGCACTGTACGAGGCGCTGCGGCAGCAGTTGCGAAGGTTGCAAGATTCGCAGAAGGAGTTGCAGGAGTCGCTGAAGGCACAGGGGGATCTGTTTCTGGATTTCCAGCACCAGGTGCGCTCCCCCGTGATCATGGCGTATACCCATGCCGAGATGCTGCTGGCGAAATCACCTAAAGAAAGCGCCGAGATCCTCCGAATTATTATGGAGGCCACCCGGAGAGCGAGTTCGGTGGCGAGCAATCTGCGGCTTTTCATCGATCTGGCGCGCGAGCAGCCGGCACTCGCGCACATTGTTGAGGTGAGGCCTTCCGAGGTGTTTGCGAAGCTCGAGCGGGCGGCTTCGCATCTCTATTCCCACAAGGCGTTGGGCAAGAAACTGAAGTTCGAGATCGACGGGAACTGGCGCACGGCCATGCGGACGATCAGGGCCGATCTGGAGAGGCTCGAACTTGCGTTTGACAACTTGCTCGACAACGCCGTCAAGTACAGCTATGACGATAGCACCGTCAGGATCTTAGGCGGATTGTCGCGCGACGAACGCGAGGCGTACATCTCATTTCAAAACCGAGGACTGCGGGTCGAACCAAGCGAAGTGGGGCGGCTTACGGAGCGCGGCTATCGGGGCGGCCAAGCCAAGCAGACACACCCGGAGGGGACAGGCCTTGGGTTATGGATGGTAGTCCGGGTGCTGACATCCATGCAGGGGCGACTCGAAATTATTCCCACCAATTCCGCAGGCGTGAACGAATTTCGAGTCTGGTTGAAGCGGGTTCAGCGATAGGAGGTTCGCGATGAAGGTGCTAATCATCGAAGACGACTCAGTTCAGGCTACCCGCCTGGAAAACCTGATCCAATCCAATTTTCCAGCGGTCTCCGTCGACAGATTCACAACCGAGCTGGAGTTTCGCAAGCGGCTGCCTGGGATCGCCGACGGATCTTACAAGGTTGCATTGGTGGACATGATGCTTCGATGGACCGATCCATCGCCCGAGATGGCGCCAGCGGACGAGGATGTCATCAAGGAAGGATTCTTCGTAGGGGGATTGCGGTGCCGCAAGGCCCTTCTGCAAAAGAACATCCCGAGCATCATTTTCACAGTGCTCAATCAGGAGAATCTGCCGCAGGAGTATCAGGACCAGGGAATCGATTTCATTCAAAAGGGGCCAAGCTACCAGCCAATTCTCGAAAAGCTGAAGGGCTACTTGTCCTGACAGCCGGTCACACCGCAGCCCATTGAACGCGGAGATTGTCGTCGCGGATGTTTTCCTTCGCCCGCTGAACAGTGGCATAGGCCGCGGTGTCCTGCCTTGGCTCGTTCCACTTGAGCCAAAAGTCCGAACCTTCGAATAACACACTGTCAACCAACCTCCGCCCGAGGGGATCCGGCACCATCTGAATTGGCGTGTCCCATTGCCTCTCAAAAACGGCGCACGCCCAGGCGGCGACCGCCGTCTGCATCCAGCGCGCGGGGATAGCAGCCCGCAGCAGCCCAATCGCCGATCGGGGATCGCCCCAGAAATCGAAGATGGTACCAATGTGGGTTTTCAAGTCTTCGATGAGATCGGGCGTACATCCTGGAACCAGCCTGCCCTCACGAAACGCGCTTTGTTCCAGTTCCCGCACCGCCACGGCTAACCGACCCCAGTATGCTTGGCTGGACAGTTCCGGGCTCAGGCGCATCAGTCCATCAAAGCCGGCTTGCGCGGTTCCTGGAAGCAGCCAATGGCCGCCCCGCGTCACAAACTCGAACCAGACGCTCTCCCAGCGGGTACTGTTCTGATTCCGCTCCATGGCGGTGCGCAGCGCGCTCAAAGCTTCCCGGCGCATCCGCGGCGTGCCCAACTCGCGTTTGTGCTGGGATTCGCGCTGATAGACCGGGTCCAACGGACCCTCCAAGGTCGCGGCCTCCTTCAGGTTCGCCGCGAGCAGAAAAACATTGCGCAACAGGACCTCTGGGCGCCAGCCGACGGGCCGCACGTCGATCTCGCATTCGGTAATCAGGCGAGCAATGCGGGTTGCCAGGATGGCTTTGAGTTTGTCCCACTCGGCTGTGCTTTCGAGAGCCCAGAGGATCCACTGAAACTCGTCTTCCCCGTCGGGAAATCCCGGGAGGCCGATTCCCTGAAGCCAATCGCAAAGAGGCTGAAGATCGGCGTCCTCCCGGTGCAGCCAATCTCTGAGCAAGCCGCGCGCAGGCGCGAACTGATCGTCTTTCGCGTCCTGGGCGGGTCCGAGCCAGCGGCGCACCTCGGGGTCATCCTCGAACGCCGGACGAAGCAAGCCCGCGGCGCTGAAGCGTTCCGCCTCGCCCAGGAGAGCCCCGTACGCTTCGATGGAGACCTTCAGCCAGCAGCCAAACTGCATCGCGATTTTACGCAGGGTCTCGATGTTCCAGCGCCCGTATTCCTTGTCCTCGTAAATGGAAACCCGACCCTGATTGCTCTCGATCAGTTCGCCCAACTGCGCCTGGCTGAGGTTGCGCCGTTTTCGGATGAGCTTCATCTGAGCGGTTATGTATTCATTCGCGAAGCTTTCGGCGTAAGCTTCGCGATATTCACGGCTATCGTCGAACTCCTTGGCCAACCGACGTTTAAAATCGCTCATGCGGCACTCGCAATTTCTCTCCGGCGTGTTTTGGGTCAATGAGAAGCTGCCGCTTGGCCTCGGCGCGCGCGGGCGCATCCGGCGGGTCCAACTCCCAATCCTTTTCTATAGCTCCGCAAAGCAGGGTCATCTCGCTGCGCTTGTCAAACGGTCCCAAACATAGCATCGGTCTGAGCATCCGGCCGGCATGAACCACCAGTTTGTAGGTGTGGCGGTGGTGTTTCAGCGGGCCGGCAAGAAAATCAAGGCCATGGGCGGTGTCAAAGCCGAGCCGCTCGATCATATCCAGTTTCTGGTTCAGTTGGCCGCGCTCCCGAGCAGAGAGACGCACATTCCGTCCCCAGTCGCTGATTTCGTTCCGGTCCGGCGGATGAAAGAAGTCCCAGAGCTTCATCGGCGCTTCTCAGCCATCCGTCGATTACAGCTTACCACCTTCGCGACTATATTGCAAACAATATATTCAGCCATTGGCATTTTTCATCCACGAACTGACCGCTTTCTCCCCAAACTCTCTCTTCAGACGGCCCCAGTGAAACTCCCGATCAGACAATAGGGTGCCGACGGGCCCGACAGGCCGCGCCGTCCGTGACACCGGCATCCCGGAGGATAGCCAGTCGTATTCGGACCACGGGATGGGTTTGTGCAGGTATTCCCAGAGGCAGTTGCCTGCGGGCACGACGGCGGAATCCAGGCCATGTACGATACGGCCGCCCGAGCCCGGGGTACAGACATTTGGAGAAGGGAAATGGCGCCCGAACCAGCCAGCCTCGAGCTGCGTGGGCCGAACGAGTTGGCCTGCCCGAGTTGCCGGATACTTCAGGACGGCGAGCCAGCAACCTTCCTTCGGTTTGGAGATCCCGACAGCGTCAGCCCAGGACTCGGAATGCGCAAGGTCGATGGTCAGGCTCCAATGACGCCACAGCGCCACCCACACGGGGGGATGGGGATCCCCACTTCCGATATAAAGCTCCTGCGCAAGAAAGAAGGCCCGCATGAGGGGAACCTGTTCGGAAACCGGCCTTCCGGCCAACTGCTGAGCAAGCGACAAGCCCAGGGATTCCGCGCTAACAAGATCCAGACCCGAGAGGCCGACGATGCCGGAGTCCTTGCCGAATTGCCAGATCGCACGGGAAGTGCGGTTCGTCAGGTCGAGAACATGCACAAGTTGTTCGGGACCAGTTGCTACATCCGGCGCGTTGGCGCGGGGAAGGTTCACGCCGTTGACGCGTCCATCAAGGTACGTGGCTCGCGGGAGGTGTGCGATTTTGTCACTGTAAACCCTGAACGCAGCCTCCAACGAGTGATCGAGAGGCGATGTGACCACCTGCTCCCAGTCATCGCTTCGGGGCCTGGAGATACGGTGGTCGTGGAGGAGGTTCCAGGCGACACACCGCTCATTCACCTCCCTGGGACTACTGAGGATTTCGGCACAGAAGCGTCTCGCTGTCTCAGGCAACACAGAAGCAATAGTACTTTAGCGCACGATGCGCGTCAACGCGCCGGCGGCGCCGAGGATAATCAGAGTTGGGGGCCAATCTACTGGGCCGGATTACGCCCTACCTTTTGAAGTGCCCTTGAGCGGCGCGAGATCGCTGTCGGACTGCCCTTGGGTTCCGTGGATCCGGCGGACAAGGGGTACTGTCCTGCGTGGCAGGCCAGGGCTGTGGATTTCGAGCATCTCAAGCTTTTCAAGGACATCGCCCAGGCGCGGAGCG
>JBBTDS010000680.1:0-6596 GCA_038060875.1 Acidobacteriota bacterium | reverse complement strand
TCGAATTGGATGCATTCTGCCACTTGATGCGTGAGGAGGCAGCAGCATCGCTAGCTCTTACGGACCTGCTGTTTGGTAAAAGAAGGCCGACTCTGTTCCGAAAGCGGCTAACACTTCGATACGATGACCGGCCCTCAATGGCCGAGTGACTGCAACTGGCGTTGAGGTACCGCGGCGCCGCTACCGGGCAGTTCCCGTCGAGAAGCATCCGGAACGCAAAACGCCGCAGTGGCTACTGATGCCTGGATGTGAACGTGTCCGCGCGGAGCTGCGCCGGAAAACCGCATTGCGCGGAGCCGGGCGCGGCAGTAGACTTATGCTGAGTCGCGCATGATCGGCCGAACGGTGTCGCACTACCGCATCCTGGATACGCTCGGCGGCGGCGGCATGGGTGTCGTTTAAAGGGCGGAGGACAGCAGGCTGGGGCGGCAGGTAGCCCTGAAATTCCTGCCACCAGGGTTTTCCCAAGACCCCCTCGTGTTGGAGCGCTTCAAGCGCGAGGCCCGCACCGCCTCTGCGTTGAACCACCCCAACATCTGCACCATCCACGGCATCGACGAGTTCGAGGGCCAGCCGTTCATCGTCATGGAGTTCCTCGAAGGCCAGACCTTCCGGCAACGAATTGCCGACAAGCCCTTTCGCACGGACGAACTCCTGGACACAGCCATCCAGATTGCCGACGCCTTGGACGCCGCCCACTCCAGGGGCAGCGTCCATCGGGACATGAAGCCGGCCAACCTCTTCCTGGCCCGGACGCCCTCTGGGCTGGGGCAGGTGAAAGTGCTCGATTTCGGGCTGGCCAAGCTGGCGCCGGCCAGGCGCGCGGCGAGGAACTGGACGCGCGCACCGACCTGTTTTCTTTCGGCGCGGTGCTCTACGAGATGGCCACCGGCTCGCCGGCCTTCCAAGGCGGCATTGCCGCGGTCATTTTCGATGCGATCCTTCATAGGACGCCCGTGTCGCCGCTGCGCCTGCGCCCGGAGCTGCCACCGGAACTGGAACGAATCATCGGCAAGGCCCTGGAGAAGGGTCGCGAGCGCCGCTACCAGTCGGCGCGGGAAATGCTGGTGGACTTACGGAAGCTGAAGCGCGACACCGACTCCGGCGCCGCGGCGGCGCTGCGCAGCCGGCCCGCGCGCCGCCGGGCACTCGTCGCCGCGGCGGTGGCCACGGTCAGCGCCGGCGGGGCCTTGTGGCTCGCTCGCCGCGGAAAGCCGCTCGACTCGCTGGCCGTTTTGCCCTTCGTGAATCCCGGCGCGGATCCCAACCTGGAGTATCTCGGCGAGGGAATCGCCGAGTCGCTGATCAACAGCCTCTCCCAGGTCCCAACACTCCGGGTCATCGCCCGCACCACCGCTTTCCGGTACAAGGGGCCGAACGTGGATCCGCAGAAAGTCGGGCGGGATCTCGGCGTGCGCGCCGTGCTGACCGGGAGCATGGTGAAGCGCGGCGACACGCTCAGCGTCCAGGCGGGCCTGATCGATGTGGAGCGCGGCACGCAGCTCTGGGGGCAGCGTTACAGCCGCACTTCGGCCGACATCTTCTCCATTCAGGAAGAGCTGGCGCGCGAAATCTCCGAGAAGCTCCGGCTGACGCTGACGGGCGAGCAGAAGCAGCGGCTCACCAAGCGCTACACCGAGAGCGCGGATGCTTACGAGTATTACGTCCGCGGCCGCTACCACTGGAACCGCCGGTCGCGCGAGTCGATCGAGCGGGCGATCGAGTACTTCGGGAAGGCGATCGACAAAGACCCGGGGTATGCGCTGGCCTACGCCGGGCAGGCCGACTCCTACATCCTGCTGCCGTACTTTGCCCAGGTTCCGCCGATGGAGGCGGCGCAGAAAGCGAAGGCAGCCGCGGAAAAGGCGCTGGCCATCGACGAATCCCTGGCCGAGGCCCACACTTCCCTGGCCTTCTTCCTGCATCGCGCGGACCGGGACTGGGCGGGCGCCGGACGGGAGTTCCGTCGCGCCCTCCAGCTCAACCCCGGCTATGCCACAGCCCATCACTGGTACGCGAATTACCTTGCGGGGCTGGGGCGGTTTGACGAGGCGCTGGAAGAGACCCGTCGCGCCCGTGAAGCCGACCCGTTGTCGCTGCCGATCAATGGGGCCTGGGCACGCATTCTTCACATGGCCCGGCGCTATGACGAGGCGCTCGAGATCTACCGGAAGAGCATCGAGATGGAGCCCGATTTCGCGCCGGCGCGTACCTGGAACGGAGCGGCATTCCTCGCAAAGGGAGACCACCCGCGGGCCATCGCGGAGTTGGAGTCGGCGCTGAAGGTCTCCGGACAAGATGCGTTCACCGCCGGGCTGCTCGCGCACGCCTTGGCGCGCGCGGGCCGCAGAGGCGAGGCGCTCCGTGTGGTGGATGGCCTCAGAGAGAGATCGAAGCGGGAATACGTGACGCCGTACGGCATCGCGCTGGCGTATGTGGGCCTGGGGGAGAAGGACCAGGCGTTCGCGTGGCTGGATCGCGCCTGCGAGGAGTACACCGCCTGGCTGTTCTTCGCGAAGGTAGAGCCGCTGCTCGACCCCCTGCGGCCGGCCCCGCGCTTCAAAGAGGTTCTGCGCAAACTGGGGCTGACGCCGTAACGGGGGCTATGGCGTCCGCAGTCCCCTTTCACCGTCGCGCCTCGGCCAGCACGCGAGCGAGCGCCTCCGCTGGGGTGGCGATGTAGACGCCGCGCAGCGTCCGGCCATAAAGGCGCCCGAAGTGCGTGCGATCGCCGGTGACGAGCAGGTCGGCGCCGGCCTGCGCCGCCGCTCCCAGGATCGGGGCGTCCTTGTCGGGCAGCATCTGGGTGCGCGGCCACGCCGCGTTCTCCGCTGAGCACTCCTGCGGCACAGCAACCGCCTGTAGCAGCCGCTCCAACCGTGGCAGGAGTTTCGCGTGCTTGAGTTCCAGGTTGCGGCGGGCTTCTTCGAGGGCGTGCGGGGAGGCGATCAGCGTGCAGTAGCCACTTCCCGCCAGGTCGAAAAGCGCCGCCGCCCGACCTTCGGCACGATAGGCCGCGCTGAACAGAACGTTAGCGTCCAGGAAGAGGCGCACCGGCTATCGCTGAAGGGCCTTGAGTTTCTTGCGCTCCGCGGCGGAGAGGCGGTCGGCCTCCTCGAATTCGCGGATTCGCTGTTCGGTGTAAATCTCGAGAGGGTACACACCGGCCTGGCGCAGAAGAATCGCGCCATCGGCAGTCACCTCCACCAGCATCGGGGTCTCCCTCCGGATGCCGAGCCGGTCGAGGATAGCCTTGGGAATCGAAACCTGACCTTTGCTGCCGACTCTTACCAGTTGCACGGTTCCATTATAGCGGATTTCCGGCTCGCCGGAATCCGGCGACAAACGGAGCCAAACGGAGCCGGAGCCCAGGCGCTCATGCGCGCAGAGCAGCCCGAGTCACCGGCCAGCCCGGCGAAAGCTCGATAAAATCTTCACATGAGACCAGTCGCTCGCCTGACCGCATGCGGACTGCTGATTGCCGCCGCGTGCTTCGCCGAAGCCCTCATCCGGATAGAGCGGCCGATGCCTCCGCCGAACTGGGCGCTGGCCCAGCGGGCACTGCTGGCCGCCTACGGCGAGGGCGCCCGGGAGTTCGCCGCCAAGTACCTCGATGAGGGCGGCTTCCTGCGCTGCGTCGAGCGCTGGGGCGGCAACGACGGCCCCGACGACGCGATGGAGAACTTTCACAACTGGACGCTGGTCTACGCGCTAGGCGGCCCGGAAGCTCTGATCGAGCTTTACCGCAAAGCGTGGGAGGGCCACCTGGTCCAGTACACGAAAGCACGCGCGCCGGGAGTCGAGATGGCCCGCGAGGGGATGTTCTACAAGGAGTTCATCACCGCCTTCGACTGGGAGCACACCGGCGAGGGCCTGGCCGCCTTTCACTTCTATGCGCTGGCGCGCCCGGACGACCCGGTCTACCGGCAGCGCGTGCGCCGGTTCGCCGGGTTCTACATGAACGAAGACCCCGCGGCGCCGAACTACGATCCCCAGCACAAGATCATCCGCAGCCTCCACAACGGCAGCCGGGGGCCGAAGCTCAGCGATGCCAGCGAACAGGATTGGGGCGGCGAGCCGGTGCCGGGCCGTCCCGAGCGGCTGACCCGCTACCGCACCGCCGCCAACATCCGCGGCGATCATCCATTGAATCTCTGCGCCGCCACGCTCGCCATGAACGCCTACATGCTCACCGGCGAGCGGAAGTACCGCGACTGGCTGCTCGAATACGTTGGCGCCTGGCGCGAGCGCGTGCTGGCGAACGGCGGCAACATTCCTACCAACCTCGGCCTCGATGGCAGCATCGGCGGCGAATGGGGCGGCAAGTGGTACGGCGGAACCTTCGGCTGGAACTTCTGGCCGCAAGAGAGCGGGCGCAACTACTACATCCGCGGCCCCCGCATCGCCTTCGGCGAGGCGCTGATGCTGACCGGGGATGCGGGCTTCGCCGAGCCGCTGCGCCGCCAGATCGCCAACCTGTATGCAGCGAAGAAGGCGGAAGGCGGCCGCATCCTGCTGCCGAACAAGCACGGCGACAACGGCTGGTACGGCTACACGCCGGACCAGCACTTCGACGTGCAACGCGACATGTATCTGTGGTCGATGCAGCCTGCCGACCTGGAACACATCGCCTCGGACCCCTGGATCGCATACCTGCTGGGCAAGAACCCCGGTTATCCGGAGTCGGCGCTGCGCGCGGAGTTCGAGCGCGTTCGCCGCCAGGTCCAGGGACTGCGCGAGGACGCCAGCACTCCCGACACGCGCTCCTCCGATCACCCGCAGAGGTACAACCCGGTCTCGGCGGGCGTGCTGGTGAACCTCACGCTCGGCGGCAATGACCCGGGAAGCTCCGGCAACATCCTGCACAGCCGCGTGCGCTACTTCGATCCGGCGCGGCGCCGGGCGGGCCTGCCGGCAGGCGTGGCCGCGCTGGTCGAGAAGATCCGGCCCGACGACATGGTGCTGACGCTGGTGAACACCAACGCGGTACACGCGCGCAAGCTGGTGGTGCAGATGGGCGCTTACGGAGAACACCAGTGCGTGTCCGTCACCTCGGGCGGCAGAACGGTGAAGGTGGAGGACCGGCGGTTTACAGTCGAGCTCGCGCCGGGCGCGGGCGACACTCTCACCATCGCGATGAAGCGCTATGTCCACCAGCCGGTGCTGGGGCTGCCGTAGCAACCATTACCCTTAGGCGGTTTACCAGCCGATGGCGTGGCTGTCCGTGGCTGGATCCCCGCGCCCACAGGATGCCGAGAGAAAGCGGGCAGCGAGTCGCCAAGCCCGGTTAGCCTCGCCGCGACTCTTCCAGGAAAAACTCTTGCAGCCGCCGCGCCGCCAGGATCTCATCCCCGTCCTTCATGCAGCGCGTTTGGAAGGTCCCTCCTTCGTCGTCCTCGTAGTACAGAATGCGCGGCTCACCGGACATCAGCTTGCGGAACGCTTCCTTCCCTGTCAGTGGAATGATCTCTCGGTCCCAGGTCACCCGCACTTCGCCGAAGCCGTACGCGTTTATCCGGTATTCGGCCTTCACGCCGGGCAGGTCCCGCAATTGCCCGGCCAGAAACCGCGCCTTCTTGTTCCACATCTCGTGCACGGTCTCGTGATCGAGTTCCACGTAGCGGTTGAGCGCAGCGATGAGACCGATGATCTCCTCTTTGCCGACCTTCATGCCACGACCGATATTGGCGTTGGGCGAATGGTTCAGCGCCGCCGCCTCGATCAAGTCCTTGCGCCCGGCCAGGATGCCCGTGGATTGCGACCCCAGCAAGCCCTTGCCGCCGCTGATTGCCGTCAAGTCGGCGCCGAGCGTGGTATAGCGGGTGAGACTCGACACGGGCGGAAGCTCGGAGGCGGCATCGATCAGCACCGGAACCGACGTCTTCTTTGCGATCGCGATCAGCTCCTCCACGGAAATCACGTCCGCCCGCAGCGACCGGTCCACGCTGCCGAGCCCGGCGATCATAGCCGTCTTCTCGCCGATGGCATTAACGAGCTGCTCCTTGTTCTCCACCTCGACGATGGTCATGCCCGCGGCGCGGTAGGCGCGGTCGTAGACGACGCGATGGCCCTTGGGGATCAGGCACTCGCGCTTCGGCCAGGTGGGATGTGGCAGCGCCTCGATCTTCGCCGGATCTTTGCCCGTGAGGCAAGCGGCCGCGCCGAGCAGCATGGCCGAGAACGAGCCCGCTGTCACCAGCGCCGCCTCAGTTTTCATGACCTCGGCGATGCGCCGGCCCGCCGCTTCGTTCAGCTCGTACATGTCCACGAAGTAATCGTTGGCCTGCGCCATGGCGCGCAGCACCTCCGGCGGCATCAGAGACCCGCCGTAAATCGTAGTATGGCCGCGGCAGGAAAGCAGCGGACGCACGCCCAGCAGCCGGGTGTAGATGCTGTCGTGGTACAGCGGCTTGGATTTAGCCGCGCTCCTTCCAGGAAACAGGGCCGCCAGCGCGCCGGCGCCGAACAGGTCACGGCGCCTGACGAGACACCTCATCCACCCCTTCATGGGTGCACCTCCTGAGGCCAGTATACAAAGATCGTAATCAACCGGCGCGAATTTCTGGCTGGCGCCGCCGCTGGCGCTGCCGTGACTC
>JBBTDS010000679.1:0-2993 GCA_038060875.1 Acidobacteriota bacterium | reverse complement strand
ACACCGAAGACCCAAATGTTAGGTCACCGAAGTACCGTGGAAATCGAGGCTAGTCTTTCGCCGGTGAACATGAAATTAGTGAAAGCGTAGCCTGTCACCGAATTTCCCGCGCCGCGTCGTACATGGCCACTACGTTCTCCGGCGGCACGTCGGCCTGGATGTTGTGCACGGCGCACAGGACGTAGCCGCCGTCGCCGTTCAGGTCCTCGATGCGGCGCTTCACTTCGGCGCGGACCTCGTCCGTCGTGCCGAGCGGGAGCACGCGGCCGGTATCGACGCCGCCCCAGAAAGCCAGCTCGCGGCCGAACTCACGCTTCAGACGCGCGGTGTCCATATTGGCCGCCGAGACCTGAACCGGGTTAAGCGCGTTCACGCCGATATCGATGAGGTCGGGTATCAAGCTACAGACCGAGCCGCAGGAGTGCCATAGCAACGGCTTGCCGTGCCGCTTGACCACCGCGGCCAGGCGGGCATGGTGCGGCTTGATGAGGCGGCGGTACAACTCGGGGCGGAACAAGGGGCCACGCTGGCCCGCCAGATCGTCGCCGATGACGATTAGGTCCGCGTACTTGCCCGTCTCGGCCAGCGCGCGATCGAACACGCGCACCCAGAAGTCGGTGATCCTCACCAGCAAGCCCTCGGCGAAGGCCGGGTTGGCCAGCAGGTCCTCGAGCCACTCGCCGAAGCCGCGCATAAACTGGGCCACGTGGATCGGCCCGACACCGCAGCTCAGCACCACGGCGCAATCGGTCTGCTCACGAAGCTCCCTGGCCCGTTCTCGCAGGCCGCGGTAGCGCCCGGGGTCGTCGGGTTCCGGCCAGTCGAAACGGTCGAGGTGCGCGGGGCCGGGATCCTCAAGACGGTAGAACGGCCCCTCAGTGCTGATGTAGTGGCCGCCGGCGGGCCGTGTCCAGGTGACGCCCCACTCATCCAGGAAGGCGTCGGGCGAGAGGCGGCGCTCGGGCCGGCCGTCGGGACCGCCCAGCAGGACCATGCGCGCGTCCACGTCGAACCGCTCCAGCATGTCCTCAGCGGGCATGACGCTGCCGGAGCGCTCGGCCAGTATCCGCGGCGAGGGCTCGGGCGGCAGCCCAAGATAGTCCCGCAGCCTGGCGTAGGCCTTGTGATTGATGGTCGAGGCAATGGTGGAGCCGAGATCCAGGGGGACGCGGTCCGGCTGGCCGTGATCGAGAGCGGCGAGAAGGCGGTCGCGGTGGGTCATCGCGGTAAGACCATTGTAGTATGCTCGGATTTCTATGACGCGCAGAACGCTGCTCGCCGGGATGGGGCTGGGCGCCTTCCGCTTGCCGGCTGCCCAGGACACGCCCGCGATGAAGATCACCCGCATAGACACCATCTACTGGAAGTCGCGCGACGAAGCGCCCTTCTGGCCGCACTGGGTCTGGGTGCGGCTGGAGACGGATTCCGGGCACTTCGGCATCGGCGAGACGTACCCGCGCAACCCGGTAGAGGCGGCGATGATTCACACCGCCGCCGCGCCGCGACTGCTGGGCCGCGACCCGCGCGACATCGACCGCCTCTGGGCCGACTTCTACCACTCCTTCGACTACCAGATCACCGGCGGGACCGAGATGCGCGTGTTGAGCGCCATCGACCTGGCGTTGTGGGACCTGCTCGGCCGCTCGCTCGGCGTCCCCGTCTACCGCCTGATCGGCGGCAAGTCGAACCCGCAGGTCCGGCTCTACAACACCTGCTTCCCGCACAAGTACGACTTCAACAAGGAGCCGGAGAAGATCATGCGCGAGCTGCTGGACGGCTATGGCATCCGCGCCATCAAGATCTGGCCGTTCGACCGCGCGGCCGCGCGCAACAGGCGCCAGTACATTTCCCCGGCCGACATCGAAGAGGCGCTCGTTCCCATCCGCAAGCTGCGCGACGCGTTCGGCGCCGACATTGAGATCCTGCTCGAGTTCCACAGCAACTGGAACCTGACCTCGGCGATCCGCATCGCCAAAGCGGTGGAGCCTTACAAGCCGATGTGGCTCGAAGACATGCTGCTGCCCGGCAACTTCCACCAGTACCGCCAGCTCGCCGAGGCGACGCCGCTCCCGCTCACTATCGGCGAGCGCATGGCCGGCCGCATGCAGTTCGTGCAACTGCTGGAGGCGCGCGCGGCCAGGTACGTCATGTTCGACGTGTGCTGGTGCGGCGGGCTGAGCGAGGCGCGCAAGATCGCGGCCATGGCCGAGGCCTGGCAGTTGCCGATCGCGCCGCACACCGCTGGCGGCCCGCTCCTGTTCTATGCGTCGCTCCATCTGGCCACCGCGGCCACCAACCTCTGGATTCAGGAAAGCTGCCAGCGCTTTTACGAGCGCGACTGGCCGGCGATGCTGGCCAATCCCCTCGTGCCGACCAACGGCGCCATCAGCGCGCCGGAGGCGCCGGGCTTCGGCATGGAAATCAAACCCGAGGTGTGGAAGCATCCGGCGGCGGTGCGGCGGACCTCGACGGGGAAAGCATAGAGATCACTCCGGCTCCGTCAGCGGTTTGGCTGAGCGCGCCACCTCGGCGATCGCGTCCAGCTTTTCCACGATCTCCGCTGCGATCAGATCCTTCGGCACCAACCGGGCCAGTTCGTGATAGTCGCTCTTACGCATCAGGTTGGGAAGGTTGAGCCGCCGGAAGTATTCGTCGAAAATCCGATCGAGAAACTCGTCGCTGGCCTTCACGTTCGTCCACCACGGATCGCTTCTATTCCGCAGCGCAAGAGGGGGAACCAGATCCTCGATGCAGCGCTGCATGGTTTCAACGTGGTCGGAGGTGAACAGGTCCGGGAGACCCTCCCCTCGCGCGTAGGCCAGCAGAACCTCGCGGTAGCACAGGTAGTTCTCGATTTCCCTTCGGCTCCACGCCAGGATCGGCAGTTCGGGTGTGGACTCCTGGAGTACGTCGAGCCGGTCAAAGATTGCGACCCCGACTAGTATTACTACGTTAAGTATTTAGGGACCTCTCGCCTTGATGCTCTGCCCGCA
>JBBTDS010000678.1:0-4066 GCA_038060875.1 Acidobacteriota bacterium | reverse complement strand
TGTCGTCGCTCTGCCACTGGCGGTCGCCGTACTGGACGATCACCCGGATGAGGTCGTCGGTCTCCAGCTCCCGGAAATCGAGTTCGATCCCTTCCTGTCCTTTTACAACGCGCCCCAGATCTTCTCTGACCTGCATGGCGGGTTCACTCTTCTTTCGCACCCAGGGATAGACGTTGGCCAGGAGGTAATTCACCCGATCTTCCCTGGGAAAGAGCAACCTTACCTTGAGGTCGCGCCCCTGCAGCGGCTGTTGCTGTGGGAGCTGACGCTTCTCCGCCCAACTGAGGTAGACGACCAGCAGGCTGTAGCCGATCATCACCGCCAGGATCAGTTGGAAGATGGCCGTTCTCCTGTTTTCCGATGCCTTTCGAAAGAAGCCGTAGCTGATGCCGGCGATGAGGAGAAGGATCAGCACGAGCATGCCAAAGGCGCTCTGAGCGGCTTCGCGAATGATGTCGGGCACGGCCTGGAGGGCGGCGGAGGTGTCCTTGGAAATCTGGAAGGCAAGACCTAAGTTCATGCTTCGCCTCCGCGAAATATGATACCCCTGGGGGTGGTGGGGGGCAAGTGGTCAGCGGCCGAGGAAGGCCTCCAGCTTGTCGATTTCGCGCTCGGCCAGGTCCATGTTGCGCCGGGCGGCGGGGAGGTCGCTCCGGTTGAGGGCGGACTCGGCGAGGTCCATGTAGTACTCCATGCGCTTCCAGGAGGCGGACATGTCGGCGCGCAATGACATGCCGGCCTGCTGCTGGACGCGCTGGAGGTTTTCGAGGCTGGTCTTGACCGCGCCGGCGCGCGACGAGAGCATGACCATGCGGTCGTGGGCCTGCTGGACATCGGCGGCGGCAGGCGCCGGCGGTGGCGCGGTTTCCACTGGCGCAGGTTGGGACGGGGCGGGCTGCGCCGGGGTGGGTTCTGTTGGCGCCGGTTGCTGGGGAGCAGGTTGTGTTGGCGCGGCTTTAGGTGGCGGGGAGGACTGCCGGGCCGGCGCGGGTGCGGCTGGCTCGGCGGGCGGTGGCGCCACGGGCGGGGCAGCGGATTCGGTGGGCGGCGGCGTGGCGGGCGTGGCGACCTCTTGCGTGGCGGTGGCGCGAGTCCGGTACCACTTAGGCAGTTGGGTGGCCGCCACCACCAGGGCGGCCACGGCCAGGACGGCCCCGAGGGCCATGTAAAGGCCGCGGTGGCTGCGTGCCGCGGCTGGCGGTGGGGGCGGAGGCGGCGCGGCGGCGACGACAGCCGGCGCGGGCGCCGGCGCTACGCCCGGTTTTTTGCCGACGCTGGCCAGCGCGGCCCGGAAGGCGTCGGCGGACTGGAAGCGCCGGGCCGGATCCTTGTTAATCGCGAGCAGGACAATCTCGTTCAGCTCGGGCGGCAGCGCCGGGTTCACCTGGATGGGCGGGGTGAACTGCCCGTCGAGGTGGGCGGCCATGATGCTGAAATCGCTGTCGCCCTGAAAGGGCCGCGTGCCGGTGAGGACTTCGTAGAGAGTCACGCCGACCGAGTAGAGGTCGGAGCGCGGGTCCAGCGGCGCGCCGGACACCTGTTCGGGGGACATGTAATAGAGGGAACCGATGGTCGTGCCGGTCTTGGTGAGCTGGCGGTCGCCGGTGGCCTTGGCGATGCCGAAGTCCATCAGCTTGACCGCTCCGCCGGGGGTGACCATGATGTTGGCGGGTTTAATGTCGCGATGGATGACGTTGCGGCTGTGAGCGTAGCTGAGGGCGGAGAGGGCCTGGGAGAAGCAGTCGATGACCTCGGGGATGGGGATGGGGCCCTGGCGCATGCGCTCCTCCAGGCTGATGCCCTCGACCAACTCCATGATCATCACGAGCTGGTTGCCCGAGCGCAGCGCGGTACGCAGGGCGGCGATGTTGGGATGATCGAGCGCGGCCAGCACTTTGATCTCCCGCAGGAAGCGGTCGGCCAGCTCCGGCTGGTGCTCGAGGTCGGGCAGCAGTACCTTCATCGCCTCGTGGCGGTCGGAGATGACGTTACGCACCTTGTAGACCTGGCCCATGCCGCCGGCCCCCAGAATGCCGATGATCTCGTAATCGCCGACTTTATCTCCAGTCTGGTAGCCCATAGCTGCTTTCAATTATGCGCCGGGCGGCGGGCGGAGGCAAACGATGGAGGCGGCGAAGATTAATTTCGAGGTTGTGTAGCCTGTCACCGAAATTGGTGATAATCTCAGGGGGTCATGGCCGAAGAATACGGTATCCAACGGCTGCTGGCGTTGCGGAAGCTGACGCGGGCGGTGGCCGAGCATTTGCGGGCGCAGGTGCGGGACCACGTGGCGACGCTAACGCCGCTGCTGCGCGCGCGGGGAGTGCTGGGCGACTACGTCCAGGGCACCGGCAGGGAGGCGCTGCTGGCGGCGGACAGGGCGTTCAAAGAACTGGAAGCCGTCTATGCGGCGGCGGCCGGCGCCAGGCCGTTCAACCTGCCGCGGGAGCTGAAGCCGCCGATTGAGCTGGCCACCGCGACGCTGGAGATCGCGCCGCTGGAGTACAGCCACGAGGCGCGCGGCGAGCGCGAGACGAAGAAGATCCTGGTGACGTCGCCGCTGAAATGGGTGCTGGGATATGCCGGGTTCGCGGCGCCGCGCAGCACCGATCCCCGCGATCTGGAGCGGTTCGTGCTTCACCACTGCGTGCTGCACACGGTGGTGTCGAAACAGGCAGGGGTGGCGAGGGTGCTGGAAGGCCTGCGTTTTCCGGTGTGCACGGTGCGGCTGCCGGAATTCGGTGAGGTGCCGCTGACCTGCCTGTGCTCGCCGGTGGCGACGGTGCGGCCGCCCGACGAGGTGCTGATCGCGAGCACCGAACTGTCGGGGACGGACACGTTCGAAGAGGTGGTGGACGTGGAGTCGATTGCCAGGCTGGGCGATCCGCTGCGCGAGGCGCTGCTGGAGCTGGCACATGGCTACTGAGTTCTCGCGAAGAACGCTGCTTGGGGCGGCGACGGCCGCTTCCTACTCGCGCGTGCTGGGCGCCAATGACCGCATCGGGCTGGGGTTGATCGGCTGCGGCGGGCGCGGCAGAAAGCGCCGGACGCCGCGAGCTTCACCGACCACCGCAGGCTGCTCGAGAGCAAGAGCGTGGATGTCGCGCTGATCGGCACGCCCGATCACTGGCACGCCGAGATCGCCATCGACGCGATGAACGCGGGCAAGGACGTCTACGTGGAGAAACCGCTGACCTACCGGCGCGAGGAGGGGCCGCGGGTCGCGCGGGCGGCGCGGGTGAACGAGCGCATCTGCCAGGTGGGGCTCCAGCAGCGCTCGGGACCGCAGTACATCAAGGCGCGGGACGAGTACGTGAAGACGGGCAAGCTGGGACGCATCACCTACGTGCGTTCGTGGTGGCACGTGGGAGTGCCGCGGCCGCTGAAACCGCGGGTGCGGGAGAAGCCGTCGAACCTGGACTGGGCGCGGTACCTGGGGCAGGTGAAGTGGCGGGACTGGAACCCGGCGCAGTACTTCAACTACCGGGCGTTCCTGGATTTCGGCGGCGGGAAGATCACCGACCTGTTCACGCACTGGATCGACGCGATCCACATGATGATGGACAACGACGGCACTTTGGCGGTGATGACGGCCGGCGGGGTGTACTTCGACTTCAAGGACGGCCGCGACTCTCCGGACACGCTGACGATCACGATGGAGTACCGCGGGCCCTACACGGCCACGTTCGAGTCGGCGGCGGCGCCGGGCATGCCGGAGTACGGGATCGAGCTGTGCGGGACCGAGGCAGTGCTGCTGGTGACACGGCGGCGGCTGGAATACAGAAGCTATGAGAAGGGCAGCGTGCCGGTAGTGGAGAAGGCGCCGCGCGAGATCACCATCGACCACGTCGAGAACTTCCTGGAGTGCTGCCGGACGCGGAAGACGCCCAACTGCGACGCCTGGCACGGGCACCGCTCGGCGCAAGTGTCGCACCTGGCGGTGCAGTCCTACGTGGAGAAGCGGCGGGTAAAGTTCGACCCGGACCGGGAACTGGTGCTGGCGGGCTAAGGGCAACACTGTTCACTTAAGCACCCGAATGTGGTCAGTGTAGTTGATGGCATCGGT
>JBBTDS010000677.1:0-13259 GCA_038060875.1 Acidobacteriota bacterium | reverse complement strand
ACCGCTCCCTGCGGTCGCGGCTCAGCCTGGCGTATCTCTACACTCAGGTTCTGGCATCTGACCGCAACGCCGACCACCTTACCACTTCCATGTCGCGCACCCCCTCCCCGCCCGCCTGTAGTACCATGCTGGGTGAACTCCACTCCGGAGGCGTCGATGGTAGCCGCATCGCAGTTGCGGGCCGGCATGGCCGTCCGCTATGAAGGCCAGCTTTACAAGGTCCTGATGGCCGACTATCACCCCGGCCAGGGCAAGATGGGCGGGGGCACCCACGCCCGGCTGAAAAACCTCTCCACCGGCACGCTGTGGGAGCACAGTTTCCGCTCCGATCTCAAGCTGGAGGAACTGCCGGTCGAGAAGCAGCCGATGGATTTCCTTTACGCCGACGCCGGGCAGTGCTGCTTCATGAACCCGGGGACCTACGAGCAGGTGGAGATCCCGGCCTCCCTGCTCGGCGAGCAGGCGCGCTTCCTCCAGCCGGAGATGCGGGTGGCGGTGGAGTTCGTCGAGGGCCAGCCCCTCAGCGTGCTGTTGCCGGATGTCCTCGAAGTCCGCATCGCCGACACCGCGCCGCCGGTACACCAGCAGACCGACAGCGTCTGGAAAATCGCCGTGCTCGGCAACGGCGTGGAGATCATGGTCCCGCAGTTCATCAAGACCGGCGACCTGATCCGGCTGGACATGGCCAACCTGAAGTACATGGATCGTGCCAAGGGCACGGGCAAAGGATAAGTGTTCGGGAGCTGAAATGTCGCTTACGCAACCTCCGCCGCCAAGAATCGAGCTGATCAACGCGCCCGACTACCGCGAGAGCTACGCCAACAGCGTGCAAGTGCGGGCGAATCTCTGGGACTTCTTCCTCTCGTTCGGTCGCGTCAGCCAGGGCGGGCCTGAAGGCGTGACCATCCTCAATTTTCAGGGCGTCTACATGAGCCCCCAGCAGGCCAAGGCGCTGCTGAACATCCTCCAGCAGAACATCTCGCAATATGAGGCCACCTTCGGCGAGATCCGGCTGGAGCCGCACACGCCCGGAACCGTGATCCAGTAGGGGTCGGGCATGCCCGACCCCTACCTGGTCCCCAAATCCAGCGGGTCGCCGGTCTCTTTCATCCATTTCTTGAGCAGCGCCGTCAGCTCAGCCACCCGGCCTGCCTGCGCCGCGCCGGCCGCGAGATTGTTCAGCTCCCAGGGGTCCTTACGGATGTCGAAGAGCTGCGTGGTCCGCCTGCCGCCCACGTTATAGAGGATCAGCTTCCAGCGCTCGGTGCGCACCGCGCGCTGCACGCTGCGATAAGCGAAGAACATGGTGTCGCGGATTTGCTTCCGGGGATCTTTCAGCACGGGCGCCAGGCTCTTGCCCTCCACCGAACCCGGCGGCGTCAGGCCGGCCAACGCACAGAGCGTCGGGTAAAGGTCAAGCAGGTAGCAGAAGGAGCCGCTCGTTCGCCCCCGCGGCACTCCCGGACCACGCATAAGGAGCGGCACCCGCACGCTGTGCTCGTAGAGATTCTGCTTGCCCATCAGCCCGTGCCGGCCCACGGCCAGCCCGTTGTCGCCGGTGAATACGACGATGGTGTCGCCGGCGCGCCCCGTCTCCTCCAGCGTCTTCAGAATGCGCCCGATCTGCGCGTCCAGGGAAGTGATCATGCCGTAGTAGCCGGCGGTGTGCTCGCGGATGACCTCCGGCGTCCGCGGCCAGGGCGCAAGCTGCTCGTCGCGGATCTTCATCTCGCCGTTGTCGAACGGGTGCTCGGGCAGGAAGCTCTTCGGCAGCGCGATCTTCTCCGGCGGGTACATGTCGAGGTACTCCTTCGGCGGCGTGCGCGGATCGTGCGGGGCGGTGTAGGCCACGTAAAGCAGGAACGGCTTGTCCCCCTTGTACTCGCGCAGGAACCGGACCGCCGAGTCGGTGAACAGCTCGCTCGAGAACTTCGCGCCGGTGCGCCGCTTCTGCTTCGGGTACTCTCCGCTCGGATCGTAGTCGGCGACCGGGACCTTCCACTGGTCGCTCATGCCGCCGAAGAAGACGTTCTCGCCGCCGGTGAAGCTCCGCGTGAACAGGCGCGGGTTGTTGTGCCACTTGCCGATGCCGAAACTTACGTAGCCCTGCTGCTTGAACAGCTCGGGAAACGTGACCGCGCGCTCGGGGGCGTCCTTACCGATCAAATCCTTGTCGGCGCGGAACAGGGTCTGACCCGTCAACAGCATCGCCCGGCTCGGCACGCACACGGCCCCCTGGGTCCCGCCCATGATAAAGGCGTGCGTGAACGCCGTTCCCGCGCGCGCCAGCCCGTCCAGGTTCGGCGTGCGGATCTCGGGATTGCCCAGGGCGTGGATGGTGTCGAACCGCAGGTCGTCGGCGAAGAGGAAGACAATGTTGGGGATCTTCGGGCGCTGGGGCGCGAGCGCGAGGCCCGCACATTTCAAGAAGTCACGTCGGCTGCTCATACCACCAGCAGCTTACTACCGTCACGGCGCAGCTGCCAACCTGCTATATTTCCCTCGTTATGCGAATGCTCTCCACCGGACTTGCCCTGGCGGCGGCCCTCTTGGCTCAAGACGCGCGCAACACCAACATCCCCAACACCGACACCCACTTCACCATGCCCGAGTACAAGACGCTGGCCGAATGGGAGGCGCGCAAGGCCCACCTGCGCAAGCAGATCCTTTCGGCCGCCGGCCTGCTGCCGCTGCCGGAGAAGACGCCCCTCAACGAGCAGATCTTCGGCCGCATCGAGCAGAAGGACTACTCGATCGAAAAGGTGCTGCTGGAGACGCTGCCGGGCTACTACCTCGGCGGCAACCTCTACCGCACGCGCGGACGCTCGGGGAAATTCCCGGGCGTCGCCTCGCCGCACGGCCACTGGAACTACGGGCGTTTGGAGCACCAGCCGCTCGGGTCGATCCCGGCGCGCTGCCAGATGCTGGCCCGCCAGGGCCACGTCGTCTTCGCCTACGACATGGTCGGCTACAACGACACCATCCAGACGCCGCACGCCTTCGGCGGCCCCGCCGAGCAGCTCTGGGCCTTCGGCCCGCTCGGCCTTCAGCTCTGGAACTCGACCCGCGTGGTGGACTTCCTGCAATCGCTGCCGGAGGTGGACCCCGAGCGCATCGCCATGACCGGCGCCTCCGGCGGCGGCACCCAGACCTTCCTGCTGTCGGCGGTGGATGACCGCGTCAAGTGGTCCGCCCCGGTCAACATGCTCTCGGCCATCATGCAGGGCGGCTCGCCCTGCGAGAACGCGCCCAGCCTGCGCCTGCGCGCCTTTAACCTCGAGTTCGGCGCCATGATGGCCCCGCGGCCCCTGCTGATGGTCTCGGCCACCGGGGACTGGACCAAGAACACCCCGCGCGAGGAGTTCCCCGCCGCGCGAGATCGGAAGTTGGGGGCGGCGAGGCGAGAACGGCAGAGTCGTCGCCAGCAAGCCGCGTGAAAGACAAAGAGGCCCAGTTTCCGGGAAGTCCGAGTACCGGACAAAGTGGATTACTTCGGAGTGGCCGACTACTTCGAGAGGAATCGGGATCCGCCCTGAAAACAAGCGTTGTTATAGCTGCTCCTTGGCCTGTGGCAGAAAGGATTGCGCCCGCTCGCCCCTCCGAATGCCTGGTCACGCGCCGTGATATACTGTCTCTAACGGAGGGGACTCATGCACAGGGAGGGGTTAGTGCGACGGCTCTGCCGGCTGCTCGCATTCCTGGTTACAGCCGCGCTTTGTCCGGCCCAGGGCATCATCACCACAATTGCCGGAACCGGAGTCGGAACCACCTCCGGCGGCGACGGAGGCTCGGCCCTCAACGCTCGCCTTAGCGCCGCTGCCGTGACCGTCGACACCGCGGGGAACATCTACTTGGTCGATCAAAACGCTCGCATCCGGAAGGTAACGGCTTCGACCGGGATCATCACGTCGATGGCGGGCACCGGTAATTCGGGATATTCCGGCGACGGAGGCTTGGCGCTCAGCGCGGAACTCTGGCCGGGCGACGGTATTGCCGTGGATCAGGCCGGTAACGTCTATTTCTCGGACCCAACCACCAGCCGAATCCGCAAAATAACAGTCGCCGACGGGCGGATCAGCACGGTAGCCGGGAACGGAAACCTGGGGTTTAGCGGCGACGGAGGTCAGGCCACTCAGGCCATGATCGACACTCCCAAGGGCTTGGCAATTGACCAGAACGGCAACCTGTATATTGCGGATCAGTTCAATAACCGGATCCGCAAGGTGAGTGCGGCGGGCATCATCACGACCATCGTGGGCCTTCCCAACAACAACACCTTCTCCGGCGACGGCGGGCTTGCGGTCAACGCCTCCCTCAATACCCCGATGGGCGTGGCCGTGGATTCCGCGGGCAACGTCTACATCTCGGATACCGGGAACGTCCGCGTCCGCAAGATCGATACTGCCGGCATCATCACCACCATTGCCGGCAATGGGACCCGCGGATTCTCCGGCGACGGCGGCCAGGCCCTCAACGCCGCGATGGACCACCCGAACGGCACGGCCGTGGATGAGCGGGGGAACGTTTATTTCAAAGGCAGCGATGCCCGTGTCCGCAAGGTGGACGCCGCGGGGATCATCAGCACGGCCGCGGGCACGGGATCGATCGTGTTCTCCGGCGACGGCGGAAATTCGGTGAACGCCGGTCTCGGGCACGGCCCCGACGGAATCGCGACGGATAGCTCCGGAAATCTGTACATAGCCGCGGCTGCGCGCATCCGGAAAGTGACGCCCGGGGCAAGCCTGATCTCGAATCCCGGTTCCCTTTCGTTTTCCTACACCATCGGCGGCGCGAATCCCGCCGGACAGATTCTGAACATCGGCAGCGGCGCGCCATTGAACTACGCGGTCGCCGTCACCACGACTCCCCCCGCGAACTGGCTGTCCGCGACTCCCGGCAGCGGGTCCACCCCGGGGCAGGTCACCGTATCCGTCAACCCGGCCGGTCTGACCGTGGGAACCTACCGGGGCAATGTTGCTTTGACTCCGAGCACCGCCGGTTCCGTGCTGAATATCGCCGTGACGCTGACGGTCATCAGCACGGCCTCGCCTGCGCCGGTGATTAACCCCGGCGGGGTGGTCAACGCCACCGGCTATCAGAACAAGCTCGCGCCCGGCGCGCTGTTCACGATTTTCGGCCGGTTGATGGGACCGGACAACATTGTGACGGCCGCGGCTCCCAACTATCCCACGTCGCTGGGCGGCGCCTCGATCACGTTCACGCCCGTGGGCGGCGGCGCCGCGATCACCGCCCGGGTCGTCTATACGCTCGCCGGCCAGGTGGCCGGGTTGCTTCCGTCATCGATCACGCCGGGGACCTACGCCGTGCGCGTAACCTACAACGGGCAGGCCAGCGCTCCGGAAAACGTCGTCGTCGTAGCCCGCAGCTTCGGCATCGCGACGGCAAACAGCGCGGGCACCGGTCCCGCGCAGGCCACTATCGGTAACGTGGACGGCGGACTGAGCTTGGTCCGCCTCACTACGGGCAGTCTTGCCCTCGGCGGTTTTACCTGGACGCTCACACCAAGCCATCCGGGCGACACGCTGGTGTTCTGGGGCACGGGTGGCGGCGCCGACCCCGCGAACGACACTGGAGGCACGTCCGGGGATCAGACCGCTGCCGGCAACTTCGTGGTCATCGTGAACGGACAGGAGATCGTTCCGCTCTATGCCGGCGCATCCTTCGGCTATCCAGGTCTGTGGCAGATCAACTTCCGCTTGCCCGCGGATATCGGACTCGACTGCTTCGCGCAGGTGCGCGTCAGGACCAGTGGAGAACTCAGCAATCTGGTGACGATCGCCATAGCCGCCGCCGGGCAAACTGCCTGCTCGGATCCGAGTTTGAGTCCGGCCGTGCTCTCCAAAATCGACGCCAACGGGGAGCTTAGAATCGGAGTGGTTGCCATCTTCCGCTCGGTCAACCCCGTGGCAGGTACCAGCGAATTCGGTAGCGGTTCGTTCTCTCTCTTCAAAGCCGCAAAGTATGCGCTGAACTTCTCCGGGCCCAAGGTTGACCGCTGCCTGATGTATGACCGGACGTACCCAGTGGGAGGCGTGGACCCGAGCGCGGGCGACGCATTGCTGGAGGCCGGCGAGCAGCTTCACCTCGTCGGACCGCCGTTCCAGTTCAATCCCGGCCTCCCAATGGGGAAGCTCTCCGGCCCCATCGGTCCGGCGTACATTTCCTCTCCCGCGGCAGGGACCTGGGTAGGCGGCGCGACGTACACGGTAAACGGAACCGGTGGCGCCCAGATTGGCGCCTTCAGCGCGTCCACCGTGTTCCCCAGCAGCTTCGTCGTGACCAACTTCAGCTCCATTACGGCGGTGAATCGTAACCAACCGCTTGCCGTCAACTGGACCTCCAGCGGAGTGGATCAGGTGATCATTCTGGTCTCCACTGTCGTCATCACCGCACCCAACCAGCGCATCACGTCGCTCACCTGCACCGCTCCGGCCGCGCCGGGGACCTACGCGATTCCCGCAGCGGCGCTCGCGCTGCTGCAAGCTAGCGCCACCGGCGTCATTTCGGTGAACGGCGGGTCTACGCCCGGGACCTTCACCGCCAACGTCGCAGGTGGCGGCCAGACCGACCTGGGGGTATTCGGCGCCAGCCTGGGCGTGTCCAAGTCCGTGCCGATCCAGTGAGGATCTTCTTTGCTGCAAAGGGGCCGTGCCCGGATCACGGTAGATCTCTATCGGAAGCGACCCGGCGGAATGCGCGTCGAGGAACAGCATAAGGCTGGGGCCGGAGCGATTCGGATCGAGTCGTGGGGAGGAAGCCGCCCTTGATTTGGCGGGGCAATTGCTTATGGGGTATTCAATCGGAAAAGTGATAGGTAAAGAGGCAATGTTGCTACGGAAAGGTTGGTCGGCGACAGCGCAGTTGCCCTGCCAAATACTATCACGCGCAAGTGTCCGCTGCTGTGCGGCTTCGTTCTGACGGCGTATCCGGAAGTTGAGATCGCGGACGTGGTCGAAGTTTTGGGGTGCACCTTCCAAAAGCCTGGTTGGGGGATGCCTGACCGCATTACGAACGACCAGCGCCCCTGCTCGGATTCTGGCCAGTGGCGACGGATCAGTTGACCGGGCTAACCCGAGCTACAATGATCTTGCCGGGTGAAACGGAAGCGGGCACTGCTGGGAAGCGACCACGCCGAGGGATAGCCTGGTGGGCTCATCGAGACGATGATCGGAGCGCGGAGGCCCCGCTTCCGCGCCCCCAAAGACATCACATCGGGTCGAAAGACCCCGATGCCTTGAAAATCCCCGCCCGCAGGGCGGAATACTCACAAACGGAGAGCGTCCACTCTCCATTCCCGGCCGAACCAGTACACTACCGTCACGGCGTCGCCGCCAACCTGCTATATTTCCCTCGTTATGCGAATGCTCTCCACCGGACTTGCCCTGGCGGCGGCCCTCTTGGCTCAAGACGCGCGCAACACCAACATCCCCAACACCGACACCCACTTCACCATGCCCGAGTACAAGACGCTGGCCGAATGGGAGGCGCGCAAGGCCCACCTGCGCAAGCAGATCCTTTCGGCCGCCGGCCTGCTGCCGCTGCCGGAGAAGACGCCCCTCAACGAGCAGATCTTCGGCCGCATCGAGCAGAAGGACTACTCGATCGAAAAGGTGCTGCTGGAGACGCTGCCGGGCTACTACCTCGGCGGCAACCTCTACCGCACGCGCGGACGCTCGGGGAAATTCCCGGGCGTCGCCTCGCCGCACGGCCACTGGAACTACGGGCGTTTGGAGCACCAGCCGCTCGGGTCGATCCCGGCGCGCTGCCAGATGCTGGCCCGCCAGGGCCACGTCGTCTTCGCCTACGACATGGTCGGCTACAACGACACCATCCAGACGCCGCACGCCTTCGGCGGCCCCGCCGAGCAGCTCTGGGCCTTCGGCCCGCTCGGCCTTCAGCTCTGGAACTCGACCCGCGTGGTGGACTTCCTGCAATCGCTGCCGGAGGTGGACCCCGAGCGCATCGCCATGACCGGCGCCTCCGGCGGCGGCACCCAGACCTTCCTGCTGTCGGCGGTGGATGACCGCGTCAAGTGGTCCGCCCCGGTCAACATGCTCTCGGCCATCATGCAGGGCGGCTCGCCCTGCGAGAACGCGCCCAGCCTGCGCCTGCGCGCCTTTAACCTCGAGTTCGGCGCCATGATGGCCCCGCGGCCCCTGCTGATGGTCTCGGCCACCGGGGACTGGACCAAGAACACCCCGCGCGAGGAGTTCCCCGCCATCCGCCGCATCTACGAGCTATACGGCAAGCCCGAGAACGTCGAGACCATCCAGATCGACGCGCCGCACAATTACAACCAGGCCAGCCGCGAGGCCGTCTACCGCTTCTTCGGCAAGCACATCCTGGGCGAGCGGGACGAGAAGAAACTGGCTGAGCGCGGCGTGCGGATCGAGAAGCTCCAGGACATGCTGGCCCTGCATAACCGCACACTGCCGGCCGGCGCGCTGACCTACGACGGCCTGTTCCGGCAGTGGAAGGAGAGGGCGGGACGGCAGAGCGCGGCCGCGGATCTCAACGCGCTTCGCGAGCGGCTCAGTTTCGCCCTCGGCGCGGAGTGGCCGGCGGAAGTGGCCAGTGAGATCAAGGGTGAAGCGGTGGTCCTCAGCCGCGCCGGCCGCGGCGACCGCGTTGCCGGGCTGCTCGCCGAGGGACGCGGCGCGCCGGCGCTCGTCGTTCATCCTGACGGCGCCGCAGCCGCCAAGCTCAGCGGCGCCAAACGCCCCGTCCTCGCCATCGACGCCTTCCAGACCGGCTCGGCCGCGGCGCCACGCGACCGCTCCCACCGCCACTTCCTCACCTTCAACCAGAGCGACGACGCCAACCGCGTCCAGGACATCCTTACCGCGCTGAAGTTCCTCAGCGGCAAGTATCCCGGCCGGATCGATCTGACCTGCACCGGCAAGGCCGCCGTGTGGTGCCTGTTCGCGGCCGCGGTGGCGCCCGTCGACCTCAAGCTGACCGCCGACCTCGGAAGCTTCACCGGCACCGACCAGAACTTCATCGACCAGTTCTTCGTCCCCGGCATCCAGCGCGCCGGCGGGCTGGACGCCGCGCTAAAATTGACCGCAGGCCGGCGGTAAGCAACAGGGGCCGCCTTTCCGCGGGCGGTCGTCAGCGGCGGGCCTTTCTTGGCTTGCGGCCAAAGGCGGCCGGCAGATCGCGCCCCAACGGGAGATGGTTCTCGCGCAACAGCTCGTTCATCTCCAGGTAGGTGACCCCGAGCAACTCCGCGCCCTGCCGCAGCGTGATCTTCCCTTTCCTGTACTGATCCAGGACCGTCTCTTGCAGTTTGATGCGGAGACCCTCGGCCACCAGTTGCCGGATGGCGGTGGCACGGTCTTCCAAGTTTAATTCACTGTAGACATCCACCTTCCTCAACAGCGATTCCGGCATCGTCGTGTTCACGCGTCGTATTGCACCCATTGCTCACCTCCGCAGAAGCAATGCCTCCATGAAGCCCTCCGAGTACCTCCCGTTAGCTACGAAGTCCCGAAAGAGACTATCGCGCCGGCGCTCGGTGATTCGTCCGGCGCGGTACAGTTCCTGCACGAACTCGGCCGTGTATTGAGCGGAAAGGCCGCGCTGTTGCGCTTTGCGCAACAGCGCCTGATCGTTGACCAGCAAGACGGCGGCGGGAACTTCCTCCGTCAACCGCAGAACCAGCGAGTCCGTCCGGCTGATTCCAATTATCTTCCCTTTGCGGCGCGGGTCCCGGATGGTCACGACTCCCTGCTCGAAGAGCATGCCGATGGCGGCGGCGTCGGGATAGGCCTTCAGCGAGCCGATCTCCACCGTTTCCCGGTAGACCTCGGACACGGTGATGGCTCTGTGCCGCGATAGGCCGAGCAGCCCCAGCGCCTCCGCTCCCGCCAGGGTGATCAGCGCCGACGAGTCGAGGATCATGGAGCTCACACACCCAGTATACTATGAGCACACTTTTGCGCCTCATGGCCATGGGGCCGGTCGTCGGCAAGACCAAGCCGATGGCCGCCTTCAACAAACCGCTGGCGATTGGGCTGGCGGCGTTTCCCGACGGCGCCCCAACCGCGCTAGCATAGGTGGGGTAAGCCCCCGGCTTGCCCACGGCCCATGATCCCGGAACTGGCCATTACTTCTCCGGACGGAAACACCAGGACCATGCGGCTGGAGACCGGCCGGCTGATGCTCGGCCGCTCCGGCGGCAGCGACCTCTCCTACCCGGAAGACGTCGGCCTGTCCCGCCAGCACATGGCGCTGGAAGGGAAGGGCGAGGAGTGGGTGGTCTACGACCTCGGCAGCAAGAACGGCACTTTTGTCAACGGCGTCCGGGTGGCCGGCAAGGTTCGCTTGCGGCCGGGCGACCGCATCACCGCCAGCCACGTCGCACTGGTCTATGACCCGGCCGGCGCGAGCGCCAAGACGGTGCTCTTCGAGAGAACGCCCGAGCTGGCCGGCGCCACCGTCAGCACCAGCCTCGACCGCCTGCTCGGGCGGGAAGCGCAAGCGGTGGAGCCGGAGCCCGGCGCCGCGCCACCCCTCTGGGCGACGCCGGTCACGGCGCTGGTGCGCGCCGGCCGCGAGTTGGCCGCGCGGCGTCCACTGCCGGAACTGTTCCGCGTCATCCTTGACCTGGCCATCGAAGCCGTCGGCGCCGAGCGCGGCGTCCTGCTCACTCGCGAGAAAGGCGAGCTCGTCGTGCAGGCCTGGCGCGGCGAGGACTTCCGCATCTCGACCACTGTCCGCGACCGCGTGCTGGAGGGCAAGGATTCGGTGCTGGTCCAGGACATCCAGCACGACGCGGCCCTGCGCGGCCGGATGAGCATCGTGGCCGAGAAGATGCGCAGCCTGATGGCGGCGCCGCTCCAGACCGATGAGCGCGTCATCGGGCTGATCTACGTCGATTCCCCGCGCACGCCGCGGCTGTTCTCGCCCGAAGACCTCAACCTGCTCACCGTGATGGCCAACGTGGCCGCCATCCGCATCGAGCACGAGCGCCTGGCCGAGATCGAGCAGTCCGAACACCTGCTGGAGAGCGAACTGGAGCAGGCCGCCGAGATCCAGCGCCGCTTTCTGCCCGCCGACGTCCCCGAGGTTCGCGGGATCGAACTGGCCGGCTTGAACGTCCCTTGCCGCATGGTCGGCGGCGATTACTACGATTTTCTGCATTACCCTGACGGCAAGGTTGGACTCGTCATCGGCGACGTGGCCGGCAAGGGCATGCCGGCCGCCTTGATGATGACCTGCCTCCAGGCCAAGGTGCAGGCCATCGCCGAAGCCGCCGCGGCTCCCTCCGCCGTCGTCACCCGCCTCAACCGCAGCCTCGCCGCTACCTGCCCCCAGAACCGCTTCGTCACCTTCTTCTTCTCGGTCTTCGATCCGGGCAGCGGCGAGCTGGCCTACTGCAACGCCGGGCACAATCCGCCGCTGCTGGTCCGTGCCGGCGGCGAGGTGCTGCGCCTCGAGGCGGGTGGGCCCGTGCTGGGCATCTTGCCCGCCTTGAACTTCCGCGAAGATCGGTGCGCCCTGGAGGCCGGCGACCTGCTCTGCCTTTACAGCGACGGCGTCACGGAAGCGGCCAGCCCGGACGGCGAGGAGTTCGGCGAAGCGCGGCTCACCGAACTGCTGCTTCAGGCGCGCCGTTCCCCGGCCGCCGCCATCGTCAACGCCGTCCACGACGCGGTGCGGCAATGGACCGGCGAACAGCCGGCCGCCGACGACATCACCGTGGTGGCCGCACGGCGCATCGAGTAGCCGGCATCCGCCCATCCGCCGGCCCCCCCAACTGTGCTCTCATATGATGATAAGGGGTGTCGCATGATCTCGCGTCGTCAGATCTTTCAGGTGCTCGGAGCAGCCGCGCTGGCCGGTAAGGCGCGCGCCGCGGCGCCGGCAATCTCGCCTTCGCACCGCACGCTGGGCCGCACCGGCCGCTGGGTGACGCCCTTCGGGCTGGGCGGCCAGGCCTCGCTCCAGTTTGCCGGGGCCGTCCCGGACGCCTCCGACCATGTTGTGCGGGCGATCGAGCTCGGCGTCAACTACCTGGACACGGCCAACGCTTACGGGCCCAGCCAGTCGTTCTACGGCCAGGCCATGTGGAAGCTGCGCCTCACCCCGGGCCACCCCGACTACGACGCCGCCGGGCGAGAGTCGCTCTACATCGCCTCCAAGACGGGCCAGCGGTACGCGTTCGACCGGAGCCGGCCCACCGCGGCCACTGCGGTCAGCGAGCTGAAACGCTCGCTAGCGGTGATGTTCGGCGACGGCCAGAACTGGATCCCCGACGGCGCCTACCTGGATGCGATCCAGATCCATAATCTCACCACGCTCCAGCAGGTCGATCAGATCTACGAAGGCCTCGATTCGCGCGGCGGCAAGATGCCCGACCGCATCGGCGCCCTGGCCGGCCTGCTCGACTACCGCGACGGCACCAACCACACCGGCCTCAATCCCGAGCAACGCCGCTTCGTGCGGCACATAGGCATCAGCGGCCACCAGAGCTCTCAGGTGCTCATGAATGCCATCCAGCGCGACGAGCTCAACATCCTGGATACCATGCTGGTGGCGCTCAACGCCAACGACCGGCGCTATTTCAGCCACCAGTACAACGCCATCCCGCTGGCCCGCGCCAAGGGCATGGGCATCATCGCCATGAAGATCTTCTCCGCCGGCGGGATCTACACCGGCACGCCCCGCCAGCCCCGCGAAGCGTCCGAACTCATCATGACGGTGAGCAGCCCGGGCGCCGTCGATAGCGCCGACCTGATCCGCTACCCGGCTTCGATCCCGGGTGTCTCGGTAGTCATCGCCGGCATCGGCCGGATCGACCGCGAGCGGCCCGAGAACGATCAGCTTGCTTACAACCTCACCGCCGCCGTGCTCGACCCGGCCTCCGAAGCCGGGCGCCGCCGCATCGAGGACGCCGTCGCCGACCGCCATGGGACCACCACCAACTACTTCCAGGACAACGCCCGCGGGCTGATCCACCCGCCTGCGTCCAGGCTGGACCGTGACGGGGATCGCGTGTGGGTGCGCTGGACAACCGGCTACGCCGCCGGCGAGCCGATCCGCTCCTACAAGATCTACTCCGGCGACAGCCTGCGGGCCTGGGTGCCGTTCCGCCCGCAGCTCACCACCGTCCCGGTCTCGCTGCCGCTGGCGGCCGAGTTGTTCGGCGACGCTGTCCGGGTCGAAGCCTCCACCGAACTGCCGCCGTGGTGAGTCGCGACCACTCGCTCACGCTCGTGGCTCGGCAGCGTTGC
>JBBTDS010000676.1:3424-9510 GCA_038060875.1 Acidobacteriota bacterium | reverse complement strand
GGAGGCGGCCATGCCCTATCCTGCATTGATCGAGGAACTCCGCACCGAAGGCGAGCAGGACCCGCTGCTGAGCGAAATCCAGCGCGACCTGGCGGGCAAGTCTTCGCCGTTGGAACTGATGAGCCAGTACCTCAACGAGATTCGGGGAGGCCTGAGCAATGATCCCAAGGTTTACCAGAAGCTGGGCAAACTGTTCGAAAAAGGGCGGGCGCCGGAACGAGTCGAAGGACATTTCTACGGCGTCACGCTCGGCATCAGGACCGGGGACCTCAGAGGGGCCTTCGGAGCGCGGGCCAATGTCCTCAACTTCCTTTGGGGCTCGCTGCTGGCCGGCCATCCTCCCTGGGTGGGCAAGGGATTCACTCCGGTCGCTTCCGGCCCGCCCTCCTCGCCCCCGGTGTTTGCCGGGACCAATTACTTCAGGGCGGCCAGAACCTCTTTTCTGACCTCCATCAGCACTCGCGTACTGGGCCTGGTGCTGGGACTCACGCCCACCCCGTCTCATGAGCACCGGACGTACGGCTGCGACCGCAAGGGCGGACCGTTCGTCGCCAGGCGGGCCAGATCGGTTGCTCCTGGCCTGGGTCACAAAGAAGTCTTTCAGTTGGACTACCGGCAAACGTCCCTGAACAACCCCGTCCCCTTCAGGTACCTGATCGACGAGATCGTCGAGATCAGCGACGGCCTCTACCTCGGGCCTCTCCTCTTTGCGACCAAGCGGCTGTCCGAGCCATACGATCCCTCTCTCGCCAGCGCGGAGTACGGCTACGCCAATTTCGGTTATTTTCTCTTGCTGGACGACCGCTGGAACAACGAGCGCAGACGTCTCTTCCCATACACGGAGGATATGGAAATGACCAGGCACGGTTACATCGATTGGGCCAACACTCCGAAGTTCACGCACTTCACCTTTGCCGAGCCGCGGCACGGGAATTGCAGTGACGCCCTCCTGGAACAGGTCAACAGAGACAAGCAAGGAAAACAGACCGTTCTGGACCTGCTCAAGTTCTATTCCGACCAGATCGCGGCCAACCCCGACGTTGATTCCCCTTACTTCGCAAGGCTCGGCGAGCTCTTCAACCGCGGCATCGCGCCCCGAAAGATGGACGGCTACTATCACGGCGCCGTGGTCGCATTCAGAAACGAAGGGTACCTGAGATTGTTCGGCCTCAACACCCTCAACATGCTGTGGCCGCTCGCCAGACAGTTTTCTCCGTGGACCGGCAAGACTTTCGAGCCGATCAGCGCGTCCAAGCTGAAAGAGATCACCGACGGCTTCGAGCAGGACGCTAGCGCGGCGTTTTGGGGAACGAACACCTATGCCAACCGCACGGACAGGCAAAGGCTCGCCGTGGAGGCGATGAAGCTCGCCAACGTCGATATCGAGGAAGCCACCGAGACGGAGGCCCGGACGCGAGGCTACGATCTCAAGAGTTTCTTCCTCATAGGGAAACAGGGTCCATCGGCGAATCCCGAAAACGGCAACAAGACCGTGTTCCAGTTCAACTACCGCTGGCCGCGGCTTCGGACGATGCCGCCGGACAATTACTGTATCGACGAGCTGGTTCAGATAGCGGAGGGGCTGTATCTCGGTCAGTTAGTGTATTCGACGGAGTTACTGGAGAAGTACGATCCCAACAAGCCGTCCTCAGTGTACAATTATCGGAATTTCGGTTACTTCCTGCTGATGGACGATGAGTGGTACTCCCGGAAGATCGAGATCGGATTCGATCTGACGCCGGCCGAGGAGTAGAATCATGACACATACCCGCCGCGGTAGGGCGGGTCCACGTAGCGGTTGGCCCGCTCGGAATTAGTGACGCGCATGTTGGCGGTGTCCCACTCGAACCGTTCGCCGGGCAGGCGCTGGACCAGGCAGCCGAGCAGGAAGGCTTCGGTGACCGGACTCTGGATCTCGAAGTTGGCCAGCGGCGGCGGCCCGCCCTTGCAGGCGGCGATCCACTGGTCAATGGCGCGATCGCGCCGCCCGGCGCCCGGCTGACGCGGCGGCGCCTGATACTTCTTCGACTCGGGGTACACGCGCGGGCTGTCGCCGTTAAAGCCGCCCAGCAGGATGCCTTTGTCGCCGACGTACATCACGCCTTCCTGCCGGGGCCGGAACAGACGCTGGTCCTGCTCGCTCAAGCCGGCGGGGCGCGGCGGCCGCAATCCGCCGTCGTACCACGACAGCCGCAGCGCAGGCCGGTTGCCGCGGGCGGGGAAGTCCAGGTGAACGATCGACGCCTGCGGGAAGGTCTCCTCGTAAGATTCGCCCGAGCAGGCCTCCACCGCGGCGGGCGGCGTCAGGTCGAGAATCTTGAACATGCCCGCGAAGCTGTAGCAGCCCATGTCGCCGAACGAGCCGCAGCCGAAGTCGTGCCAGCCGCGCCAGACGAACGGCAGGTAGGCCTTGTGATACGGGCGCGCCGGGGCGGGGCCGACCCACAGGTCCCAGTCCAGCCCTTCGGGCGCCGGGAGTTCCTCTTTCGGCCGCTCCACACCCTGCGGCCAGTAGGGGCGGCTCGACCAGTTGTGGACCTCGCGCACGCGCCCGATGGCGCCGTCGGCGAGCCATTCCGAGATGAGCTGGGTGGCCTCGCTGGACGGGTTGTTCACCGTCAGCGAGGTGGCCACCTTCATTTCGCGCGACACCTGGCCCATGCGCCGCGCCTCGCCGATCGAGTGGGCCATCGGCTTCTGGCCCAGCACGTGTTTGCCCTTGCGCATCGCCGCCAGCGCGATCGGCGCGTGCCAGTGGTCGGGCGTCGCCACGTAGACGGCGTCCAGATCCTTCTCTTTCTCCAGCAGCTCGCGGAAATCGCGGTAAGCCGCGCAGCCTCTGTAGGCGGATTGTTTGCGCGAGCTGTAGTAGGCCTCCACCAGCCGCCGCGCCGGGTCGCGGCCGCCCATGCCGAGGCTGGTCTTGAAGCTGTGCGTAAGCTGCACCGTGCCGGGCGAAGCCAGGTCCTCGCCCCATTTCTCGTGGCCGGGGCCCAGCAGCTTGCGCGCCTGATTCAGCAGCGCGTTGGGGCTGTATTCGGCGTAGTCCTTGCTGCCCTGGTTGCAGTCGCAGACGGCCACCACCTGGATCTCCGGGTGCTCCAGCAGATCCATGGTGACCACCATGCCCTGGCGGCCCATGCCTATGGCCGCCAGCGCGATCTTATCGCTCGGCGCGACATAGCCGGCGCCGCCGAGCACGTGCCGCGGAACCAGCGTGAATGCGGCCGCACCGCTGAACGCGCGGCGCGTCAGACCACTGTCATTCATCTCCATAGGGCGCCTCCTTAACCTTTCCCGAACACCACCCGCTCGACGATCGCCTTGACCTCGCTGACCGTCTTGATCTCCCGATTGAACTGCTCATCAGGCGCCGGCTTGGCGCCCTCCGTTCGCGGGGGACCCATCTCGATGGCCCACCAACCCGAGTAACCGCCTTCGAGCGCCGTGCGCATCAGCTTCTCCATGTCGAACGCCGGATCGGCATTCGGGCCGTATCTTCCTTTTACCGACAGGGCACGGCCGTAACCGATCGTCTTCCGCACCGCGGCATAGCGGTCCGCACCTTGATTCCAGTTGCCGAGATCCACCAGCAGGCCGAACTTCGGGTGGTTCACTTTCTTGACCAGCGCCACGAGCATGTCCGGGTCAGAGGAGGCGCGGCCGTGGTTCTCAATGAGCACGTTGAGACCCGAACCTTTGGCGTACTCCAGAATGTCCCGAAACGTCTCGGCGGCGCGGTCCACCAGGTCGCGGTCCTCTTTCCAGTTCTCCGGGCCGCCGTACATGTTGCAGCGGATCGAATGGCAGCCGAGATAGTGCGCGACGTCGATCCACTTGCGGTGAGCGATGGCCGACTGCCGGCGTTCGTTCTTGTCCACCGCGGCCGTCGATCCCTCGCCGTCCACCATCAGCAGCAGCGAGCGCACGCCGTTGGTGGCGCAGGCGCGGCTGAGCTTTTGCAGGTAGCTGAGGGTAGGGTTCTCGAAGAACTGGTTGACGTGCTCCAGCCCCTCGATGTTCAGCTTGTCGCGCAGGATTCCGGGCAGCTCGAGGAGCTTCCAGCGCCCCTGAAAAAAGCTGCCGCTAAGCGACCAGGCGGCGAGCGAAATGCCGGCCTGCGCCGCCGCGGTCACCGGCCGCGCGGAGGCAAGTCCGGCGGTAGTGTAAAGAAACTGGCGTCTCGATGTGTGCATGAGGTTGCGATCCAGTATACACCGCACCGAGTGGCGTGGAACCGCCGCCTGTCACCAGCGCCATCAGCGGTCTGCTTCGCGGCGGTGTCTGACGGTGTGGATCAGGATGCTGCCGTCCGGCTCATACGAAAAGCGAACGCGCCAGTCGCCTACCCGCAGCCGCAACTCGCCCGCGGCGCCCTTTAGCCTCTTGATGTCACCTTGGCCTGTCGCCGCAAACCGTGTGATCGATTCATGAACACGAGTGGCTGTGGTCTTGTCGAGAGCCCGGATATCAGCGCGAGACTCTTCGGACCAGCGAACCTGCCGCGCCATTCAGGCCAGACCGAGCTCTTCGGCAATCTTCTCGTGCGGAATGCACTCGTGTTCGGCCAACCAGGCCTTCGATCTGGCCACGGCCTGCCGTTCGTCGCCGGTCTCCGGCTCGTCGTCCTCGGGAGCGGCCGCGATGGCCCGCGCGACCGGGTCCATCGTCATGACCTCGAGCAGTTTCACTACCGCGCTCAACTGCGCCGGATCCAGACGGTCAATTAACTGGTGAACCGTTTGGTTGTCCGTCTTGACATCTGTGGGCATGCCGAGATCCATTGTACCGCTCGAAACGACGCTACGACTTTTCCGGGAGCCTGCGGGCCCGGCTGTGGCCGCGCCCTCACCTCTCCGCGTTCACCGCGTGGATCAGCGCGCGGATGTAGCCGTGCGAAAATGAGCGCCCCATCTTGCCGCCAGGGAGGTCGCCCGTCAACTGCGGCGTGTGATCGGACACCAGCGCGCCCTCGTAGCCGGCCGCTTTGTAGGCGCGCATCGCTTCGAGCATGTCCACGTCGCCTTCGTCGATGAAGGTCTCCACGTACCGCGGCACGCGCCCGCGCACGGCGCGGAAATGCACGTGGTGGATGCGGCCGCGGCCGCCGATGCGCCGGATGGCCTCGATCACGTTCACCCCCATCTCGGTGACCGTCCCCTGGCAGAACGAGAAGCCGCTGGCCGGGCTGGGCACGGCATCGAGAAACCCCTCCATCTGCTCGATGTTGGTGAACAGCCGCGCGATCCCCCGCACCACCGGCTGCGGCGGGTCCTTGGGATGCAGCGCGAGCTTGACGTTGGCTTTCTCCGCCGCCTCCAACACCGGCTTCAGGAAGTACATCAGCCGCGTCCACAGCTCCTCGCGCGAGATCGGGCCCAGTTGCTCAAACGGCGGCTTGTCCTTCACCAGCTCGAAGTCAAAGGCGCTGTACATCGCGCCGCCGCGGCCTTTCACGCGCTTGTAGCCCATCTCCGGCCCCCAGTAGAAATCGGGCGACCACCGGTATTGGAACACCGGCACGCCGGCCTCGCCCACGGCGCGAATGCTCCGGCAGATGTTCTCGATGTCCCGGTCGCGCTCGAGCTTGCCAAGCATCGCGTTCATCTCCCAGGCGAAGGGCGCCGTGATCACGGCCAGCTTCAGGCCGAATTCCGCGCACCGCCGCACGGCGGCCTCGACGTCGTCCTGCGACCACCAGCCTTTCTTGTCGCGATCGACCGCCTCGGCGCCTTGCAGATCCACCCACTCCACGCCGATTTCGGCCAGCCACCGCAGCGTGGCTTCATCGAGGCCGCCGATGTTCTCGGCGACCTTCGGCTGCCATTTGCGTTTCGGCGCCGCCGCCCCGCGGAGCGCGGGCAGGCCGCCGGCTGACTGAAGAAACGCTCTCCGCGATGCGACTTCCCCCATGGTCACACCTCCGGCAGCTCGTACCCTTTGCGGCGCGGGCGGGCGAGCAGGCGCGCCGCTTCCGGGTCGTCCTTGATGGTCTCGTTCGCCGCGTCCCAATGAATCCTGCGCCGCGTGAGGTAGGCGATGTTGCCGAGATGGCAGCACACGCCCACCCGGTGGCTGAACTCCAG
>JBBTDS010000676.1:0-3324 GCA_038060875.1 Acidobacteriota bacterium | reverse complement strand
GGCTCGAGCGGGAACTCGTAAAGCCGGTACGGCTTGCTGCCTGTGTTGCTGTAGATCTCGTAGCCGAAGCGGTCCACGACCAGCGTCGCCTGCCGTCCGTAGAAACATATCCCGTGGTGGCGCGGCCGCGATTGCAGGTGATGGAAGTTGCTGAAGCTCCGCTGGCGGAAGGTCAGCAGGAAACCCTTGAACTCCCACGATGCCTCGAGCAGGTCGCCGGTGTCGGCGATGTCGTCCACCACCATCTTCCCGCCGGTGGCCACCGCGGTCGCCGGCGCATCCACTCCCATCGCCCAGAGCGCGATGTCGAAATGGTGCGGCCCCCAATTGGTGAGCACGCCGCCGCCGTAGTCGAACCACCAGTTATGATCCAGCCGCGCGCGGTTGAACGGCACGTACGGCGCCGGCCCGAGCCACAGGTCCCAGTGGTATCCGGGCGGGGGTTCCGAATCCGCGAAGCGCCCGGCGCGCGCCCCGCGGTCGGCGTAGTTCCAGCACTCCACCAGCCCGATCTTGCCCAGCCGCCCCGAGCGCACGATCTCGACGGCCTTCTGGTAGTGCGCGCCGGCCCGCTGCTGCGTCCCCATCAGGGCAATGACGCCGTGCCTGCGGGCCGCGGCAACCATCGCGCGCCCCTCCAGCACCGTGTGCGACAGCGGCTTCTCCACGTAGATGTGTTTCCCCGCCTGGCAGGCGTGGATGAACGGCAGCCCGTGCCAGTGCTGGGTGGTGGCGATGAAGACCGTGTCCACGTCCTTGCGCTCCAGCACGCGACGGTAATCCACCACCGTCTCGGGCTGTTGCGGGCGCGGGCCTTTCGCCAGCAGCGCCTTCGCCTCGGCCATGCGCGGCTCGATCACGTCGCAGATGACCGGAATGTCCACATCGGCGTACCGGGCGATGATGCGCATCAGGCCGCGCCCGCGGCCTCCGCACCCGATGAACCCGACGCGTATGCGGTCGCTGGCGTTCAGGCGTCCGGCGACGGTCCCAAGCGAAGCAGTTGTTACAAAGCGGCGGCGATCCATGGCTGTCACCAGGCTTCAATTGTCAGCCTGGGGTGAGGCGGTGTCAACACACTGGTGCGCCCCCCGGCGGAGTAGAATTACCGGTGATGATGCGCACCCTGTGGCTGGCGGCCGTGCTGGTGACCGGCGCCGGCGCCCAAAGTCGATACCCTCTACCCTATCCGCCGCGCCTGCCGGGCGGTCAAGAGTTCGTGACCGACCGGTCGGAGGCCTTCCTGAAAGCGCCCGCGAACCTCCGCGCGGGCGTGGCCGTGGCCCAAACGCCGCCTGTGGTTGACTTCATGTTCTACCCGCACCAGGATCGCCCCGGCGGCCCGTGGACCGTCTGGGGCGACGGCTCGGTGGCGGGCGACAAGTATTACTCGGCCATCGGCGATCACCTCGGCCCCCGCGGCACGGCCATGGTCTTCGAGTACGACTCGTCCACCAGGAAGCTGCGCCGGCTGGTGGACATCGGCGCGTTCCTGGAGTCGGCCGGCGCACTGCCCGCCGGGATGGACTACGTGCCCTCCAAGATCCACACCCGCATCGAGATGGGACGCGACGGCTGGCTCTACTACGCCACGCACCGCGGCTCGGAGAAGACCTGCGACGACGCGCACGGCTACCGCGGCGACTGGATCCTCCGCACCGACCCCCGCAGCGGCAAGACCGAGATCGTGGCCACGCATCCGGTCCCCAAGCACTCGATGCCCGCCGGCCTGCTTGACCCCGAGCGGCTGATCTTCTACGGCGGCACCGCGCCCGGCCTGGCCGCGCCGAACCGGAGCATTCAGTTCCTGGCCTTCGACCTGGTGAACCGCAAGTCGCTCAAGGTGGCCGACGGCGGCTTCCAGCGCAATGCGATCCTGGCCCGGTCCACCGGCCGCCTGTACTGGGACGGCAAGATGTACGACCCGCGGACCAACGAAATCTCGCCCAGCGCCGTGCCCGCCGTGCGCTCGGCCACCGCGGAAACGCCGCAGGGCATCGTGTACGGCACCACCGGCCTCAGCGCGGACCTGTGGGCTTTCAATGTCAAGAGCGGCAAGCTGGAGCAGCTTGGCTCCGGCGCGGTGGCGAAACAGCAGTACACCACCACGATGGATGCCGACCCCACCGGCCGCTATCTTTAGTACATTCCTGGCGCGCACGGCGGCACGGCGGCCGACGGCACGCCGGTGGTGCAGTTCGACACCGGGACCAGGCGCCTCAAGGCGATCGCGTTCCTGGACGGCTTCTATTGGGAGAAGTACGGCTACCACCTGGATGGCACCTTCAGCTCCGCGCTCGATCCCAAGGGCGAGAAGCTCTACGTCACCTGGAACGGGATGCGCAAGGGCCAGCCGAAAAGCTGGGAGTCCTGCGCGCTGACGGTGATCCACATCCCGGCCTCGGAGCGGAGGCCCTGAGCGGCCCGCTGGCGTCACGCCTCCTGCGCTGACCCCAGCCGGATCACGGCCTCGCGCAGCCGCGCGTGAGGCTGCATCAGCCGCAGGTAATCGGCCTCCTCGGCGCCCGCCTTGGCTCTGAGGATCGCTCCCAACCGCTGCTTGTCTTCCGCCCGCGAGCGTCCCAGCCCCGGCAGCAGAGCCAGCAGCGGCGCCCACTCGGCCAGCACCCTTCGCTCGGCGTCGTTCCAGCGCCCGAGGTCCCAGCCGCCCCGGAGACGGGCCGCTCGCACCGCCTTCTGCCGCATGCGCACCAGGTCGCCCCCGAAGCCCTCTGCCATCGCCCGGGCCGCCGCCAGCCCCACGCGCCTCACGTGAAACCGGTCCCAGGCGCCCTGCTCCGTCCCCGGGAACTCATACACCATCGGGCTCGCTGCCAGCCTCCGCAGTGTGGCCGCGCCGGACCGGTAGCCCGGCCGCGACGCCATTCGCTTCTCCTCCCGCGCCGTCAGCGCGCGCAGCTTCGCATCGGTGGACCGGAAGCCCAGCTTGCGGTAGAACCAGAAGGCGCCCGCCTTGATCGCTTCTTCGTTGTCGTAACCGATCTGGTACGGGTCGATGGCGATCGAGGTCACTCCTAGAAACTGGTGAAGCGCCCGCAGCAGTTGTTGGTAAAGCCACGCCGTCTCGCCTTCGCGGAAGGTGTAATAGACGTTGAACCCCGCCTCCAGCCGCTCAAACAGCGACAGCCCCTCGAAGTACCCGATGTTCACGCCGTTCTTCCAGATGGTCGCCCCGTGGTACGCGCGCAGCGGCAGGCGGTGCTCTGCCGGCACGCCCGAGAGGTAGAAGGCGACTCCGCGCCCCGCATCCACCTCATACACCGAGTCCGGCGCGCCGTACGTGAACCCGTGCAACTCCCGAAG
>JBBTDS010000675.1:2464-23494 GCA_038060875.1 Acidobacteriota bacterium | reverse complement strand
CGGGTTGACGCAAGCTGGTCCTCGACTGCATGAATCAGGGGACGACGGCCGCCTGCATCACGCCGGTGGCCATTACGTTCTTGCCGGCATCGCGGTACTTTACCCGGTAATAAAGCACGCGTTGCGAGAGAGCCGGCAACTCCACCGCGCATCCGGTTGCACAGGGCACGCCCGGAGGACTCTCCGAGACGAAGTAGAAAGGGTCCGCCAGGTCCACTTCAGCCCGTCCCGCCACACACGCTTCCTTCCTGGTGGTGCAGTGGAAGCCGGCGGCTGCGCCGTTTTCCGCATACCCAAACTCCACAATAACGTTATCGGCTCCGGACACGGGAGGAGGCGGTATGGAAATGGGAATTCGTACGAAATTCCCCCGGTCGGTCTGGTCGGGCTCCGGGTAAGGCGGCATCTTGACGAGGTAGACATCGGCGCGCTCGTGACGCTGGCCGAGGTACAGCGCCCATTTGCCGTCCGGCAGCGCCTTAGCCGAGGAGTAGATGCTTTGCAGGTGCGGGATGGGGAAGGGGTAAGCGATCACCCGGGTCCGCTCTCCCCGTATCGAGTTGGCCGCGAGCGGGACCTGCACGATGCCGTGGCCGAAGGCCCAGGAATCGCCCACACAGACATCCACCACCGTGGATGGGTAGGTGACACTGAACGGCGCTACCGCGCAGGAGGTCTGGGTTCGCCCGGGACAGGACACATAGACATCCCCCGGGCTGGAACCGTCGCGGCACTCGCCGGCGGCGTTGGCAAAACAGTAGGTATAGGGAGTCGAGTCGGTGATCAGGTTGCCGGCGGAGGAACTCGACAGGTCGCGAAGCGCCCGCTCGCCACAGGTGGCCAGCGTGCCCAAGTGCTTGCGGTGCAGCGTCGCGCCCGACACCTTGTACACGCTGGCGGTTCCCGGCTCGGGAGAAGCGGTGGTCCCGTACACGCCGGTGCCGTAACTGAGCGGAAGCACGTCAAACGCCCAGCGCTTCTCGGCAGGCTCCGCGTTCACCTGCAAATAGCTGGGATGGCTCTGATAGGTGTTCGACGCGCCGGGCGGCAGGGCCCCGGAGAAGGGGGGAATGACACTGGACTGGTAGGCCACCGGCGAGTTCACCAGATTGACGCCGCTGCCGGTTTGGATCGCCCAGCAGGCGTTCTTGCCGTGCATCAACTGGCAGTCCGGCACGCCCGAGAAGGCAACCTTCACGCCCTGGTCGATCTTGGTGTGGCCATGGGAGCCCTGGTTCCAATGAATCTTGACTTGGGGGGAAGCCAGGCCGGTGGAAGACTCGTAGACGCCGGCGAGCGGCGGGAAGGCGCCCTCGCCGTTCACGCCGGGCAGCACGAGGATTTCCCCGCGGGGATCGGCCTCAAAGTTCCAGAACATGCTCCCATCAGTCCCGCCGCGATTCAGCGGCTTGGTGCGGCAGACGGCTTCAAGGGCAGCGCCCTCCGGCAGCGTGAAGGCATTCCGGAAACTTGACTCAAAGCCGCTGTTGGCCAGTAAGGGGGAATTCTGAAGCTGGTCGCCGCGGCGGACGGTCCACCGCGGCGGCGTGACGCTCCGGTTGATGCTCACGATTTCCAACAGCTCGTCGGCGGTGTCGGAAAGCTCATTCGCGTTGCGATCGTAGTAGAACAGATCGCCGGGCTGAGCCGGAATGGTCAGGTCATTTCTCCCGCCGCTCGGGGTGGGATCGGTCGGCTCGTAGCTGCCGTTGAACTCGACCAGCTCGAATTCGGTGTCGGTGGGAGTGAGAGGACCGCCCCCGGGTTTGCGAACTTTCACCTGCCAGGGGCCGGCGAAGTAGCCCCTGCCTTTGGCGGGCCGCCCGTTGCCGGTGAGGACCCACGGTCGGGAAGAGAAGTCCCCCAGGGCCGTATGGATGGTGCAGAAGCGCGAAAACGGGGTCTGGCCCATGTAATAGGCGGCCACGATATTGCCCTGGCCGGGCGATCCGGGCGGCGCCGGCGCGTTGGGATCGAAGACCGCCTGCCAGCCGGCCGTATCCTGCCCGATCTGAAACTGCAAGACGACCTTGTTGTTCTGGATGGCGATCGAGCCGAATCTATTCGGACCGACCCTGGCCTGCCACTCGGGGTTAAACCGGGGGTCGAACGCCGCCAGCAGTTCCTTGAGGGCGTAGCCGGGGGCGGTGAGGGTCGTCCAGACCAGAGCATCCGCCTTGCCGAAAATACTGCCACTGTACTCATAAACAGGTGAGGCGGTCCATTCGCCCCGGAGTAACGAGTTGTCGGCTGGCAGGACTCCATAGAACAGGCGTGGATTGAGCTGATCGAAGACAATCTCGCTGGGAGTCAAGGGAGACAGGTAATACGCCCAGCCGTTGGTAACGTCGATCGAGTACAGTCTGCGCGCCGACTGCGTGTAACACAGGTAATAAGTATTCCCGTCGCCCGCATCGGTGATCGGAGCAGTCGAACAGAGTGGCACGCCGGCATGGGCTGGGAAGCCGGGGATGTTAACGACCCTGGCGGTGAAGCGGATATGGTCGATCGAGATGGTGTAGGCGTCGGAAACGGTGCGGGGCTTGAGGAGGAAGCCCTCCTTGGTCGAGTTGACCCAGCCGTGAAAGGGGACTTCGGCGCCCCAGAAATCCAGCTCGGCCGTCGAGCCGATGTTGGCGCAATCGCCACGGTAGTCGGAAAGGCCGCACGTTGTCAGGTCGGCGGGCTTCCAGGGCGTCACACAGGTGGAGCCATTGATGGTCAGGCATACGTCGATGTACTTGTCGTCGCCGGAGGGCGAGCCGGAGATCGACGCGCGCATGGACAGGTTGATCCGGGCAGCGATATTCGCGCCCAGGTAAGCCGTGAAGTTGGCGGGCGCATAGAGCACATCGCGCCCGGCGCCCCTGTAAGTGGCGCTGGCGCCGTCGGCGGCGGCGCAAGCGGCGGCGCTGCTCCAGTTGCTGCCGGCGCAGGCGGACGCCGGGCGATCAACGGTGGTGTCGGCGTAGTCACCCGGAAGCGTCACCTTGCGGATCTCGGTTCCGGTGAGCGGGTCAATGATGCGCTCATAGCGGTCGGACCAGTCCAGCGAAGGGTAATTGTAAAGGCCCGTCTTGCTGGCCGGGTCGGTGGGCAGCGGCTCGGCGTAGGTATTGCCGAACGGGATGTTGGCGGTGGTGAAGTCGCCGGTGGCCTGGCTGGCGCCACAGGTGATTTGGAAATAATGGCGGGTGTTGTTTTGCAGGGCGCGGGAATACTTGCGGCCGTTGCGGGCGGTTTCCACGGTGCGCTTGCCGGCGACGGAACTGCGCCAGAGCCCGTTGATCACCGTGCCGGGGCGGGTGTCCTGGTTGGCGCCGGGAAACAGCTCGGGGTTGACGTCGTGGACGGGCCGGTAGCCTTCACCGAGATCTTCGCCTTCGGAGACCTTCACCAGGCAGGGAGCCTCATCCGGGGCCAGGTAGGTTATAACCGCCTGGGTGGCGGTGACGCCGGAAACGGAAACCTCACTCACCAGCCGCGGGCCGCCGGCGCGGGAAACGGCCTGGGGAGCCAGCCCAAGCACCGCACTGACGGTCGAGGAGCCGAGCGAGGCGGTCACGGTGACGGCCGCGGCCTCGGAAGCAGGACGGGTGGCGATGCGGAAGTAGTCCGAAACCGAAGCCCCGGCCGGGATGCGGACCTCGCGCGGAACGCTCACCAGGTCCGGCCGGGAGCTGGCCAGCGAAACGCTCAGGCCCTCGGGCGGCGCCTCCCCGTCGAGCAGCACAAGGTTGTGGTAGCTGGCGGCGCCGGTGGGCAGCAGGTCCGGCCCGAGATTCAGCGACCGCAAGCCCTGCGGGTTGAGCGCCAGCACGGCCGTCCGGTCAACGCCGTCCAGCGAAGCGGTGATGGTCACGCCGGTGGCGGAAGCGACCTTCCCGGTGGTAATGGCAAAGGTGGCCGAGGTGGCGCCCGGAGGGACCAGCACCGATTCCGGCGCCGCCACCAGGGCGGGTTCGGAACCGGAGAGCCTGATCAGCGCGCCCGCGGGGCCGGCCGGCTCATCCAGGATCACCTGGCTCAACGCGGCCGGGAAACCGCCGACGACCTGCCGCGGGATGAGCAGCAGGCGAAACGGGGCGGGGGGCGCGCCGAGTTCCAGCGCCCCGAGATCGGGTGCTGAATCGCGCTGGCGATCGAGAATGTCGGCCGGCGGCGCCTCCTCGGCGACAGCGCCTCCGGCGGCGGGGCTGGCCGGATCGGGCGTGCCGTACAACTCCACCAGGCGAATGAACTCCTGACGGATGGAAGACGCCCCGCTGAGAAACGCTTCACCCGTCCAGCGTGGCAGGACGATTTCCGAGGCGGGGGGCTCCAACCAGAGGTTATTCGCAAGCTGGAGGCCCCGCTCCCTCACGGTCGCGGCGCGCCCGCTGGCGATGGTGTTGTTGCGGAACACGACGTTCCGGGCCGCGTGGACGCGCAGCGGCGGGTGCGGCGCTTCGCCGGCCATGAGATTGTTCTCGATGAGGACATCCTGGGCGCCGTAAAGGGGCTGGCCGTCTTCGCCGAGCAGGATGAAGCCGCCCTCCCGGTTCAGGAAGACGTTGCCGGCGATCCAGGCGCGCCGGCTCTCGGGAAAGGACACCGAACTCCTGAGCACAACGCGGGCGTTGCTGAAGACATTGTCCCGGACGGTTACATCGGTACAGCCGGTAACCTCGACGCGCTGGCCGGCCAAGCTGTTGCCGATGACCAGAATGTTCCGCGAGGCGCTCAGTTGGAGCGGATCGCCGTTGAGGCTGTCGTGGATGATGTTGTCACGGAGGACGGCGTCCGTAGTTTCGGCTAGCCGCACACGGCGGCGGACCTCAAAGCCTGCGAGCTCGAAGTTGCCGGCGCCCTCGGCGCTGATCGCCGCATCGTCCTCCCCTTCCAGGATGGCCCGGTAGGAATGGGCGGCGCGAAACACAACGCGTCCGGCGTAACGGCGCAGGAGGTGCAGGCGGCCGCGGTAGAGGCCATCGGCCACCACCACCTCGGCGCCGCTGCCGGGCACGGCTGCGGCCGCGGCCGACAGAGTAGCCCAGGGCCTGGCGGCAGTGCCGTCACCTTCCAGGTCGTTGCCAGCGGGGGATACGTAGAAGACCGGGCCTTGTTGTGCGGCGGCCGGAGGAAGCGCAGCGCACAGCAGCAGGAAAACCGGCGTTAGCATCTTCTTCTCCACCACGTGGCGGACCCTCTCTGGCCCCCCTCCCCCGCTGCAGGGCAAAGACTTCTTCCCGCCCTTGCGCAGAACTCAATTTTATCACGGATAGCGCGAAGGCTCGGCCGGCAGCAGGGCGGCATTGTCCTGGAGCCAGAGATCTAGTACGAGGAGCCGCCAGAGCCAGTAGTAGTTATCACGGGCGCCGCGCAGGTGCTCGTCAATCAGGTAGCGAACAAAGCGGGGCGAGACCAGTCCCTGGTCGAGGAAGCGCGGGGCGAGCAGGCGGTCGCGGAGAAAGTCCTTGAGCGGACCGCGGAACCAGAGTGCCAGCGGCACGCTGAATCCCTTCTTGGGGCGCCCCAGCAAGGCGGCGGGGAGCCGGTCGCCGAGGGCGCGGAGCAGGATCCGCTTGCCGCTGCCGTGGCGCATGTTCCAGGAGGGAGGAATGGCGGCCGCCAGTCGGGCCAGGCGGTGGTCCAGCAGCGGGCAGCGCACCTCGAGCGACGAAGCCATGGCCATGCGGTCCACCTTGACCAGTATGTCTTCCGGCAGCTTGCAGGCGGTCTCAAAGTAGATGGCTTGGGCGATATCGGAGGCCGGCTCCGGCAGCAGGCAATCGGCGAAGGTGCGCACCAGGTAGGCGGTATCGGCCGGCGGCAGCCAGCCGGGCGCGAACATGCGCTCGATCAGGAAGCGCGGGCCGAAATTGGCCTCGAAATAGCGCTCCAGCGCGGTCCTCCGGCTGGCCAGGCGCATGTAGTTCTTGCCGTACATCGAGTACGGAACCAGCCGGGAGAAGGCGTCCAGCAGCCGGCGCGCCGCCAGCGGGACCCGGTCCCAGACGCGCAGGCGCTCCACCTGGAAAAAGCTGGTGTAGCCGGCGAACAGCTCGTCGCCGCCGTCGCCGCTGAGGGCCACCTTTACGTGGCGCGAGGCGAACTCCGAAACGATGTAAGTGGGGATGGCGGAGGAATCGCCGAACGGCTCGTCGAACTGGCGGGCGATCTTCGGCGCCAGCTCGATGACATCCGGCCGGACCACGATGGCATGGTGGTCGGTGCGGTAGCGTTCGGCCACCAGGGCGGCGTATTCCAGCTCATTGAAGGCCGCTTCTTCGAAGCCGATCGAGAAGGTCTTGACCGGCTCGGGGGACTGGATGGCCATCGAAGCGACCACCGAGCTGGAATCGATGCCGCCGCTCAGGAACGCCCCCAGCGGCACGTCGGCCACCATGCGGATGCGCACCGATTCGTCGAAGGCCTCGCGGACCTCAGTGACGATCTGCTCTTCGCTCTTGTCCTCGGGCGGCCTCTCGGCCGGCGGCGGCGGTCTCCAATAGCGGCCCTCCTGGAGGCGGCCGCCGGCGTCATAAGTGAGCCAGCCGCCCGGCGCCACCTTGCGGATGCCGCGATAGACGCTGCGGGGGTGGGGAATGAAGCCGAAGTGGAAGTAGAGTTTCAGCGCCTCTTCATCGAGGTCGAGCGGGAGACGGGCGGCGCGCAAGGACTTGATCTCGCTGCCGAAATACAGGCCTTGCGGAAGCGCGCAGAAGTAAAGGGGCTTTTTGCCGAACCGGTCCCGCGCCAGCAGCAGCCGCTGGCGCCGGCGGTCCCAGATGGCGTAGGCGAACATGCCCCGCAAGCGCGAGATGCCCTCCACGCCTTCCTCCTCGTACAGGTGCACGAGGACCTCGGTGTCGGCGGCGGTCGCGAAACGGTGGCCGCGGGCGGCCAGCTCGCGGCGCAGCTCGCGGTAGTTGTAGATCTCGCCGTTGAAGACGACCCAGACGGCGCCGTCCTCGCTGGCGATGGGCTGGTGGCCGGTCTGGAGGTCGATGATGCTCAGGCGGCGCATGCCGAGGGCGCACTGCGCATCGAGGTAGAAACCCTCGTCGTCCGGCCCGCGATGCCGGATCTGGTCGCACATGGCCCGGGCCACGGCGGGCTCGGGGACCCCCTCGCGAAGCACGAAACCGGCAATGCCGCACATGGCTTGTTAGCGGTCAGTGGTCATTATAACGGGCCGGATCGCGTTCAGAACAGGACTTTCAGCGCCAGCGTCACCTGGCGCTGGCCGTGTCCCTTCTCGCCGGTGATTGAGCCGAAGGCCGTGCTGGTCGGGCTGGTGTTCGGGCCGCCTAGCTGCACGTGGTTCAGCGCGTTGAAGGCCTCCAGGCGGAACTGCGCCTTCAGGCCTTCCCGGATGCGGAAGTTCTTGAACAGCGACAGGTCGAAGTTGTTGATGCCGTCGCCGCGGATGCCGCTGAAGCGGCTGGGGAAGGTCTGGATGTTGCTGGCAAGCTGCTTGCGAGGGTCGCGCTCGAAGCCAGCCCCGGTATTGAACCAGCGCTCGGCGCTCCGCTGGCCGGCCGGGAGCGGAACGTCCTTCAGGCTGCCGTACAAGATGGCGTTGCCGAAGCCCAACACCTGCCCCGTCTGGCCTTCGAACCACCCCTGTAACTGCCAGCCGCCGATGACGTGATTCACCACCGCCCCGGCGTTTCTCCCGAGCGGCTTGCCGCGGCCCAACGGCAGCTCGTAGATGGCGTTGAGCACAAAGCGGTGCGTGAAGTCCTGGTCCGAGATTACCTTGTAGGGGACCGGGTCCGTGTCATTCAAGAACGAGGAGGCATCCATGAACTTGGACCACGTCCAGCTCGCCTGGAAGGTGAGGCCTTTGCTCCACTGCTTCTCCACGCGGAGCTGGAGCGAGTGGTAGTAGGAGTAGCCGGCGGGCGGGCTGGCGCTGATGCCGGTGAAGTGCGGGTAGGGACGCAGAAGCTGACCGCGGCTGGTGCGGACCCCGCTAAGCCCCGTGCCGGCGAACTCGGGAAGCCCCGAGAAGGGATTCGCCACCTGCTCGCTCAAGAAGTCGATCACGACCTGGTCGCGCGCCGCCGAGGTGGACAAGTACCGCCGCGGCGCCGGATCGAATTGCCGCCCGGCCATGATCTTGGTGCCGCGGTTGCCCACATAGGCGGCCTCGATCACCGTTCGCGTTGCCAGTTCGCGCTGCACTGAGAAGGACCAGCGCTGCATGTAGGGATTCAGGCACTCTTGCTCGAAGAAGCTCACACCGCGGCCGAGGAAGGTGCGCAGGCCGCCGGCAGCGCCCAGCGGCGCCTCCAGACCGTCAGGAAACGGGTTGGCCGGCCGGGCGCGGAAGGTCAGCCCGTTGTCCAGGCTGGCGATGAGATTGGTCGGCTGGTTGAATCCGCCCTGGTTCACGTCCCCGCGGTCGATGCCCGTCACGTCGTAGAAGACCCCGTAACCCGCGCGCACCACTGTCTTCTTCGACAACTGATACGCCAGCGCCACCCGCGGCGCAAGGTTGTTCTTATCGGCCAGCCACAAGCTGCGCGGCTGAGCGCCCACCCCCGCGAACGTCAGCCCGCCCCGCGCGCTGAAGCCGGCCGCCGGCAGCTCGGGAATAGGCGCCCGTGCGTAGTTGGCTTTCGCCCGCTCCTCGACCGGGCTGGGAGTCTGGAAGTCGAAGCCGCGGATGGAGCGGTTGAACCGTTCTGTAGTGGGCCCCTCGAATTCCCAGCGCAAGCCGAGGTTCAGCGTCAGCCGCGGCGTCAGGCGCCAGTCGTCCTGCCAGTAGAGAGCGGTGAAGGAAGATTGCTCGGCGCGCGAGGCGTTGATATCGATCGTGCCGCCGCTCGCGATGCCGAGCAGCATCGAGGCCAGTCCCTGGCCGATCGGCGCCGCCGGCGAGTTGTCCAGCGGGCCGCGGGTCCAGGCAGCGCCGAAATCGAGGCGCGGCGCCACGTTGCCGAAGTCGTAGCCGTTCTCGCGCATCAGCCGGTACTCGCCGCCGAAGCGCAGGCTGTGATTGCCGCTGATCCTGGTGACGGTGGCGCCGAAGGTCTGGTAGTAGATGGTCCGCGAGTTGCCGCCGTCGGCGCCGAGGCTGGTATAACCGTCCACCGCGATCTCCGGAAAGGCGATCCCCCGTGGGTTGTTCTTCGTCTGGATCTCGGTGAGCAGCCGCTGCGGCAATCCGAGCGAGAGAAGATCGAAGCCCTGGCTGAGACGCGAGGCCCACGGCCGCTGGTAGGTCAGGCCGTAGCGCAGGTTCAGCAGCAGTTGCGGGTTGAACACGTAGACGTCGTCGGCCACCAGGCCGTAGCCGGGGCGCCCGCTCGTGTTGCCGTTGGCGATGGTCGGCATCTGCTGGACGGTCTGGTCCCACTGGTTGTTGTTGACGCGGAAGAACACCCGGTGCTTTTCCGAGAAGTTGTGATCGATCCGGCCGAGCAGCGAGCCCCACAACCGCTTGTCGGTGGCGATGCGGAAGTAGTTCTGGCGGCCGTCGGCGGTGCCGGTCTGGTTCGGTTCGGGCCAGTAAGTGAGCAGCTTCTGCGCGATCGGATCCAGGCGGCTGGCTGGTATGATGTTGCCCGCCAGCGGCTGGCGGCTGAAGCGCCCGGCCGGAGCGGGCGCGATCGTCATCGGATCGTAGACCTGGTATTGCGCGCCCAGTCGCAGCAGCGCCGAGAAGTCGCCCTTGCGCTGTTCGAGGCTGGGCAGCGTCCCGGTGAAGGTGGTTTCGCGGCTGACTCGCACGCCCTCGTAGCCGAAGCTCCAGAACGTGCGGCTGCGCCCGGCGTAAATCTTCGGCAGCACCACCGGCCCCGTCAGTGTTGTGCCCCACCGCTGGTGCAGCCAACCGGGCGTCGCCTCCTGGATCTTGCGCGAGGTGATGGGTCCGGTCGTCGGGTCGTAGAGCCAGCGGTTGAGGAACCACGGCCGGCCCCGGAATCGCGAGTCGAACAGGTAGCCGGTGCCGTGCAGCGCGTTGCCGCCCGACTTCAGGCTGACGTTGGTGACCGCCCCGGCGGCGTGCCCCAGGCTGGCGTCATAGGCGGCGGTGTTGATGCGGAACTCCTGCACCAGGTCCTGCGGCGGCGCGTAGGCCGTGCTGCGCTCGAACATGTTCGGCGCTCCGTCCAGGGTGACTTCGCTCGACCCGCTGCGAGTGCCGTTGACGATGATGGTGCCGGTGGCCGAACCGCCGTCGAACGGGTTCTGGCCGTTGCCGCGGCCCTCGGCGCTCAGGATGCCCGGCGCCAGCCGGGCCAGGTAAAAGGCGTTGCCGCCGACCACCGGCAGCTCCGTGGCCCGCCTTTCGTCCATCACCATGCCGATCGACGCCGTCGCCGATTCCAGCAGCGGCGTCTCGCCCGTGACCACCACCGACTCGGCCACGTCGCCGATCTCCAGCGCGAAATCCAGCGTCATCCGGTCGTTGACGCGCAGCTCAATGCCGTCGCGCACGGCTTTCTTGAAGCCCGCCAGTTCGACGCTGATCCGGTACGTGCCGGGCAGCAGGTACGGAATCTCGTAGTTGCCCTGGTCGTTGGTCACCGACGCGGCGCCGGCATTGGTAGCGACATTGACCGCCTGAATCCTGGCCCCGGCGGCCATCGCGCCGCTGGGATCGCTCACGCGGCCGATGATCGTGCCGCGGGATTCCTGAGCCAGCGCGGGGCTGGCGCAGGCCACCATCAGCAAACCGACCATTCTCATCATGGCCCACCCCCTTGCGACAGGAATTATACCGCTCGCCACAGTAAAGTGAAGGTATGCTCGTTCCCGCTCTCCTGACGCTCAGCCTGGCCGGCTGGGTGCCGGCGCGCTGGAGCGCGACCGATCCGGCGACCCTGGACCTGGTCGCCGGCACTCCGGTCAACTGCCTGCTGATGGAGGAGCCCTCGGCCGAATTCGCGGCGGCGGCGGCCAGCCGCGGCATTGCGGTCCTGGCGGTCGTCCGCCCGGGTGGAGACACGCTGGCGGCGGCGAGAGCGGCGGTTGAGGCCAAACTCGCCGGCCTGGTGCTGGAGGGCGAGTTCGACCGCGCCATGATCGCGCGCACGCGCGAAGTGCTGGCCGCTTCCAAGCTGGCGCTGGTGGAACTGCCGCCGCGTCACCTGCTGCGGCTCGATGCTCCGCTGGTGGGCACCAGCCATGCCGTCTGGCCCGGCGTCCAGGCGCAACCGGCCGGCGCGGCGCAGGCCGCCCCGACCGGCGGGCCGTGGATCGACACCAACACCGGCTTTCTGCGCTATCTGCGCGCGGCCACCGAGGCCCCCATATGGGTGGCGAACACGCCGCCGCCGAAGACCGTTCTGCCGGTCGCCCGGTATCTTCAGGCCATCGGCGACGCGGCCATCACCGGAGCGCGCTGGGTCGTGGCGCTCGACCGGGAGTTCAACGGGCGCCTGCTGGCCGGCGATCCCGCCGCCCTGCGCGACTGGCGCCGCATCGCCGCCCACCTCAAGTTCTACGAGGAGCACAAGGAATGGCGCGCCTGGCCCTTTCACGGCCAGCTCGCGCTGATCCAGGACATCGACAGCGGCGCGCTGCTCAACGGCGGCGTGCTGGACATGATCGCCGTCAAGCATACGCCGGTCCGCCCCGTCCCCAAGGCGAAATTGAACGACGAGGCGCTGAGAGCCGCGCGGCTGGCGGTGACCGTCGATCCGGCCTCGCTCACCGACGCCCAGAAGGAGGCGCTCAGTGGCGTGGCCCGCCGCGGCGGCACCCTCCTTTCCGGGCCGCCGGGCTGGAAGTTCCCCGCGCCGCGCGCCGACCAGATCGCGCTCGACAAGCCGGAAGTGGAGAAGCTCAACGACATCTGGCGCGACATGAATTCGGTGATGGGCCGGCGCAATCTCGGCGCGCGGCTGTTCAACGTCTCCAGCATGCTCTCCAACCTGCTGGCCAGCCCGGACGGCAAGCAGGTGGTGCTGCACCTGGTCAACTACTCCAACTACCCGGTGGAGAACATCACCGTGCACCTGGTGGGCGGCTTCGCGCGGGCGCGGCTGCTCACGCCCGAGGACACGCCCCGCGATCTCGAGGTCTATCCCGTCGCAGAAGGCACGGGTGTCGATATCCCTCAGGCGCCGGTCTGCGCCGCGCTCGTGTTAGATTGGAAGTAATGACTCGGAGGGAACTGCTTACATTAGCCGCCGTCACGCCGGCGCTGCGCGCCAAGGAGGCCCCCACCGCGCCGGTGGCGGTCGCCAAGACCGGCAGTTACAGCGAGGACCTCACCGCCATACTGTCGGCGATGTTCGACAAGCTCGGCGGGCTGGGCCGCATCGTCAAGGGCAAGACGGTCACCATCAAGCTGAACCTCACCGGCAGCCCGGCGCTGCGCTTCGAGGGCCGGCCGCTCGGGGTGACGCACTACACTCATCCGCGCCTGGTCGGGGCGGTCGCGCACCTGGTGGGACGCGCCGGCGCGCGCCGCATCCGCTTCGTCGAGAGCTGCTGGGGCACCGGCGGCCCGATGGAGGAGTATCTTCTCGACTCCGGCTGGAACGTCCGCTCGCTCGCCGGCGCCGCGCCCAACGTCGAGTTCGAGAACACCAACGCCCTTGGCAAGGGCAAGCGCTACGCGCGGCTGAAGGTCCCCGGCGGCGGCTCGATGTATCCCGCCTACGACCTCAACCACGCCTACGAGGACACCGACGTCTTCATGAGCATGGCCAAGCTGAAGGACCACGCGACCTGCGGCGTCACCCTGGCGCTGAAGAACTGCTTCGGCATCACGCCGGCCTCCATTTACGGCGACGACGCCGGCGCGGACGAGCCGAACGAGAGCCCCACCAAGGGACGCGCGAGCGTTCTCCACTTCGGCAAGCGGCAGCCCGCCAGGAGCGCGCCGCCAGAGCTGAATCCGGGCTCCCGCCGCGAGGACGGCTACCGCGTGCCGCGCATCGTGGCCGAACTGGCCGCCGCCCGCCCCATCGATCTCGCGCTCATCGACGGTATCGAGTCGGTGGCCGGCGGCGAAGGCCCGTGGATCAAGGGGATCCGCTACGTGCAGCCAGGCCTGCTGATCGCCGGCACTAACCCCGTCACCACCGACGCGGTGGCCACCTCGCTCATGGGCTACGACCCGGCCGGCTCCTTCCGCAACTGCGACAATACCCTCAAGCTAGCCGAAGCCCTCGGACTCGGCGCCACCAACCTCAAGCGCATCGACGTAATTCGTTGACGAAATCGGCCATAATAAGAGGCGGGTGACACTGCCGTTCTCCAAGCTGACGCTCACCGCCATCGTTGACATCCTGGTGGTCGCCTTCATCGTCTACCAGCTCATCATGATGGTGCGGGGCACGCGGGCGGCCCACGTGCTGGCCGGTATCGGCATGGTGCTGCTGGCCTACCTGGCCTCCGTCTGGCTGGGGCTGGAGCTGGTGCGGTCGGTGCTGGCCACGCTGGTGCCCTACACCGCCATCGCCTTGCTGGTGCTGTTTCAATCCGAGATCCGGCGCATGCTGGCGCGCATGGGGCGGCGGCGGTGGCTGGGCTTCGGCGGCCGCCTCCAGCGCCGCGAGTCCACCGACGAGATTCTCTGGGCGCTGAGCCGGCTGAGCGAGCAGAAGACGGGCGCGCTGATCGTCCTGGAGCGGGACACGGGCCTGCGCACCTTCATCGAAAGCGGCCAGGTGCTGGACGCCGCCCTGACGCGCGACCTGCTGCTGTCGATCTTCCAGCGCGGCGGACCGATGCACGACGGCGCCGTCATCATCCAAGGCGACCGGCTGGCCGCCGCCGCCTGCTTCCTCCCGCTCAGCGTGAATCCGCTGGTGGCCAGCAAGCTCGGCACGCGCCACCGCGCCGCCATCGGCATCACCGAGGAGAGCGACTGCCTCTCGCTGGTGGTCTCGGAGGAAACCGGCCGCATCTCGACGGCCGCCTTCGGCAACATCGAGATCGACGTCACGCTGGACCAGGTCGAGGAGCGGCTGGCCCGGCACTTCGGCTATCGCCGCCAGCGTCGCGAGCGGCGGCCGCGGCTGGTCAGCGCCCCCGAACCAACCGGGCGGCGCGCCGGACAGTTATGAGACGGCTGTTGCTCCACAACCTGGGCTGGAAACTGTTCTCGCTGGTGGTGTCCGTGGTCCTCTGGTTTACCTTTGTGGGCAGCCCGGACCTGGTCAACTACGTCTCGGCGCCGATGCGGCTGAGCTTCGAGCGGCGAGCGAGCCGCGAGGTCCGGGTAAAGGTGCAGACTGCCCAGCGCCCGCCGCAAGGCTACCGCCTCCGAAGCCTGGAAGCAGCCCCGGCCAGGCTGGCCATCGTCGGGCCAGAGAGCCGGGTGCGCGAGGTCGAGTTCGTGGAGACCGACCCGATCGACCTCTCCCAGGCGCTCAGCCAGCAGGAATTCCGGACCAACGTATTCGTGCGCGACCCGCTGGTGCGGCTGGCGTCTCCCGCCGTGGTCACCGTCAGGTTAACCCTGGAGAAGTCCTCCGCCGATACAGGTTTGGATGGCGAAACAACTGTTCGGGACTGACGGCATCCGCGGCGTGGCCGGCGAGTTCCCGCTCGACCCGCCCACCGCCCATGCGCTGGGCCTGGCCCTCGGCGACACGGTGGGCCAACCCGCCGAAGTCCTTATCGGCATGGACACCCGCGAGTCCGGCCCCTGGCTGGCCGGCCAGGTGGCCGGCGGCCTGGCCAGCCGCGGCGTCCGGCCCAGGTTCGCCGGCGTGATCACCACCCCTGGCCTCGCCTACCTGGCCCGCACCGGTCCGTTTGCCGCCGGCGTGATGATCTCCGCCTCCCACAACCCTTATCAGGACAACGGCATCAAGGTATTCGGCCACTCCGGCTACAAGCTGCCCGACGAGCAGGAACACCGGATCGAGGAGGAGATCTTCGCGTTGCTGGAGACGGGCGTGGAGCCGGCCGCCGTCGCCCTGGATGCCGACCCCACCCTGGACGAGCTTTACGAGGGGCATCTCGCCTCGACCTTCCCGCACTCGCTCGCCGGCCTCACCCTGGCTCTCGATTGCGGCCACGGGGCGGCCTCCCGGATCGGGCCGGACCTGCTCACACGCCTCGGCGCCAGCGTCATCCCGACAGGCTGCTCTCCCGACGGGCGCAACATCAACCTGAACTGCGGCGCCTTGCACGTCGAGCCGCTGCGCCAACGTGTGACCGCCGAGAAAGCCGATCTGGGCGTCGCGTTCGACGGGGACGCCGACCGCGCCATCTTCATCGCCCCAAGCGGCAAGATGGTGGATGGCGACGCGGTCCTGCTGATGGCCGCGCGCCATTTGCACGAACAAGGCCGGCTCCGCGGGCGCGACGGCCAGCCGGTGGTGATCGCCACCGTGATGTCCAACCTCGGCCTGGAGCGCGCGCTGGCCGCACGCGGCATCCGGCTGGTCCGCACGCCGGTCGGCGACAAGTACGTGCTCGAGGAGATGCTGCGCTCGGGCGCGGTGCTCGGCGGCGAGCAGTCCGGCCACCTCATCTTCCTCGACCACGCCACCACCGGCGACGGCCTGCTGACCGCTCTGCGCGTGCTGGAAATCCTCTGCGAGACCGGGCGGAACCTGGACGAGTTGTCGGCCGAGTTGGAGATCTACCCGCAGCGCCTGGTCAATGTGCGCATCACCGCCAGGAGGCCTCTGGAGGAACTGGTTTCGGTGACCCGCGAGATTCGCGCCGCCGAGCAGGCTTTGGGGCAGGCCGGGCGGGTGCTGGTCCGCTTCTCCGGCACCGAGCCGCTGGCCCGCGTGATGGTCGAGGGCCCCGACCTGGCCCAGGTGGAGACCTTAGCCGCCCGCATCGCCGCCGCTATCACGCACGAGCTGGCCTGGACACCCTAAGTCAGGAACTTCGCGTGGGCCCATCTTGGCCACGCCCCCGCGCGCCGTTGAGCCGCCCGGCGAAAACCCCATGTTATAGTGAGAATTCCCCTCATGCACCTGGAGAAGGTCTACGAACCCCAACAGTTCGAGCCGCGCTGGGCCGAGCGCTGGGTCGAAGCCGGCATCTTCCGCGCCGCGCTGGGCGCGCCCGGCCCCGTCTTCTCGCTGGCCATCCCGCCCCCCAACGTCACCGGTTCGCTGCACATCGGTCACATGCTGGAGCACACCGAGATCGACGTCACCATCCGCTGGCGCCGCATGCGGGGCGACAACACCCTCTGGCTGCCCGGCACTGACCACGCCGGCATCGCCACCCAGATGCTGGTCGAGCGCAAGCTCGTCGAAGAGGGCCTCGACCGCCGCAGCGTGGGGCGCGAGGCCTTCGAGCAGCGCGTCTGGGCCTGGAAAGAACGTTACGGCGACACCATCAAGCGCCAGATGATCCGCCTGGGCGCCTCCTGCGACTGGAGCCGCGAGCGCTTTACGCTGGACCCCGGCCTCTCGCGCGCCGTCCGCGAGGCCTTCGTCCGCCTCCACGAGAAAGGCCTCATCTATCGCGGCGAGTACATGGTGAACTGGTGCCCGCGCTGCCACACCGCTCTGTCGGACCTCGAAGTTATCCACGACGAGACGCCCGGCAACCTCTGGCACATCCGCTACCCGGTCAACGATTCGCCGCGCTCGCTGGTCGTCGCCACAACCCGGCCGGAAACCATGCTCGGCGACACCGCCGTGGCCGTCAACCCGCGCGACGAGCGCTACCGCGACCTGCACGGCAAAACCGTCCGCCTGCCGCTGATGGACCGCGACATCCCGATCATCCTGGACGAAGTGGCCGACCCCGAGTTCGCGACCGGCGTCGTCAAGGTCACGCCCGCCCACGACCCCAACGACTTCGAGGCCGGCCGCCGCCACAACCTCCCCAAGGTCAAGGTGATCGACGAGAGCGGCCGCATGACCCCCGAAGCCGGACGCTACGCCGGCCTCGACCGCTTCGAAGCCCGCAAGCGCGTGCTGGCCGACCTGGACCGCCTCGGCCTCATCGAGAAGGTCGATCCCTACCAGCTCAGCCTCGGCAAGTGCCAGAGGTGCAAGACCCCGGTCGAACCACTGGTCTCCATCCAATGGTTCGTCCGGACCAAGCCGCTGGCCGAGCCGGCCATCCGCGCCGTCGAGGACGGCCGCATCCGCTTCATCCCCGAGAACTGGACCAAGACCTACTACGAGTGGATGTACAACATCCGCGACTGGTGCATCTCGCGCCAGCTCTGGTGGGGCCATCGCATCCCGGCCTGGTATTGCGCGGACTGCGGCGAGACCACTGTCGCGCGCGAGACGCCCGCTGCCTGCTCGAAGTGCCGCTCCGGGCGCCTCGAGCAGGACCCGGATGTGCTGGACACCTGGTTCAGCTCCGGGCTATGGCCCTTCTCGACTCTGGGCTGGCCCGACCAGACCGAGGACCTGCGGACCTTCTACCCCACTTCGCTGCTCATCACCGGCTTCGACATCCTGTTCTTCTGGGTCGCCCGCATGATCATGATGGGCCTGGAGTGCGCCGGCGACGTTCCCTTCCGCGAGGTCTACATCCACGGACTGGTGCGCGACGCCGAGCGGCAGAAGATGTCGAAGACGCGCGGGAACGTCGTCGATCCGCTGGAGATCACCGAGAAGTACGGCACCGACGCGGTGCGTATGTCGCTGCTGCTCGGGGCGGCGCCGGGCACCGACGTCGTGCTCACCGAAGAGCGCATACTCAGTGCGCGCGCCTTCGCCAACAAGATCTGGAACGCCGCCCGCTTCCTGTTCCTCAACATGGAGCGCTCCGGCGTCGAGCCCTGGGCGCCCGAGGAGCCCGCCTTGCACATGCCCGAGCCGGCCGGCCCGGGCGCGGAGACGGCGCTCGAAGACCGCTGGATCTTCAGCCGCCTCAACCGCGCCGTCGATCTGGCCAGCCGCGCCATCGACCGCTACCGTTACCACGAGGCCGCCCAACTCGTCTGGCAGTTCTTCTGGCACGAGTTCTGCGACTGGTACGTCGAGATCAAGAAGCTGCGCTTCCGCGAGAATTCGGGGCTGGACGCCCACTGGCGCAACACGCTCACCGTCTTCGATACCGGCCTGCGCATGCTGCACCCGATCATGCCGTTCCTGAGCGAAGAGCTGTGGCAGCGCCTGGCCGGCGGGCTGCCCGGCCGCCCCGCCTCCATCGCGCTCGCCCGCTATCCCGAGTACGGCGAGGAGGTCTCCGACCCTGAGGCCGAGCGCCAGATGGAGATCTTGCGGGAAATCGTCACTGCCGCCCGCAACCTGCGGGCCGACATGAAGCTCGATCCCCGCCAGCAGCTCGAAGCTCTGCTATACGCGCGCGGGGCCGCCAGAGACGTCGCCCGGACGCAGTCGGAGGCCATCCAGAAGCTCGCCAACATCCGGCTGGATCTGCGCGACGAGACGGCTCCTGCGACCAGTGAGGGCGCCCTGCGTTCCACTCCCGAGTTCGATCTGCTCCTCCGCGTCCCCCAGGCGCAAACCGAGGTCCGGCGGCAGCGGCTGGAGAAGGAGATCGAGCAGCTCGAGAAGGTGATCGCCGGCTCCCAGCGCCAGCTCGCCAACCCGGAATTTCTGAACCGCGCCCCGGCGCCGGTGGTCGCTTCGCTCCGCCAGAAGCTGGCGGACTACGAAGCCCAGCTCGCCAAGAGCCGCGAGGCGCTGGCCGCCCTGAACTGATGCCCTTCGACGTCGAACACCCCGAGATAGCCGAGCTGGTCCGGCGCGCGCTGGCCGAGGACATCGGCCCCGGCGACGTCACTTCCGATGCTTGCGTGCCCGCGCACCAGCGGGCCACCGGACGGTTCATCGCTCGCGAGAAGCTGGTCGTCGCCGGCCCGGAACTTCTCCCGCTCATCTACAGGCTGCGCGGCGGCGTGGACAAGCTGCGCCTGGAAGCCGCCTCGGGCGCCGCCCTCGAGTCCGGCCAGTCGATCGCATCGGTGCGCGGGTTGACCCGGACCTTGTTGGAATGCGAGCGCGTGGCGCTCAACTTCCTCCAGCGCCTCAGCGGCGTCGCCACCCTGGCCCGGCGCTACGCCGAGGCCGTGGCCGGCGCCGGCTGCAAGGTTCTCGACACCCGCAAGACCACTCCCGGGCTGCGCCGCCTGGAGAAGATGGCCGCCGCCGCCGGCGGCATTATGAACCACCGCATGGGTCTCTACGATGCGGTGCTCATCAAGAACAACCACATCATCGCGGCCGGCGGCGTGCGGGCCGCCATCGAGCGCGCCCGCAGCGCCGGCCTGCCCATCGAGATCGAGGTGCGCACCCGCCAGGAACTGGAGGCGGCGCTGGAGTGCGGCGTCGCCCGCGTCCTCATCGACAACCTGACCGCCGAGCAGGCCGCCGCCGAGGTCGCCTTCGTCGCCGGCCGCGCCGCCGTCGAGCTCTCCGGCGGCATCACCCTGGAAAACGTCCGCGCTTACGCCCAGACGGGCGCCGATTTCGTCTCCTCCGGCGCGCTCACCCATTCGGCCCCGGCCGTGGACATCAACTTCCGCCTGGAGCTGGCTTGAATGCCCCTCGATGTGGCCTTCATCCGCGAGCAGCTCCCCGGCCGCCAGATCGTCTGGTTCGACACGGTCGGCTCCACCATGACGGAAGCGGCCGGCCTCCCCCCCAAAACCGTGGTGCTGGCCGAGGAACAACTCGCCGGCCAGGGCCGCCACGGCCGGAGCTGGTATTCGGAGCGCGATGCCGGCCTCTACGTTTCGCTGGTGCTGCGCCTGCCGCTTTCGAACGATCACGCTCCGGCGCTGACGCTCGCCCTGGGCCTGGCGGCCGCCGAAGCCATCGCCCGCACCGCCGGCCTGGCCTGCGATCTGCGCTGGCCCAACGATGTCCTGCTTGACGGGAAGAAGTGCGCCGGCATCCTGGTCGAGGTTCAGCTCCCGGTGTTCATCGCCGGCATCGGCGTCAACGTCAACCACTCGCAGTTTCCGCCCGAGCTGGCCGAGGCGGCCACCTCGCTGTATCTCGCTTCCGGCCGCACCCACTCGCGCGAGCGCCTGCTGCTAGAATTGGTGCGCGCCGTGGACAGCTTCACCAGGATGCTGGTCGAGGGAGGCAAGGAGCCGGTGCTGCGCATGTTCTCTCGCGCTTCGAGCTACGTGCGCGGACGCCGGGTGATCGTCGATGGCGCGCTGGAGGGGACCACCGATGGGCTGAATCCCTCCGGCTTTCTGCGGCTGCGGCGTGACGACGGCAGCAGCCGCCTGGTGCTGGCCGGCGGAGTCCGGCCGGCGGAGTGAGCTATGCTTCTTGCGCTAGACGTCGGCAACACCAACGTGACCATCGGCGCTTTCGACGGCGCCCGGCTGGCCGGCCGCTGGCGGCTCAGCACCGTCCACCAGCAGACCGCCGACGAGTGGGGCATCCTCACGCGCAACCTGTTCGCCCTCTCGTCGCTGGACCTGGCCCGGGTGGACGGCATCGTCATCGCCAGCGTCGTCCCGCCGCTCGATTCCGCCCTGGCCCAGATGGCCCGCGACTACTTCGGCACGTCCGCCATGTTCGTCACCTCCGAAACCGACACCGGCCTGCGCATCCGTTACGACAACCCGCGCGAGGTCGGCGCCGACCGCATCGTCAACGGCGTGGCTGCCTTCCACAGGTACGGCGGGCCCTGCGTCGTGGTCGATCTCGGCACCGCCATCACCTTCGACGCCATCTCGGCTGAGGCCGAGTATCTGGGCGGGCTCATCTGCCCCGGCATCGGCATCACCGTGGAGAGCCTCTTCGCCAAGACCGCCCGCCTGCCGCTGGTCGATTTCCGCCAGCCAGAACGCCTCATCGGCGCCAACACCGTGGCCAGCATGCAGTCCGGCCTTTACTACGGCGCCATCGGCATGATCGACGGCGTGCTGGAACGGCTCATCGCCGAGCTGGGCCCCCGCACCCGCACGGTGGCCACCGGCGGCCAGGCACACCTCATCGTGAGCGGCTCACGGTACCTCAAGGATGTTGACGAGAATCTCACCCTCGCCGGGCTGCAACTGATCTGGGAGCGGACCCGCCCGCAGTGAACGACGAAACTCACGACCCCGGCCCTGAACGCCCCGGCCCCCCGCAGCCGCCAGCCCCCGAACCCCCCAACGACTGGCCGCGCAACTACTTCAACTACTTCACCGAGATCGAGGAGCATTTC
>JBBTDS010000675.1:0-2364 GCA_038060875.1 Acidobacteriota bacterium | reverse complement strand
CAACGACTGGCCGCGCAACTACTTCAACTACTTCACCGAGATCGAGGAGCATTTCAGCCGCGCCCGCGCCACCGGCCTGTTCCTGCTCTCGCCGCTCGACTGGGCGCTCATCGAGACCTGGAAGAACTCCGGCGTCCCGCTGGAAGCGGTGCTGCGCGGCATCGACGCGGCCTTTGAAAAGTGGCGCGCCCGCAAGTCGCGCGTCCGCATGATTAACTCGCTCGCCTACTGCGCCCAGGCGGTGCTGGAGGCGGCGCAGGCCATGGCAGGGGCCGCGCCGCCGTCTTCCGCCCCCGCTAGCGGGCCGCCCTTCGACACCGCCGAGCTGCGCGCCTTCCTTGAGACTAACGCCGCCGCGCTGCGCTCGCACGAAGACCCCGTCCTCCAGGGGATCGCAGCCGCGCTGGAGCGCCTGGCCGCCGAAGTCGAAGAGCACGCCAGGGACCTGGAGGATCTGGAGCGCCGCCTCACCGCCTTGGAAGACAAGATGATCGCCGCCGTCCTCAGCCGCCGCAGCGAGGAGGAGTTGCTGGCCGCCCGCCGCGACCTCGACCGCGAGCTCCGCCCTTACCGCAGCAAGATGACCGCCGACCAGCTCGCCATGCTGGAAAAGCAGTTCCTCGAACGCCGCCTGCTGGAGTCCGCCGGCCTCCCCCGCCTCAGCCTGTTCTACCTGAGCCCATCCCTCTGACCGCCAGTCATACTTGCCGAAAGATATACTTGAACCCACTAGTATAGCGTCCAGATAGTTCTTTATAATATCGGCGGCTTCTGGTAGAGTAGGGCATGCCCAGAGTTGCCCCAGCGATCACGCTCAATTCGGTTACCGAAGCCACCTTGAAACATCTGGTGCGATCGCCCTCGGCGCCGCAGGGTTTGGCTCTGCGAAGCCGCATTGTGCTGGCGGCAGCGGAGGGCCGAGCCAACCAGCAGATCGCGGCCGCTCTCCACATCCCAGAAGTGACGGTCAGCAAGTGGCGCCGGAGTTTTGCCGCCGCCGGCTTGGACGGACTCGAGGATGCGGTGCGGTCCGGGCGGCCGCCCATACACGGGCCTGACGTTCTCCAGAAGGTGCAGACTCGGGTTTGCCAGCAACCGGAATTCCTCAGCCGCTGGAGCGTGCGCACGCTGGCTCGGGATCTCGGTCTGCCCCGCAGCACCGTGCATGCCATGCTGGTGGACTCGGACTTGCAGCCGCATCGGATCCGGACCTTCACCTTCAGTCCGGACCCGGAGTTTGAAGCCAAACTGCTGGACATCGTCGGGCTGTACCTGAACCCGCCCGAGAACGCCTTGGTGCTGTGCGTGGACGAGAAGACGGGCATCCAGGCCCTGGACCGCACGCAACCGCTGCTGCCCCTGCGGGGCAAGAAGCCGCGCAGTTGGACCAACGAATATGTGCGACACGGCGCCCAGTCCCTGCTGGCCGCCTTGGAAATTGCCACCGGCAAGGTACTGGCGCACGTCAAACAGCGGCGCACCTCGGTGAATTTCCTGCGCTTCATGAGTGACGTCGTCGCCGCCTTCCCCAACCGGGAACTGCACGTGGTCCTGGACAACCTGAACATCCACAAGAACGAGGCCGCTCAGCGCTGGCTACAACGACATCCCCAGGTGCATTTCCATCACACGCCCACGCATGCCTCCTGGGTCAATCTGATCGAATGCTTCTTCAGCATCCTCAGCAAGCAGGGTCTTTCGCAAAGCGTCCACACCTCCAAGCGCCAATTGAAGGAGTTCCTGCTGCAATTCATCGCGAACTACGATGAGCGCTGCTCGCCTTTTCGCTGGACCAAGGGGCCCGAGAAGCTACAAAGGATTATCCAAGCGACCAAAGAGTACCAGGCTGCCCACCCGCGCAAGGCGAGGCGCCGCAGGCGGAATAAAAGAAAGAATTCACTGGACGATGCACTAGGTTGTGCGGCGCCTGAGGGCGTTCGGCTTCGAGTTTGATCGGCAGGCCGCGGGGAGTCGCGAAATCTGGTACCAACCCTCAACCAACCGGTACACGACGGTTCCCAACCATCCGGGAGACATGCCGGAGGGGACGCTTCGAGCGATACTGAAGCAGGCGGGCATCGCTCCCGAAGAGTTCCTGAAGGCGTCGCCAGGCTTGCCGGGCAAGCGAGCGGTTGTGTACCACTCCACTCCGGCGTCCTCGAAGTCGTTGTCGTTCGACCAGACCGGCACACCCAAGTGCAGAGCGAGGGCCAGAATCTCGACGTCATCGGGATCACGATGCCCGATCCGCCTGGTGGCTTCGGGGATTGCACTGGCGTAAGCCGTCCGCTCAACGATGGTCACTGGAAGCGCGGCGATCCGGAGTCGCCCTTGCGCTGGACGTGCAAGAGCGTTCGGAAACTT
>JBBTDS010000674.1:0-5707 GCA_038060875.1 Acidobacteriota bacterium | reverse complement strand
TCGATGCGGCGCAACGCGGCGTTCTGCGGGGAGTAGATCTCCAGCGCGATCCACCGGCCGGCCAGGGCGATGGCCTCGGCCGGGCTGATGCGGTCTGGGGAACGGCCGATCACGGGCTTCAGAACTTCTTCAGCTCCTCGATCAGCGCCGGCAGGCCCTTCTTGCGGTAGAGGTCGGCCAGGCGCTGCTCCTCGGCCGAGGGAGGCAGCACCCGCCGGAGCCGCGGATCGCTCAACGCGGCCCGGTCGGGGATCCAGATCTGGCCGTCGGCGAACTCGGCCTGGCTGACGAAGCCGGTCATCCCTTCAATGGCCAACGGCTGGCCGGGCGCACGCGAGAACTTCAGCGTGGCGTCGTTGAGCACCTGGCTCTTCTGCCCCGGCGCCAGGTTCAAGCCCGTATCGGCGGCCGGGACAGAGCCGGCCAGGAACTCGCGGCCCTCGCGGTCGCGCAGAATCCAGCCGATCTCGAAGTACCGGATCGGACGGCTGGAGCGATTGAGCACTTCGATGCGCGGGTCCCACGCCTCGCTGCCGGCCACTCGCGCGGCGCCGGAGACCGGCTCGAGCGGAGAATCCGGCAACTGGAGAAAGGCGAACTGGCGTTCCTGCTCGCGCACGGCGGTGGCGCGGCCTCGCCGGCTCACCTGCACGTCGAGCCGCGGGTGATCGGCCACTCGCGCCAGCGCGCCGAGGATCTCCTGCTGCAAGCCCTCGAGCCCGCGCGCCTCCAGGATCGACTTGTAGTGGCGGCGGTCGCGGCGCGCCTCCAGCTCCCAGACGCTCATCAGGCGGCGCGAGTTCAGACGGTTGGCGCCAAAGAAGGAAAGGTCGTCAAACAGCACGCCGTCCAGCTCGATCTCGACCAGCGGGCCGGCGCCGCCCTGCGGCCGCAGCAGCCGCAGGTCGATGCGCACCGGGAAGGTCTCGCCCGGCCTCACGTCGAGGCTGGGCACGGTGACCGACGCCTTGCCGCCGGGCGTCACCGCTTGCGCCCGCACCATCAGCGTGATGCCGCGGACGCGCCGCGGGCTGGAGTTGCGCAGCGACAGCGCGGTGTGCAGGTCGAGCACCAGCGCGCTGCCGCGGGCCGATTCGCGCGACTCGCCCCAGTCCGCCGACACCACCGCCACCGGCGAATCGGCGGGGAAATTCACCTTGACCGAACGCTGGGCAGGCTGCGCCCAGGCGGCCGCGAGGCCAGCGAAGAGCAAGACGGCGAACTTATTGCGCATAGACATGGCTGATGGTCACGTAGCCGGTCTCGGCATCCACGTAGCGGATGCGGACCGCATCCCCGCTGACGAGCTGGCTGGCCTCGGCGGCGGGCGGATATAACAGCGTCAACGCGCTCCGGCCTTCGCGCACTTCGATCCCGCCGGCGGTGGCGGTCAGCACCAGGCCGCGGGCAGCCTCGGGCCGGGCCAGCGGCGGGCGCCAGCTCTGCAACAGCCACCCCGTTATCACCAGCAGCACCACCGGCATTGCCACCGCGGCCGCGCGCCAGCGGAACGCGGCCGGCTCCGGGACCGGCCCGACGCACTCGCCGGCTGCCAGCCCGACGCGGATGTTGGCTCGGATTTCGCCGGCCAGCCGGCCCCAATGGAGGCCGGCCGGGAGCTGGTCTTCGGCCCGGATCCACTGCCGCAGCGCTCCGAACTCCTCGACCTGCCGGCGGCACTGGTGGCAGCGCTCCAGGTGGCGAGCCACGCGCCAGCGGCTCCACAGGCGCATCTCCCCGCCGGCGTACAGCGCCAGGTTGGATTCACTGGGGTGCATCACGCTTTCCTCTTGGCCAGGTAGCGGCGGAACTTGATCCGCGCGTTGGCGATGTGAGAACGAACCGTGGCCTTGGAACAGTTCAGGTGCCGGGCCACTTCCTCGGCCGGCAGGTCCTCGACGTCGCGCAAAATCAGCGCCGCCCGCTCGCGGGCGGTGAGCAATTGCAGACCCTCCTCCAACATCTCTCTCCGCTCGGAGCGCAGAAGCAGTTGCTCCGGGCTCTCGGAAGCCGGGCTGCGGAGCGGCTCGGTGGCCTCCTCCAGCTCGCAGTAAGAGACCCGGCCATGCCGGCGCAGGAAGTCGAGGGCGGTGTTGGTGGCGATCCGCGACAGCCAGTGGGCCGCCTTCTCGGCGTCCTTGAGCTGCTCCTGGCGCTGGAGGGCCTTGATGAAGGTCTCCTGGGTCAGGTCCTGGGCGTCCGGCACGTTGCCCACCATGCGGTAGATGAGCAGGAAGATCCGCCGCAAGTTGTCAGAGACGAAGCGGTTCTGCCACGCCAGGGCGTCCTGAAACGTTGGCTCGAGGGCTTCGCTCATAACCGACAATACAGCCGTTGCCATGCGCCTAAAGAGCATGACGCGGAACCGGGGTGAAACGTGTAGCCGGAAGCGCTCCCCAGCCCGCACCAGCGGCGCTATTCTAATTATATGAGACCAGTGGCCGTGGCCGCGATAGGCAAGACCGCCTTTGGCGCCTTCCCGGATCGGGACCTGCGCTCGCTGGCGGTGGAGGCCGGGCGGAAGTGCCTGGAGGACGGGCACGCCGGGCCCGGCCAGGTGGAGGCGCTATTCCTCGGGAATTTCGCCGGGCCCGCTTTCGTGGGCCAGAGTCACCTGGCCCCATACGTGGCCTCGGGACTGGGCATCCAGGGCGTGCCAGCCACAAGGTTTGAGGCCGCCTGCGCCTCGGGCGGATCGGCGTTCTTCCACGCCGTCTCGGCGGTTGCCGCCGGGCTCTACGACCTTGTGCTGGTGCTGGGCGTGGAAAAGATGACCTCCCAGCCGACGCCTAAGGTGGCCGAGATCCTGGCGTCGGCGGGGGACCTGGGCGGCGAGATGCGGGCTGGGGCGACCTTCCCGGCGCTGTTCGCCATGATCGCCCGGCGTCACATGCACCAGTACGGCACGCGGCGCGAGCATCTGGCCGCGGTGGCGGTCAAGAACCATGCCAACGGCGCGCGGAACCCCCAGGCGCACATGCGGAAGGTGATCACACTGGAGCAGGCGCTGGCGGGCAAGCCGGTGGCCGATCCGCTGACGCTGTACGACTGCTCGATGGTCAGCGACGGGGCGGCCGCCGTGCTGCTGGCGCCGCTGGAACGCGCCGCCGAGTTCACCTCCAAGCCCGTGCGCGTGCTCGGCATCGCCCAGGCCTCGGACCGCTTCGCGCTGGACGAAAAGGAGGACATCACGACCTTTCCGGCGGTGCGGGCGGCGGCGGAGAAGGCCTACCGCATGGCCGGCGCCGGCCCGGCCGACATCGAGTTCGCCGAGGTGCATGATTGCTTCACCATCGCCGAGATCATCGCCACCGAGGACCTGGGCTTTGTGAAGCCGGGCGAGGGCGGGCCATACTGCGCCCAGGGCTCGACGGCGCTGGATGGGGCCAGGCCGGTGAACGCCAGCGGCGGGTTGAAAGCCAAAGGCCACCCGGTGGGCGCCACCGGGGTGGCGCAGATCTGCGACGTGACCGCCCAGATCCGCGGCCAGGCAGGCGACAACCAGGTCCGGCGCCACTCGCTCGGGCTGGCGGAGAACCTGGGCGGCTCAGGGGCCACCGGAGTGGTTACAATATTAGGCGCGGCATGACGGAGGAACCCAAGCCGCGGTCGGCGGGCGTGGTCTACACCGAGACCGTTGTGTACTCGGCGCCGGAAGCCTTCCTGAAGGACGCGCCTTACCAGATCGCGATCGTGACGCTGGATGAGGGCGGGCGAGTCACCGCCCGCATCCTCGGCGAGCGGGTCGCGATCGGCGACCAGGTTTCTTTCGTCGAACACCGTGACGGAGTGCCGTATTTTCGCAAGAGCGCGAGTTGAGCCCTGCCTGCTGGCGCGCGGAGGCGCGCCGTTTCCCCTCTTCCATCCCGGAGTTCCAAATGAAACTCGCTGAACGCATGAGCCGGATCGGAACCGAGACCGCTTTTGAGGTGCTGGCACGCGCCCGCGAGCTGGAAGCGCGGGGGCGCAGCGTCATCCACCTGGAAATCGGCGAGCCCGACTTCGCCACGCCCCGGCACATTGTCGAGGCGGCGCAGCGGGCGCTCGAAGAGGGCTGGACGCACTATGGCCCGACGCAGGGCTACCCCGAGCTTCGGGAGGTGGTGGCCGCCTACGTCTCGCGGACGCGTGGGGTGCGCGTAGGTCCCGAGCGCGTGGCCATTGTGCCGGGCGGCAAGCCGATCATCTTCTTTCCCATGCTGGCCCTGCTGGAGCCCGGCGACGAAGTCATTTACCCCAATCCCGGCTTCCCGATCTATGAATCGATGATCCGCTTCATCGACGCGGCGCCGGTGCCGATGCCGCTGGTTGAGGAGCGCGGTTTCGTGTTCGACCTCGACCTGCTGCGCGATAAGCTCAGCGACCGGACCCGGATGCTGATCCTGAACTCGCCGCAGAACCCCACCGGCGGCGTGATCCCGCCCGAGGACCTGCGGGCGATCGCGGAAATGGTGCGCGACCGCGACCTGATGGTGCTCTCCGACGAGATCTACTCGCGGATCTACTACGGCGAGCAGCCGCAGTCGATCGCCAGCCTGCCGGGGATGCTGGAGAAGACGATCCTGCTGGACGGCTTCTCGAAGACGTACGCGATGACTGGCTGGCGCATCGGCTATGGCGTGATGCCGGAGTGGCTGGTGGAGGCGGTGACCAAGCTGATGGTGAACTCGAACTCGTGCACCGCCAGCTTCACCCAGCGGGCCGGCATGGCAGCGCTGAGCGGACCGCAGGACGAGGTGGACCGCATGGTGGCCGAGTTCCGCCGCCGCCGCGACGCCTTCTGCGACGGGCTGAACAGCCTGCCCGGCTTCCGCTGCGCCCGTCCCGGCGGCGCCTTCTACGCCTTCGCCAATGTGCAGGGCGCCGGGATGAGTTCCAGGGACCTGGCCGATCATCTGCTTCACCAGGCCGGCGTGGCCTGCCTGAACGGGGCCTCCTTCGGCGCTCACGGCGAGGGCTACCTGCGCTTCAGCTACGCCAACTCCTACGAGAACCTGGTGGAGGCGGTGGAGCGGATCCGGGGGGCGCTGGCGGGGCGGTAGGCTACATCTCGGCGAAGATCTCGGCCAGCGGGACGGCGATATCGGGATTCGCCGTGCGGAGGATACCGTCCTTGGCTTCGCGGGCCCCCGCGGCGGTGTAGATCCAGCCCTTCCGGCTCTGCGGGTCTACGACCCAGACGTAGGAGACGCCCATTTCCAGGTAGTCGTCGATCTTGCGCTGCATTCGCGACATGCGGTCCTCGGGTGAGAGGATCTCGATGCAGAGGAAGGGTGGTTTGGCCGGGAATCGTACTCGCCCCAGCTCCGCTCCTCTAGTACTACTGTGTTATAAACTACGCGCACAACAAAAAGGGCAGCAGGGGAGCCGCCGGAGCAGGACTCTGGCAATCCGGATGCGGAGCGTGGCGATGGACTGCGGATTATGCCGTTCGGAGCGCGCGCGGCGAGCCGCGGGGTTGGAAGTGGGGCGGAATCTTCGTGGCGCGTAGTCCCAGTTGACCGACGCGGGCTGAGGGGGAAAAACGGGTCCGCTCGACCACCAGGAACCCGTAAGCTGCAATGCAGAGCGTGGCGTGATGATGGAATCCTCGCCAGCCGCGGCCTTCATAGTGTCCCAAGCCCAGTTCCTGTTTCAACTCTTCGTAATCGCGCTGTCGGGTAAGGGACTGGCGCGGTGCTGAGATTTCTCGCCCGTTTCCAGCCCC